>CAVOEV010000035.1:0-25766 GCA_963694825.1 Planctomycetota bacterium
CGACGGAGTTGTCTTGGTTGGGTTGAGTGGGTGAGCCGAGCCAGGAGGGGGGGTGTCGTCGATCGAGGAAGACGTCGCTGGCCTGGAGCCGGTAGCCGGGGACTCCGAATCGACTGGTCGACGCCCACGCGTTTTGCGCGTGGAAGTTGTGGTCGCCCTCCTGACGGATCTTCTCAGCCCGAATTCTCAGAGGTGCAAGTCCTCCGGGGATCTTCGCCAGCAGGTCGGCGTCGATCATCAGTGCGCGTCGTTCGCGAGCGTCGTAGAGTGCTCGACGGGCACGGACGACGTGGCCTCCCTGGCGGAGTTCGATGTTGCCTTCGAGGTAGATCTGGATGCCGCGGTTGACGGCTTGGAGGAGTTGGGAGGAGATTTCCTGGTCATCGTTCATCTGGGCCCAGATGACGGCACGGTCGGCCGAAAGATCAACGGTTCCGCTGCCGAAGAGTGACCCGGTTTTCCGGCTGTCGACCTGATCGATCACCAGGTTGATGCCTCCGGTGATCACAAACACCTTTTCGCTGGGAGTGGTCCGGGGGCTGGTGTCGGTGGTGACGCTGAAGGGTCGGTTGGTTCTGGGAAACAGTTGGACTCGTCTGAGTCGTTGAGTCGGCAGGCTGTTGAGTGGCGTGGGGGCCGTGGACGGGGCGAGGGCAGGGGCAGGGGCAGGGGCAGGTTGGTAGGCAGCCAGTTGGTGGGAAGGTCCGGGTCGTCGTTGCCGGTGTGCGGTGGCGCGACGGTAGAGTGGGTCTTCGGCGAGTGAACCGGGTGTCTTTTGAGGTCGGGTGATTCTCAGGGTTGGTGTGGACGCGGAGACGGTCAGTTTGTGGAGCAGGACGTGTCGAGAGAGAGTGTGTTGTAAGTTTTCGAGTCGGACTTTGTCTTCGAGATAGACGCTGACGTGGATCCCGGTTTCCGGCGGTCGTGCTTGTTTGATCCAGGCGATTCCCTGTCCGGCGGTGATGACGGTATTGGCCTGTCGGATGGTGACATGTCGTCTGAGCAGCACGATTTGTGTGGAATCGCCGCCTTTTCGGGTGTTTGTGATCGAGCCGAAGTCGGCTGCAATGGTGATGTGATTGTTAGCAGGCCCGATGTCCTGAGCCCGGGCGGCCGTCGTGGGCGCGATCATCAGGGCGACGGCAACCGCGGCAAGTCGGCGGCACCGTGAGGTGACGGCCGAGTGCGGGCGTCGGCTGAGGAGGGCGTCGGTGGGCGTCCTGCCCGACACGTGGGGATCCGGTTCCAAGAGGCAATCGGCCGCAATGTAGGTTGCGGCCGTTTTGAAGTGAGTCTGAAGAAAATGGGTCGCCAGAAACTTGGTGGATCTTGGCGAATCACGAAGGGGCGGGATTATAGTTCCGCATTTTCCAGAGTGTCAATAAGCCTCTGGCGCGGCGGTTTCCGTAGCCGCTTCCCGATCCGTTCGAGAGCCGATTCCGACCGTTGCCAGCAGGAAGACGACCGGCATCACTGGGGCTCTCATTCTCATCGTCGACCAGAAGACCACGTGCAGCAGCGACAGCGCCAGCAGGAACAGTAGCGGGCTGATCCAAGCCGACTGCGTTCTCCACGGTGCTCGGCACAGTCCGACGAGTCCGGCACCCAGTGTGGCGGAGTACCAGAGTGCGACGATCCATTTGAGTGGTCTGGGCCAGGCCGACCCGGGAGCGGATTCCAGCGGCCACGGCGTCCAGAATCTCAGCACTCGCAACAGGCACGCTTGGGCAAACCCGGCGGGATCGTCGGCGATATTCGATCTGGCCTGGCGATACATGAAGGCGTCGCGTTGAGCTTCGGCGTGGATGCCATGTGGCGGGACTGGCAACTGGCTTTCCAGTTTCGTGCGCCATTGGTCCGGTCGACTGCCGGCTTCGGAGGTGCTGTCGTTCCAGGTCGTGCCCAGTGGTTGTCGGACCACCTGGTCGTAGAAGACGGGGTTGTTGCCCAGCAGCAGAGTGTATCCGCCGTGAGTGGTTGTGAGGACAGGTGTGTCCGAGACGGCCAGGTTGCGTGCCAACCATGGTCCCACACACAGGGCGACTCCGACGGCTGTCGCAGCGAGAGCCTTGAGGTGGATCGGGGCATTGGTCCGGTTTCGACGACGCCAGCGCGAGGCGACCGTGACGAGTCCGCACAGCAGGGCGAAGGCCCAGGCCGAGGGTCGGCAGAGTGTCGCGAGTCCGAACAGGATACCCAGGGCCAGGTGTCGTCGAGTGGTGTGCGGTGTGTGCGGTGTGGAGGTGGCGACGAGCATCCAGACGATCAGGGTAGTGAACAGTGTTTCGGTCATTGGCAGAGTGGCTCCGACGACCAGCAGCGGATCGACCGCAACAGCTGCAGCCGGCCAAAAGGCGTATCGACCGAGTTCCAGTCGGTTGGCGAGGACCCAGGTCCCTGCGACAGTTGCCAGGCCGAGTAGCAGGTGCAGTGTCGCCACCGGAAGGTCTCCGGATGCGAACCTCGCCACCGCCGCCAGCAGCAGAGGATACAGCGGAGGCCGGTAGGCGGTGGGCGTGCCGTGATCGGGATGCTGAAGGCCTTGGCCACGGGCCACACCGTCGGCGAGCAGTCGGTAGTGATCGCGGTCGTCCTGGAGTGATTCGAAGCGCCAGGCGGCGACCGGTATGCGGACGGCCAGTGCCAGCAGGATCGCGGCCAGTAGCGCCAGGCCGGGTCGGCAGGGCATACGACCGGGTGGGCCAACTTGGTCGAACTGGTCAACTTGGGAGGAAGGCTGTGAACGGTGTCCGATCACCGGGACTCCTGTTGGCTGGTTGGGCAACGGGCGACTATCCTGTACCCGTCCTGTCGGGGCACTTGTGCCGACTCGGCGTACCAGTGTAACCAAAGTCTGCCAACACGGGTGACAAGGTCGGGGATCGATGGAAGCCAACGGGACGGATCCCGAACAGTTGCACGACGGCATGCCACCGGTGGCCTCGGACGCCAGCGGGTCTGGCAGCTTTGTCGACAGCCTGCTGGTCTGGGTATTGTCTCACCGAGTGATCCTGTTGATTGCCGCGGTGTTGGTCGCGGTGTTGTCGATCGGTCCGGCCGGCCGTTTGAAATTCGACCAGTCGATCGAGTCTCTGTACTCGGACGACGATCCTCACCTGGCTGCATTCCGAGCCAGTCGCGAGTTATTTGGTGGCGACGAGTTCGTGATCGTTTCGTACGAGGACCCTCGTCTGTTCAGCAGTGACGACCGGTCGTCGCAGCAGTCGACTCGGTTGAACGAAGAGGCTCGGTCACGAATCGAGCGATTGGCCGAGTCGTTGGGGAGTGTGCCGGGCGTCGAGTCCGGTAGCACTCAGCACCTGGTGAAGGCCTTGGAGCCGTCTGGGGTGTTGGGTCGTGTGATGAAGCGGATTGATGGTTTGAGGCGGAGGGTGTTGGAGTTGGTCGAGGGTGTCTTGGTGGGTGAGGACCGTCGCACTGTGGCGATCATCTTGAGGCTGTCGCGGGCGAGTGGTGCCGAGTCGACGAGTCAGCGGGCTGCGACATTTGCCGAGATCCGTCGACTGGCGGCCGCCCACGAGCCGGTGGCTCGAGTTGTCGGTGAACCGGTGCAGGTTCACGACATGTTCCGTTATGTCGAGGAGGATGGGCGGACGTTGTTCTGGTGGTCACTGGGTCTGTTGGCTGCGGTGATCCTGGTGTTGTTCCGGAGCATCCGCTGGGTGGTTTTGCCGTTGGCCGTTGTCCTGAGCGCGATCCTCTGGACCGAGGCTCTTTTGGTACTCAGCGGGATGCAGCTGAGCATGGTCAGTTCGATGCTGAATTCTCTGGTCACGATCATCGGCATCGCCACCTGCACTCATGTCACCGTCCATTACCGCGAACATCGTAGCCAACTCTCGCCATTGGAAGCGATGTCAGCAACGATGCGGCAGTTGGCTCCGGCGATCTTCTGGACTGGTGCGACGACCGCGGTCGGGTTTGCGGCTTTGTTGTCGAGCAACATCAGCCCGGTGCGGAGTTTCGGGATCATGATGAGTTTGGCGACGTTGCTGGTGTTGGTTGCTGCGTTGTTGTTGTTGCCTGGGGGAATCCTGTTGGGTCGGCGACTGGTGGATCCGGGTCGAGTCCCCGGTGAAGGCCGTTTAGTGAGTGGACTCAGGTCGCTGTCCCGAGCCACTCGTCGCCACCCGTCCTGGGTGCTGATCGGAGTCGGCCTGCTGGTGGTGGTGTCTGGAGTGGGTTTGTTGCGGCTGGAGGTTGAGACGGATTTCAGCGAGAACTTCCGCCAGGACAGTCCGATTCGGCAGGGTTTGGAATTCGTCGAGACGAAGCTGGGCGGAGCGGGCAACTGGGAGGTCAATTTTGAGATGTCGGGCGAGTTGGACGAGGAGTCGATCGAGCGGGTCGAGCGATTGGCCGAGCGATTGAGGAGCGAGGTGGGTGAGACGATGAAGACTGAGGATGGACGTCGTCGTCTGACGAAGGTCATCCCGATCAGCGACGGCCTGGCCATGGTCCCGCGTGTCCCCTTCCTGCTCAATACTCTCGCCAAACGACTCAAGGTGCTCGATCAATCTCAACCCGAATATGTCACCAGCCTCTACAACGCGGACGCCGGTCGGATGCGGATCGTGTTGAGGTCATTGGAGCGTGAGCAGGCAGGTCGGAAGCGTGAGTTGATCGAGCGAGTCGAGCAGATCACTCGTGAGGAGTTCCCCGAATCGACGGCTGCTGATCCAGGGGCTGGTTCTGGAAAGTCCCGGGAGGTTCGGGCGGTCGAGGCGACGGGTTTGTACGTGTTGTTGACGTTTTTGATCGAGAGTTTATTGCGGGACCAGGTGGTCAGTTTCGTATTGGCGGCGATCGGGATCACCTTGATGATGACCTTGGCCTTCCGAAGTCTATGGGTGGGGTTGGTGGCCTTGTTGCCAAACCTGTTCCCGATCGTGCTGGTGATCGGGACGATGGGTTGGTTGGGTTTGCCGGTGAACATTGCCACGGCGATGATCGCCAGTGTGTCGTTGGGTCTGACGGTGGATTCGAGCATCCATTACATATCGGGTTTTCGGCGGTCTCGTGCATCGGGAGACGACGTGGCCACGGCATTGGAGCGGACTCACACGGGCGTCGGTCGCGCGGTGGTGTTGGCGAACCTGGCATTGGTTGTCGGTTTCAGCGTACTGACGCTGTCCCATTTCATCCCGCTGGTCTATTTCGGGATCTTGGTCAGCGTGGCGATGCTTGGCGGTTTGGCCGGCAACCTAGTGCTGCTGCCGGTCCTGTTGGCGTGGGTCGAGCGACCGGACCGCGTCTGATTCGGGGCAGTCTGCTCAGCAAGTGGCCGATTGGTCTGGTCCATCGATGCGGTCCTGGAGCACGTCGACCAGAGATTCGTGGCGTCCCAGCGGTGGTTTCAGGAACCAGGAGACTTCGGGGAACCGGGTGGCCAGGTCGTCGCGGTGTTGTGCGAGGTGGAGCGTGGCGTGTCGACCGGGCGAGAGAAAGACGGGCAGCAGCAGCACGTGGCGGGCTCCGCGTTCGACACACGCGGCTCCGGCCGTGGGGATGTCTGGTTCGGCGAGTTCCAGGTAGGCCGTTTCGATCAGGTCATTGGGTCGTCGTTTGGCGAGCGATTGGCCGAGCCAGTCGAGATCGCGGTTGGCCGAATCGAGTCGGCTGCCGTGAGCGACGAGTAGGATGGCGGTGGTCATGAGGGGAGTGGTGCCGGGAGCGGGTTGCTGGGGGGTGCTGGTAATGTGGCGTTGTTGACCGTCGGAATTGTCGCACCCTAGACTCGAATCGGCCAGTACTGCGATTCTCGAGCTTTTCATTGACGAGTGCGATGTCAGAGTCTTCGATCACGATTGGTCCGTATGCGATCGAATCCGAGTTGGGTGCAGGCGGGATGGGGACGGTCTATCGGGCTGTTCACGTCGAGACATCCGAGTCGGTTGCGGTGAAGGTGTTGTCGGCGCCGATGGCTCGCGAGCCGGGTTTGGTCGAGCGGTTTCGGCGTGAGATCGAATCGTTGCAGAAGCTGACGAACCCTCACATTGTTCGTTTTCTGGACAGTGGCGAGCACGAGGGGACGTATTACTACTCGATGGAATTGGTTGAAGGCGAGACATTGACGGCTCGATTGCGTCGCGTGAAGCGATTGGGTTGGGAGTCGGTGATCGCGATGTCGGTTCAGGTGTGCCGTGCCTTGAAGTCGGCTCATGACGCGGGGATCATCCATCGCGACCTGAAGCCGGGCAACTTGATGCTGACGGCAGACGACGTCGTCAAGCTGACCGATTTCGGAGTGGCTCAGATCTTCGCCGCCGGCAAGTTGACTGCCACCGGCGGGATCGTGGGCACGGCCGAGTACATGTCGCCCGAGCAGGCGGAGGGTCGAAAGGCTCATCCGAGCAGCGATCTCTATTCCCTGGGTGCCGTGATGTACTGCATGCTAACGGGTCGTCCGCCATTTGTGGGTCGCAGTGTGGTGGAGATCATCCAGAAGCAGCGGTATGGGCAGTTCGACCCGCCGCGGTCGATCGTGCCCGAGATGCCTCGATGGCTCGATGACGTGGTTTGCCGTTTGATGTCCAAGGCTCCTGACGACCGGTTCCCCAACGCCTATGTTCTTGGCCTGCGGCTCCAGGAGATTCCTCGAAAGGTGGCCCTGTCCCAAGGCGAGGGCCAGGGGCAGACCGAGGGGCAGACCGAGGTGCAGCAGTCCGAGGCGAAACCGGATGTCGACGAAGCGACGAGTGTGTATCGGATTGCCGAGGGTGGGACTGGTCTCGATGCCGGGACTGGATCCGAGCCGACCGAGGCTGGTGACGAGTTGACGATGCCTTTCACGGCGGTGACGGCCGATGCTCGGTCGCGTGGTGGGGGGGAGGCTGGGGCGAATGCTGGGAACGGTGGTCCTGGCGAGGCGACATTGGTTCGGGACATGATGAAGTTCGAGATCGAGCGTCAGTCACAGCGGAGTCGTTTTGGCAGTTGGTGGAACAGCACGCCGGGCCTGTTGGTCGGTTTGGCGGTGTTGGTGTCGACGGGGTTGGTGTTGTGGCAAATGGGTGGGATGAGTGCAGAGGATCGGTTTGCCGCGGGTGTTCGGTTGTTGGAGCTGTCCGAACCCGACTGGCAAACGGCTCGAGATCGTTACTTCACGCCTCTGGTGACCGAAGATCCTGCAGGTTGGCGTGAGCGAGTGAGTCCGCATCTTGAGCGGATTGAGCGGATGGCGGTCGAATCGGGATCTCGGCCGACGAGGCGTTTGAAGGTTGGTGATGCGACCGAGGTGACTCGATTTTTGCGGTTGGCTCGAGAGTACGAGCGGCTGGGTGACCGATCGCGAGCGATGCGGATTCTCGAGTCGGTACTCGGGTTGGTCGACGGCCAGGCGAAGTGGGAATCCGAGGCTGGTGTGGCTCGGGCGTTGCTTGACGAGTGGCGTGGAGATTCGGTGTCGACTGATGGCGCGGGGACGTTGTTGTCGGAGGCACTTTCGCAGGCCAAGCGGGCTCGGGCGGGTGGTCGGATTGAGGAAGCTCGACGGGTGTGGCAGAGTATTGTCGAGTTGTATGCTAGGGACACGTCGGCGGAGGCTGGTGTTGTTGAGGCCCGGCGAGGATTGGTCGAGACCGAGGAGAGACGCTGATGAGTGGCGGGAGTGGCGGGAGTGGCGAGTTGGACTTGAAGTCACATATCCGAATGGTCCCAGATTTCCCGGTACCGGGAATTCGATTCCGCGACATCACACCATTGTTGGCATCGCCGGAGGCGTATTCGGAGGTGATCCGTCGCCTGGCCGATTCGTACCGCGAGGTTGGAGTGGACGTGGTGGCGAGTGTCGAGGCGCGGGGTTTTTTGTTTGGTGCTCCGTTGGCGTTGGAGTTGGGTGCTCGATTCGTCCCGGTCCGCAAGCCGGGCAAGCTACCTCACGAGACTCGTTCGCACTCGTACCAGCTCGAATACGGTGAGGACACACTCGAGGTACACACCGACGCGGTGAAGGCGGGGGACCGGGTGTTGATGGTCGACGATCTGTTGGCCACAGGTGGTACGGTGGCAGCGTGCCAGACGCTGTTGGAGGAGGCGGGAGCGGAGGTGTTGGGGTGTGCAGTGGTGATCGAGTTATTGGGATTGGGTGGTCGCGAGGCGTTGGCGGGTTGTTGTGTGACGACGTTGATGACTTTTAGTGAAGATGAGTGACGTGTCGAGTAGCAGTGAAGACCGGTTGGTTGAGATTGTCGGTGAGTGCCAGGACGTAATGGCTCATGCCTGGGTTGTTCGCACGTTTGTGAAGCACAGCGAGGAGGTCGAGGATTTCCCCGAGTTGATGGGGATTGTGCGAGCGGTGTTTGACACGTCGCGTGCATTGGAGACTCGACTGGAGGATCCGGTGGGTTACATCAGGATGTTGAGCAAGAAGATTGGCCGCATGCGTCGAGCGACCGAGCAGTTCCGTCGCGACGCCCCGCTCGCATCGACTCACACGAACTTCGTCCAAGCCGTCCGTTCGATCGATCTCTGCGTCACCCGACTTGAGCGATTGCTTGCCGAAGCGAGTTAGCCAGTCCGCAAGTCATCTTCGCGCGGTTGCGAGTGTCGAGATATACTTGTGCGGCTTGGGACTGTGGATTCGGTGTTGAGCGAGGCGAAGTGGTGCGTACGATCGCGGTCATGAATCAGAAGGGCGGCGTCGGCAAGACGACCACCAGCGTCAACCTGGCTGCGGGTTTGGCAGCTGCCGGTCGTCGTGTCTGCCTGGTCGACCTGGATCCTCAGGCTCATGCGGCGCTGCACCTGGGCGTCGAAGCTCCGGTGGGCACTCCCAGCCTTTACGATGTCATGCTGGGCCGACGTCGGGTGAAGGAGATCCGGCGTCAGGTGGGCGAGTCGTTGTGGGTGGTGCCGGGCAACGTGGATCTGGCGGGGGTCGAGCGTGAGTTGGCTGTTGAGCCGGGCCGCGAGACGGTTTTGCGGCAGGCTCTTGTGGAACTCGAGTCGACCTGTCCTCTGGACTACTGCATCGTCGACTGTCCACCGTCGTTGGGCGTGTTGACGATCAACGCCTTGGCGGGTGTTCGCGAGGTGTTCATCACCCTGCAGCCTCATTTCCTCGCCCTGCAGGGGCTGTCGAAACTGCTCGAAACCACCGCGCTGGTCTCACGGCGGTTGAACCGCGAGTTGAAGGTCAGCGGGGTGGTGCTGTGTTTGTTCGAGACCGGGACGAGGCTGGCGGCGGACATCAGCGAAGACCTGGCCGCGTTCTTTGCCTCGAGCGACTCGCAGGCACCTTGGGCTGCCGCGACGATATTCGAGTCACGAATTCGGCGAAACATTCGGCTGGCCGAGGCGGCTGGGTTCGGGAAGTCGATCTTCGACTACGACCCGAATTGCAACGGGGCCGCCGACTATGGTCGGTTGGTCGACGAGGTGATCGCGGGTGAGTCGGCGGGCGGGCTGCCGCGAGCGGCGTAATCAGGGACTGGCTCTCCGCCGCAGGCGGGTGCCTGTCCCCTGTTTGTTGCTGGCGTCGAGACGGGATGGACTTCGGGACAGGCACCTCTGTCTGACAGCCGAATGAGCCAGTTGCTGCTGTAAACCGCTACAACCGTTGCAGGTGGAATCGGTCGATATCGATCGGATTCAGAAAAACCGGCAATTGGCTGCAACAACTGGTGCCGTACTGGCATCCTAGAGTAGCGTGGTAGTTGGAATTCCTTACCAGGTCTTCCCAAACCACAGAATCACTCCAGCTTTCCTTTTGCCATGTGATCCAGGAATCGCGTATCAAGCGGCAGGCTGCCGGGATCGTCGCGTTGTCGTGGCGGTTTTGGTGAGACGAGACGTAGAGGGGGATATCGAGATGTTTGTATTCGAGACCGTCGAGGCGGTTGTCGATGGAACGAGGCGGTCGCTGGCGGTGTCTGCGGTGGCTGCGGTGGCTGCGGTGTTGTTGGCGGCGGTGTTGTTGGTTGGTCCTGTACAGGGTCAGGAGGCGACGAAGGCCGCTGCCGCTCAACCGGTGGTGAATCCGTCCGAGTCGGCTGGTCCGTCGAAGAAATTCGAGCAGTGGATTTACGTTCCGTACCGGGACTTGAAGTCGGTTTTCGACAAGCATCCATCGGCGGTATTTCTTCCGTACAGCGAGTACTTGCGATTGTGGGAGCGTGCTGCAGTTGCGGACCGGGTTGCGAAGGGTCCTCCGGTCGAGGGCGTGATCACTCAAGCGGATTACGTGGCGACGGTGGACGAGAGTCTGGCTCGGATCAAGGCGACGTTGAGTGTCCAGGTGTTGGGCAAGAGTTGGTCGGAGATCCCGATCCAATTCGGCAAGGCGGCGATCGGCCGGGTGACGGCGACCTTGGATGGCAAGGCGACCCAGGTCTTGCTCCGCGGGACTGGTGCGGGTCGTTACGCGTTGTTGTTTCCCGAGTCGGGGATTCATACGGTGACGTTCGAATTGACGGCTCGGATTCGAGCTTCGGCCGAGGGTCATTCGTTCGAGTTGGATTGTCCGACCGTGGGGATGACGACGTTCGAATTGAGTGTGCCTCGTCCCGAGCAGGCCGTCGACCTGACGCCTCGATTGGTGGCATTGCCGGTCAAATCGGCCGAGGGTCGCACTCGGGTACGTGCCCGCCTGGGTGCGACTCCGAAGATCACCGCATTGTGGTATCCGCGTGTTGGCCAGAAGCCGGACATGGATTTGTTGACGAGTGTTTCGAACTACCAGCACATCTCGGTCCGTGACGGCCTGGTTCATACCGACGTATTTCTTCACCACGAGATTCTGCGTGGCGAGTTGACCGAATTGAGGATCGCGGTGCCATTGGGTCATCAGATTCTGGACGTCGCATCGACGTCGGCCAAGATCCGCAAGTGGGTTCCGGTGACCGAGGAGAAGCGTCAGGTGGTGACTGTCGAGTTCATTGGTGGTGTACGTGGTAAGTTTGTTCTCGAGGTGCACACTGAGCGTCCGGCTCCGGCGATGGGCGAAGTCTTCGCGGTGTCTGGAGTGGACACGGGCGGGATCGAGAAGTCGACGATCGACGATCCGGGGATGACGATCCACGGCATCCATTCCCTGGACGCCGTTCGCGAGAGTGGCCAGGTCGTGTTGACTCACGGCTCGGATCTCACGCTCAACGTCATTCCTCCGCGTGGCTTGGTGAGAATCGAGCCGGCCGAGGTGTTTACATCGATCCGGCGTCCCGGCGGTCGGTCGTACAAGTATTTCAGTCCGCGATTTGATTTGCAGGTGTCCTACGAGCCGGTGCAGCCACGGATCACGGTCGACCAGGCCACTCAATTGGTGTTCCGAGACGCCGAGTTGCGGAGTGTGTCTCGGTTGAAGTACACGGTCGAGCGTGCGGGGGTCTTCGAGTGGAAGCTACGCTTGCCGGCGGGTTTGGAACTGGATGGAGTCACCGGTGACGCGTACAAGGAGCACAGTTTCGACAAGGCATCGCGTCTGTTGACGGTGGTGTTGGCTCAGCGCCGGCAGGGAACAATGACCCTGACAATCAACTCACACAAGCCATTTGACGGTGAGGCCGAGACGGTGGACGTGCTGTTGCCGGTGATCGAGCCACTGGGAGTGGTTCGCGAGAACGGGACGATCACCGTGTATGCTCCGGACGCGTTCGAGGTGATCACGGACGAGCAGAAACTGTCTGGGATCCAACCCAATCCCAGCGGCAGTGTGGGAGCCAGGGTGGGTCGTGCCCGCTTGGCCAGCACGTGGCAGTACACATCGTATCCGACGGACGACGCTTCCCGGCAGTTGGCATTGCCGGTCACCACCCGTCGCCGCCCGACCAGGTTGTCGGCCACGGTCGCCACGACGGCCAACGCTCGTCGGCAGCTGGTCGATGTGGATTCGAAGGTGATCTTCACGGTCGAGTTTGCTGGAAAGGACACGTTCCGAATCCGGGTCCCCGAGTCGATCGGCCAGGACGCTCAGATCACCACCACTCGGACTTCCGGAGGCGCCTCGACCCTGGTTCCCATCCGCGAGAAGTCGGCTGGTGAATCCGAAGACGGCTGGGTGACCTGGACGATCGTGATGCAGCAGGAGTTGACCGGACTGGTGGCTTTTGATGTCAGTTGGAACGTGAAGACGAACGGCGACGGGTCGAGTGAGTCGGGCGGGTCGGGCGAAAACACCAAGATCCAGGTCCAGCCGCCTCAGGCCTTGGATCTCGACAACGACAACATCACCGGCGAAGTGGTGATCAAGAAGGCTGATGCGTTGGAGGTCAAGTGGCCGACCGACGAAGAGTTGTCTGGCGGCGGGCTCGAGTACATCGACGTACGGGAGCTGAAGTTGTTGCCGACGGCCGGTTCGGCCGCGTTCCGCTTTCACACTCAACCGGTCAGCATCGAGATTTCGACTCGAAAGTTCGAATCCGAGAAGGTGGTGCAGACGGTTGTGTCTCGGGGCCTGGTCGAGATTGTGATCAACAAGGACGGCACGGCGGCCGTCCGGGCCAGGTACCGGCTGAAGAGCAGCGAGCGTCAGAGGCTGCGGGTGGACATGCCGAAGGGGGCGAGTTTGTCCGGGGTGTTTGTGGACCAGAGGAAGGTGCCGGTCGAGAAGTCCGGGGGGAGCGGTGGGAGCGGTGGGAGCGGTGACGGTGAGTCGACCGAAGCGGGTTGGACGTCCTATTCATTCAACGTGGCTGGGACGAAGACCGACGAGGAGTTCTTTCTTTCGATCCGTTACGACCAGAAGCAGGCGGAGTTCTTTGACAGTTGGTTTGGCAGTACCGAGCCGATCCTGTTGCCTCAGATCGGAGGCGTCGCGTCGGGCGAGCGTGAGGTGGTGACTCAGGAAATGCGGGCCGTGGTGTTTGTGCCTCGGGAGTACAAGTTGGTCGGTGTGCCCGAGGGCTTCGTGACACTCAGGGAACCCTACGGACGACTCGAACGCTGGTTCGACAACCAGCAACGCACGTCGACTTTGGGTTCGCTTCCCGTGCAGGGCCGTCCGTTTGTCTATGGAAACCTTGGCGGGTCACAGACCTTGGCGACGACCTGGTGGGAGACGTCATCGATGGCAGCGGGGATCAGCATTCCGATCTTCGCCATCGGATGCGTGCTGCTGTGGACTCCGTGGAGCAACCGTCTGAGTGTTGTGTTGGTGGGGATGTTTGCCGTGTCTCTGTTGTCGTTGTCGTACGCCGACAGCGTGGCCGAAGCGTTGTTGGCGGGTCGATGGGGGATCGGCTTCGGCGTAGCCACCTGGATGCTTGCGGCGGTGATCGGATTCCAGAGGTCGACCGATTTCTCGTCGATCTTCGGCTCGGTAGCCGGGAAGGTGTCGAGTGTTCTGAAGTCCGGCAAGGCGTCCAGTCCTGGCGCGAGCGACAACTTGGCTGAAGACCAACCGAGCGACGAGCCGGGTTACGAGCCGGTCGTGGTGGAGGACGGGTTGACGGGTGAGGGTGCAGAGGAGTTGGAATCGGCTGACGAGGTGGACGGTGAGGATTCCGACACCGGCGGTTCGGATGAAGCGGGTGAATCTGACGAAACCGATCAGAGGGAGTCTCGGCCGTGAGTGCATTTCGAACAAAACGACCCAGGCTCAGGCCGCGGACGGTGATGACCTCGAGGTGGTCCTCGGTGTTGTTGATTGCGGTGTTGACGACATTAGCCAGTCGTTTGCCGGCCCAGTCACCAGCCCGGCCATCCGACGGTTCCAAGCGACCTCGTCGGGTGTACATTCCGATCGAGGAGTTGGGCGTGGTGATCGACCGCGACGCTCGCGGCGTGATGCTCGAGAAGTCGGAATACACCGAGTTGCGAGCGATGGCGGCCAAGAACGAGTCGACTCGGCCTCGCGTTCCGGCGTCATTGGCATTGCGTGATGTGGTTTACACGGCGCGTCCAAGCGGCGATCAGTTGTTGGTAGACGTATCGGTTCGTTTCCAGCAATTTGTTCGTGGCTGGCAGTCATTGCGGTTACCACTTCGAGGAGTATCGGTCGAGCGTGCCGAGTTGGGTGGCCAGCCGGCCAAGGTGGCTCGATTCCAGCTGACTCGGAACAAGTCGCGCGTATCGGGATTGGAGTTGTTCCACGACACGCTAGGCGAATCGAGTTTGGAGTTGGGTTTATCGACTCCATTGGCGTCGGTCGGCAGCGACAAGGTTGCGGCATTTGGTCTGGTGCCAGCGGCGACGGCATCGTTGGTGGTTCATTTGCCGGCGGGCAAGCATCTTGTGGTCGACGGATTGTCGGTCCGTCGGCCATCGGCGTCGGATCAGCCGGCGACTTACACTTTGCCGGTTGGAGGTCGCAGCGACATCCGCTTGGCGGTGACGGACCGTCAGACCGAGCGAGCTGGCGATGCGTTGGTGTTTGCATCGACGGCTTTCGGTATTGGAGTGTCGCCCGGTGAGGTGACCTGGCAGGCGGTGACGGGACTGGAGGTGTTTGGTGAGGCTCTGGACGTGTTTGTGGCGAGTGTGCCTCGGACCCTGGAGATCACCGACGTGTCGTCGAGTGGTCTGGAGAACTGGGAGTTGGCTGACGATCCGGGTGACTCGAGATGGACTCGAATCACGTTGCGATACCGCCAGCGGTTCACGGGTTCGCGTCGGGTGACATTCAGGGGCGTGATGACAACGGCGGTCGGCCAGTTGTGGCAGGTGCCCAGGTTGAAGTTTTCGGGAGTCACATCCCACGTCGGCCAGGTGGTGGTCCATTCGCCTCCGGGAGTCCGGCTGCAGGCGGGTCAGGCGAGTGGAGTTCGTCGGGTCTCTGACGTTACGACGTTGAGTGGAATCCTGGGCAAGATCCCAGCCGGCAGCAGTGCGATGCGATTTGACGCTTGGCGTGAGGATTTCAGTCTGTCGTTTGCGACGGAGACGAAGCGTCAGGAGCTGCAGGCGGCGCTGGCGACGATCCTGAGCATATCGGACGACGGGATGGATCTGGCGATCGAGGCGACGATCGAGAGCTTGTTTTCGTCATTGTTCCAGGTCGATTTTTCATTGCCTGAGGGTTGGAACGTCACACTGGTCCGCGTGGCCGGCAAGCCGGTTCCGTGGCAGACGTTGCCCGGTTCAGAGGGTCGTCAGATGTTGCGGGTCGGGTTTGCCAAGGTGATTCCCGAGGGGACGGAGGTGGGCGTCAGCGTGTTGGCCCATCGCGACCTGGAGAACTGGCCGCTGGGAAGTGTCCGGTCTCGTCAGGTGGCCTTGCCGGACATTGCGTTGGAGATTGGTGGCAATGGTGATGAGAGCGAGTCGGGTCTGATCGTCGAGGGTCGTTATCTGATCCGGGCACCGGATGTCTACGACGTCGTCGCTGACGACCTGGTCGGACTCGATCAGGCCAACCTGAAGCTGTCGGGTCAGCGGTTGGGCTACATGTACCAGTCGCCTCGGGTCTCGGGCACATTGCGGATCGGCCGCCGACCGCCTCGGGTGTCGGCCGAATCCCTGACGGTCGCCCGTCTCGATCCCGAAACACTTTCGACTCATCTCGAAACCCATCTCGACATCCAGGGAGGCGGGTTGCGGACGGTGGTGGTCGAATTGCCCGAGTGGGTTGGACAGGACCTGAGATTCCGGGTGTTGGGATCTTCGAGTCGGATTGTGGAGCAGTTGCCCGAGGCCGTGGCGGAGGGACGTCGTCGTTTCCGGTTGAAGCTCGACGAGTTCACTCGCAACCGTCTGTCACTGGCGGTCGACCTGACGATGACACGGGCTGTGGCGAAGGATGCCGGGTCTCGGTTTCCCTTGCCAACGCTGACGGTAGTTGGAGCCGAGCGGGACAACGGTTACGTGGCGATCGAGGCGGCTGACGATCAGCGAATCGATGTGACGGCGATTGAGCGAGCAGTTCTAGAGGGTGATGCAGCGGGTGTTGTAGCGGAATTGACCGAGATCGATCCGATCGATCTGCCGGCATCGACGTATCGGCCAGTCGAGCGGATTGTGAAGGCCTACCGGTACTTGGTTCCCGGCTACCACGTCACATTGGGAGAGACTCGTTTCGACCATGGCACGGTGGCTCGAGCGGTCTGCCACAAGAGCACGGTGACCAGCATTCTGGCCCGGACCGGAGAAATGCAGCATCGGGCGTCGTTTGATCTGACGGCTGCAGGTGTACAGAGCCTGGTGGTTGACCTGCGTGGTGAGCCACGTGAAGGGAGGTCGTTGTGGGCGGTGACGGTCGACGGTCGGCCGGTCAAGGCTCATCGGCGGCAGGGCCAGTCGCAGAGCAAGACATTCGTGGTGGGCTGGCCGGTGGATGCTCGTGGAGCCGGTCGCCATGTGCTGGAGGTGTTTTATCGGTCGGAGGTCGGTCATGAGATTCGCGGTTCGGATCGACTGGTTCAGAACGCTCCATTGGTTTCACTCAAGACCGGCGTGGGAGCTCCGAGTCCGATCGAAGTTCTCGAGCAGGACTGGATCCTGCATCATCCGTGGCAGACTTTGGTCGTGGCATCCGATGGCCGTTTCGTTCCTGGAGATCCTTTGAACCAGGCGAGTGTGCTGGGTGCCATGCGCGATTCAATGAGCAATCTGTCGCCTGGAAGTCTACTGACTCGTTTAGTGGTTCTGTTGATCGTGACCGGGGTGATTGGTGTACTGACGTTGTCGTTCCGTCGCCGCCGTTACGTCGGGTTGGTGACGGCCGCGGGAGCGTTGATGGTGGTGGGCCTGGTCTTGCCGGCCATGCTGTTGTTGGCACCGGTCGGCGCCCGTGGTTTTGCGCTGGGAGTGAATGCTCCGGCCGAGACGGCCGATTCGGTTGCGGGATTGGATTTCGACCGGGCCTTCCAAGACGAGTCTGAAGCCGCCCCGGCCGAGAGTGCTGGTTGGGGTGAGCGTGACGGCGCGGCGGGCACGGGTGGTGGTGGATTCGCTGGCGGTGGCATGGGTGGCGGCATGCCTGGAACTGGTGGTGGCCCCCCGGGTGGTGAATCACTCGACAGGCCTCGCGCGAGCATAGTGGCCGACGTGGCCGAAGATCCCAGATCGAGCACGAGCAAGTCGGAAGAGGGCCGTCGAGATCTTGCGAAGACAGCACGAGGTGAACGACCCGAACAAGATCAACTCAGGCGGCCGACTACGGCGATAGCTCAGTCGGCTCGGCCCAGCACACTGGCGACTCGCCAGACCGCCCCGCCGCCCGCCGGGCGTACGACGGGGAGAGTTGGGGGGATGCAGGGACGCGTTGAGACGGGAGGTGCCAGCCAGGCGCCCGACGGGAGCAGTCAGACAGTGTCCATGGGCGACTCGATCTTGCCTCAGGCTGCCGGCCAATCTGGTGCAGTCATGTCGTTGGCCTTGGAACTCAGGCCACCGGCCGGCACGGTGAAGCGTGAGTTCCATTTCCTGGGCAGTCGCGAATTGTCGGAGGGTTCGGACCTGGACGTCACGTATCAGGACTTCGAGTCTCAGTCGACGGGTCGGGGATTTCTGATCGTGTTAGTGGTGGTCGTCTGTTGGTTTTCACGTCGTCGTCGGATTGTCGAGAGAATGGCGGGTGTGATTGGCGGGTTGGTCTTTCCGCTGGCGTTGGTGACGGTCTTGCCGACTTGGAGTCACATGTATCTGGACGGTCTTTTTCTGGGCGCCGCGGCGGGCAGTGGTCTGTGGTTTGTGTTGGCTTCGATCGGTTGGCTTGGGTCGTGTTGGACCTGGTTGCTGGCCAATCTGAATCGCGACATCATCCGTGTTGGTGGCCTGTTGTTGGCCGTATCGCTGTTGTCCGGCTCACTGGCTGCTCAGGGGAAGACTTCGTCGAAGCCGTCGGTTGCGGTACCGGGTCTGGTTGGTCCATTGGAGGTGGTGCCGTTGGAGCGAGGCCAGGATCCTGCAGATGCCAGCCGCGTGCTGGTGCCACGTGGCGAGTTCCTTCGCCTGTGGAACCTGGCCCATCCCGATCGTCGGGTGTTGCCAGCGGCTCCTCGACCGGGCGTGGTGACTCATGCGTCGTGGACGGCCGTGGTCGTGCCTGCCGCGGAGGGTGTTGCGTCGCGAGTTTCGATCCATGGCGATCTGCAATTGTACAGTTTCCGGGACGGTCAGATCGTGTTGTCGATCCCGATCGGTCCGGTGGCAGTCGGGGGTGCCCGATTGGACGGTCAACCGGCTCCACTGGTAACTCGTGCCGCGTCGAAGGCCAAGCCGAGTGCAGACTCGCTGGCCGTGGTGGTCAACGGGCGGGGTACTCACAGGTTCGAAATCGACTGCGAAGTCCCATTGGGTCAGGCCGGTCCGGCCGGTCAGTTTTCACTGACCCTGGGAGCGGTTCCGGTAGGTCGATTCCGATTCGAGTTGCCCAAGGGTGAGTTCCTGGTTCGAGTCAACGGTTCAACGACTCGGCATCGTCGCAGTGTGAAGAACGGGGTTGAGTCGATCGATTTAGGTGTGGATGCTGGCGGGCTGTTGCGAGTGGCATGGCAGCCGAAGCAGGTGGCCGATTTGGCCGACGGTGTGGTGCAGTTGGAATCGTACACCTCGATTCACGTTTCCGATCCCGGTGTCCGTCACAGTGGTTACTACCGATTCCGTGTTCGGCAGGGTGGATTGCCGGAGGTTGCGTTCGGATTGCCATCCAGCCTGAGGGTCCAGCGGGTGACAGGTGCGGATGTGGGTGGTTGGGAGGTCACGACCGAGGGTGATGCGCGACGTTTGCAGGTATTTTTCCGCCGTCGGATCGATGACGAGACTGTAGTTCGAGTCGAGTTGTTCCAGGACAGAAAGATTGGTGCCCGGCCCAGCGAGTTGATGATCGATTCGATGGGCGTGTTGGGTTTCGAGCGAGACAAGGGTCAGTTGGCGATTCTGATCGACGACCAGTTCACGTCTCGAACCATTTCGAGCAGCAGCTTGCGTCAGGTGGATATTGCGAAGTCGGTTCGTCCGTCGTGGTGCGACAAGGCGGTGCCAATGTCGGGTGCGAAGGTCGTGGTGGCTCCGCGTCTGGTCTACAGCTACATCACTCGGCCATTTGCTCTGTCGTTGCGACTGACGCGTCGGACGTCCGAGGCGACTGCGGTGGCACGTCATGCGGTGCGGATCGAGCACCGCAAGGTTCGAATGGCTTCGCGGATCCGCTGGCAACTGAGCCAGGCCGCTCGAGCGAGTGTCACTCTGGCATTGCCAGTGGACTACCTGCCGGTCAGTGTCGAGGCGACGGCGTTGGCCGACTGGTTCGTGCACCTCGATGAAGACGGGAACCGGAGACTGACTGTCGAATTCGATGGGCCGCGAACGGGATCGATCGAAGTGGCGATTGAAGGCATTTCGCCTCGAGCGTCGGACATCCTGGAACTCGAACTGTCAGTGCCTCAGCCATTGGGCCTGGCTCGTCTGACGAGTCAGATCATGGTGTGGTTGGACGAGGCGTTTTCGGCAACGATTGACGAGCGTGGTGGCTGGCGTTCGATCGACCCATCGAGTGCCGACCGGGATCTGCGGCAACTGGATTCTCGCAAGGCGAGTTTCGCATTTGTTCAGGGTGGCACGACCACCGATCTGATCGTACTGAAGGTCAAGCGGGCGGTGCCTGGTCTTCAGGCCACGGCGGTATCGCTGGTCACGGTGACCGACACCCTGGTCGATCATTCGCTGGCCCTGTCGTGGCAGATCGCTCGAGCCGCGTCCGACGAATTCGTGTTCACGACTCCGGGTTGGTTACAAAAGAGTCTGCAGCTTGACGATCCGCGAATCCGCGAAATCCGCCGCCAGGTCGTCGCGGGTACTGGAACCGAGACAGTTCGCTGGACCGTGACGCTCAACGAACCGGTCCACGATCGGTTGTTCCTGATCGCTCAGGCCACCCTGCCGCCTCCGTCGTCGGCATCGGTCGTCGTCGAATCGCCTCGTGTACGATTCGAACAGTCGGTCGTATCGACCGATGATGAGGGTACAGCAACCGTGTCGTACCGGCCGGTCGAGACCCAGCAGAACTACGCGATCCTGATCAACCAGTCGGCCGGGACCCTGTCGTTGAAGAACGGGACGGATGTCGAGCGGGTCGAGAAGGACGATCTGGGCCGATTGCAGGTTCGGATCGACAGTTCGCTGTATGACCAGGCGACCGGCATGTGGCGTGTTCTGCCCAAGGCGAAGTCGATGCCGAGGTGGGATTATCTTCCCCTGTCGGCTCTGAAGCAGGCGACGGCTAAGGTCCAGTTGGCCGAACTGGTGAGTGTGCTGGCTGCCGATGGCAGTTGGCGGACCGAGGCGGTTTACACGATCAGGAACCGGGCACAGCAGTTCCTGGCCGTCCGGATTCCCGATGGGTCGCGAGTGCTGTCTGTCTCGGTCAACGGCGTGGCGTCACGGCCGGTGGAGTCGAAGGAGGCTCGATCGCGGCAGGTGGTGCTGGTTGCGTTGCCCAATACGAGCGAGGGTGATCTGTCGTTCCCGGTCCGAATGATCGTGGCTGGCCGATTCGGCCAGGCGGGGAAGCTGCCGACCGGATTCCATCTGTTTGCCGACAGGCGGGCGATCCCGGTGCCCAGCGTGGTGGCACCGCGAAGTGATCAGGAGAGTGACTCGAAAGCGAACCCATTTGCCGAGCATGGGATGAAGGTCGAGGAGACGTCGTGGACGGTGCACCTGCCGGACGAGTTGGACGTGGTGCCGGTCGAGGGCGATGGGACCAACCTGGCGTTGGTCGGGAGTGACCGGATCGAGTTGAACCAGAGGCGAGTGGCACTCAAGGATGCCAATTACCTGCTGGGCGTTCTGGAGAGCAAGTCGAGTGGGAAGGCCAAGTACAACGCCGCCAGCAAGCTGAAGGGGCTCGGTTTTGCTCTGGAGAACTACGACAGTCTGGGCAGCGTTCGTCGTTCCGGTCGAACAGATCCAGGGCTGGTGGTTGGAGACGGTGTGGTGGAGTTCCGGAGACAGAACATGGATTTCCAGACCCGGTATCGCAAGACGCTCGACAAGCTCCAAGTCGATGACTCGAAACAACGCGTGACGGTTATCGACCAGTTGGGGAGCTTACAGGGTCAGGACGAGGAGGCTCAGAGGACACAGATCTTCCGGAACAACTATCGGTTGCAGACGGACAACGGGATTGTGCTGTCCGAGAAGGACAAGGCCGCGGAGGCTGGTGCCAGCGAGGCCTTCAACTTCAAGCTGAAGACGCCGGTCTCGAAGTCGGCGGGCAAGGACGGGCAGGCCGGTGGTGGGAAGGGGAAGAAAGGTGATCAGAAGCCTGGTCGTGGGAAGGAAAACGAAGCTGTCATCAGCGGCAAGCTGGCTACCAGGGAACTCAGGAAACGCCGCCAACTGCAGAGTCTCAGCCAGATCTCCGGTCTGAACGCTCTTGCCGTAAAGGAGGAGCAGAAGAAGGTCGATGCCGGTCAGGTCGAGCGTTCACAGAACCAGCGGGGAGCTATGCAGCAGGGTCAGCGAGCTGCGGGTGAGCCCAATTCTGGCCCCATGCTGATGCGTGGACCGATGATCGGCTTCCCTGCGGGTGGTGGTGGTGGTCAGCAGGCGGACATGGTCGAACTGGACGTCGCGGGCCAAGTCCCTGCTGGAATTGCTGGAGGCCTTTCGGTGGACTTCGAGATTCCCACTGGTGGCCAGACGCTGCAGTTTGCCACGACAGGCGACAACCCGAAGCTCGAATTGGCGATGCGGCCTCGCGAGTCGATCCAGCAAGGATTGAACCTGTTGTGGACGGTTGCCTGGTTGGCTGTCGGCTGCGGTGCGATCGTCGCGGTGGGTCGTCCGGGGACGTTGGACTTGTTGAAGCGTCACCTGGCCAAGGCGCTGGTCGGACTGGGTCTGATCACGTTCTTGTTGCTGCCCGGTGGCCTGTCGGTGTTGGGCTTCGTGTTGTTCTTGTCCGGGCTGCTCGTGGTGGCATTCCAGAACCGCGTGGCCACGGAGGCCGAGGGCGTCGGTGGAGTGTGATCGACTGGGGGTTCGTGGGTTTCAGTCGTCCGAGCGGATCGGGGCGAGTGGCCAGTTCTGAAATTCCAGCGGGACGGCCACCTTGATGATCTGGGTTGGCGCCAGGTAGACGAACCGGCAGTTTTCGAGTGGTCCGTCGACGTTGTGGAACCGGTAGACGAGTCGAGCCGTACCGTTGTCGAGACGCGGTGTTTCGAATCGGTCGTAGTCGATTTGGCGTGTTTTTCTGGAATTTGCCAAGTTTCCCGATCTGTCTGGCACAAGGAGGTGTGCCTGGTTGTAGAGCATCCAGAGTCGGTGCGATTCGAACGAGGGGCCTCCGGATTCGTACTGCACGGTGATGTCGACCCGGACATTGTGTTTCTGCTTGTCGGCCGGAGTGATTCGTGTCGAGGTCATGACGACGGCCACTCCACCGCGTCGTTTTACGATTGGCTGGATGCCGACTTTGGCGGGAAACGAGAACGGTTGCGTATCGGCCGCCAGCCAGACGTCGGCGGTGCCCGAGAGGCTGACGTGGTGGGGCATTGTTGCCGAGGGTGTGACAAAGTCGAGTCGCAATTGCTGAGTGGGGCTGTTACCGGCGAGGGGCAATTCGAGCGTGGCGGCAGGGCTGCGTGGTGCGAGTGGTTTGGGTTGGTTGTTTTCGAACCGGCCTGTGGCCTGGAAGTTGGCTGGTCGGCAGACGAGATACAGTGGTCGCAGCCGCGGTTCGACCATCCATTCGAGTCTGAGTCGAATCAAATTCTGGTCACTGCCGGCGATCTTGCGTGGAGTCTTCGACGTGGCGATGACCCGGAACGGGCCGGATCGGGCGATCGAGTGGTCGGTCGTGCTGGCGGCTGGGCTGTTCGAGGTGGAGA
The DNA here is from genome assembly GCA_963694825.1 of Planctomycetota bacterium. Taxonomy (GTDB): domain Bacteria; phylum Planctomycetota; class Planctomycetia; order Planctomycetales; family Planctomycetaceae; genus UBA8437. The sequence continues at coordinate 22,734 of CAVOEV010000035.1, forward strand.
CCAGTGTGGCGATCCCCTGTCGGTTGACGAGGTCCAAGCGGGCCATCGATCGCAACGAGTCGACGGCGTGCCAGTAGGTGGCTCGATCGAGTTGCAAACGGATCAACTGCTGCCGTTGCGTTTCGGTCAGCTGCCCCAGTTGCAGTGGGTTGCCGGTCTGTTTGGCGATCGAGGTGACGAGTGCCTGGAGGGTGTGTTGTCCGGAGAGTGAGACGGGTGAGGCTTGAGCCGAGCGGGACGCTGCGGTCAGTTGGAGAGTTCGACGCAGGCGTCGGATGGAGTTGCGGATGGTGGGGTTCTTGATCGAGTCGGCTGGGGGAAGGAGTTTGAGGACATCGGGTCCGAGAGAGAGGAGTCGTCGTCGGGCATTGTCGCGAGTGGTCTTTTGGTTACTGCCGAGATCGATCACCAGTTGACTGACAATGCGGGCCAAGTCATCTGCTGCCGCAGCCGGTGTGGCTGATGTGGCCAAAGAAGGTGAATTGGCAGTGGCGTATTGAGTGGTTGCCAGGCCGATTGCGACCAGGCTGCTGAGGATCGTGGCCGACAGTGGCGTGGTGCGGTGGCACGATCGCATGAGCGAGCGTCCGTGGAACGGAAAGCGGGTGTGGTTGAATCGGCTGATTCAGTGTACGCGAGTCGGTGGTGGGTTGCACGAGGTGTGTCGATTGACTCGGGATCGGGCACGGGCTGTAATTGGCATTGAAGGGGAGCCGAAGTGATGCCGAGTTTGACCGTTGAAAACTATCTGAAGGCGATCCTTCAGATTGGTGTGCGTGAGGGGAACGAGTGGGTTTCGGCGGGTCAGGTGTCCGCGGCGTTGGGCGTATCGCCGGGCACGGTGACGAGCATGCACCAGACTTTGGGCGAGGCCGACCTGGTCGAGTACCGGCCCTATGAGGGTGTGTGTCTGAGTGAAGCGGGTCGCAAGTTGGGCATGAGAATGCTGCGGCGGCACCGGCTGATCGAGCAGTTCCTGGTTCAGACATTGGGTTTGTCGTGGGACCAGGTTCACGAGGAGGCCGAGCACATGGAGCATGCGGTCAGCGACGATCTGGTCGAACGGATCGACGAGTTTCTTGGCCGACCCGACTTCGATCCTCACGGCGATCCGATCCCCACGGCCGAGGGCGATTGGCCCGACGGAGTGGCGGATGCCACGAATCTGGCCAGTTGTCCGACGGGGGCCCGCGTGCGAATTGCGCGGGTGACGGATCAGCGTGCCGAGTTCCTGAAGTTTCTGACTCAGAATGGAGTCGCCTTGGGAGTTGAGGGCCGGGTGGTGTCGAACAACCTCGAGGCGGGAACTGTGACGCTTGAGATGGACGGTCCGGGCGAATCGGACAACACGAGTGTATTGCTGGGCGAGCAGGCGGCTTCGCGTTTGCTGGTGGACCGGTTGTAGTTGGCCGGGAGGGCTACTTGGCCGATTCCTTGAGGATCGTGAGGTCGACGGGTCGTCCCGAGTCGATAACAATCTTGGCTTTGACCTTGGCGAAGATGTTCTGGATGGTATCCAGGTACATGCGTTTCATTGCCAGCGAGCGTATCTCGGCATAGCTGTGTTTGCCTTTTCGGGTTTCGTCTTGGATTTGGGTGACCAATTGATCGAAGCGAGCGGCTTGGCCTTGTGCAGCGGCGACTGTCCGGCTGCGGTACGAGTCGGCTTCGAGCGTCACACGATCGGCTTCGGCCCGGCTCTCGTTGGCCCGCTGCACCTGGTAGGCCTGAGCGTTGTTGATGTGAGTTTGCCGTTGGGCTCGAGCGTTCATCACTTCGAGGAATTCGGGTTTGGCCTGGATCGGAGGATAGACGGCTCCGACAGTGACGTCGTCGACGACGAGTCCGAATCGGCCACGCTGGTTGGTGGAGTGGTTTGAGGTGAGGCGATGGACGAGGATTTGGCGGAGTCGATTGCGGCCGCGTACGTAGACGAAGTCGACTCCGCTCCGGCAGACGGCGTCGCTGACGAGCGATTCGACCAGCGATCCGAGTCGGCCGTGCGGGTCGGAGTCCTGGAACAGGAACCGTTCGATGTCCCCGATGTGGTAGTGGACGGTGATTTGGAGATTGAGGATATTTCGATCGCCGGTGAGGAACTGTGACTGGTGAGATGGGTCGACGTTTTGGAGAAAATCGGCGGCCGCGTCGTCGTTGAGTTCCGGGCCGAATTCAGGCAGGCCGACCGTCAGGGTGCGGGCCTGGTACGTGTTGACTCGGTCGATCTGAGTCAGCGGCCACGGCAGATCCCAGCGTAGCCCACTCGAAGCCACTTCAACCACTCCGTTGTCGCTACGGAGCAGCTTGCCGAATCGTCGTACGACGGCTTGCTGGTCGCCACGGATAATGTAGAACCCGCTCAACAGCCACGCTCCGACCACGAGGGCGATTGGCAACAGAAGCCAAGTTCGTCTCGGGTGGCAGGAGTCCGCCTGGCCGTTGTCTGGGCTAGGCGGCCGGTTGGCAGCAGGAGTCCGATCGATCACTTGTCGTTCTCCTTGTTGGAGGTCGACGGTGCGGGAGTGGTCGGTGGTGTTGTTGTGTTCGAGTTGTCCGTGCTGGGTGTGGGGACGCCTTGTGTGAGCAGTTTCAGGAGTGGGCTGGATCCGGAGAGCACGAGTGTGGTGCGATCGTTGAGCATGGCTTTGTAGGTGGCGAGTGTCTGGGTGAAGCGATAGAACTCGACGTCGCGTCGGTGAGCCTGGTTGAGGATTCTGAGGCTATCGGCGTCGGCCCGGCCTCGGATCAGGTCGGCGTCTCGTCGCGCGTTGGCTAGGATCTGGCTGTACTGCAGGTCGGCTTGGCTCTTGATCCGGATGTTTTCGGCCAAGCCTTCGCTGCGGTACCGTTCGGCAATCTTCTTACGCTCGGTCTTCATCCTCTCGTAGACAGCCAACTGGTTTTGCCTGGGAAAGTTGAGTCGTTTGATGCGGACGTCGATCAATTCGATCCCGTACCTCAGTTTCACCAACTCGACCAACTCGGCACGCACCTCGGCCGGAATCGAGACGAGTCGTCCGGGTGCGTCATTGT
>CAVOEV010000036.1:0-25675 GCA_963694825.1 Planctomycetota bacterium
GCCTTTGATCTCTCGAAGGAATCTTCTGCGACTCGCCAGCGTTACGGCGACAACTTGTGGGGTTCGACCATGATGGTGGCCCGCAGGTTGCTCGAGAGACGTGTGCCGTTTGTGAGTGTCCACCAGGACATCTACAAGCACTACGGCCACTCCTACGACATGCACACGAACAACTTCGGCATGCTCAAGGATCACAACCTGCCGATTCTCGACCGTGTCATCCCCGCCTTGCTCGAGGATCTCGAGTCGAGCGGGTTGTTGGATTCGACGTTGGTAATCGTGATGGGCGAAATGGGGCGGACTCCGACGGTCAACAGCCGAGCTGGCCGAGACCATTGGCCTCAGTGCGGCTTCAGCCTGATGATCGGTGGCGGCGTCAAGCCGGGCCACGTGCATGGCCGGACCGACAAGCAGGCGGCTTATCCGGAGAGTCACCCGGTGAAGGTGGCCGATTTTGTGGCGACGATCTACCAGTTGATGGGGATCGATCCGCACATGACCGTCGACGATCGCCAGGGTCGGCCGATCCCGATCGCGCATGGCGGCGATCCGGTGTTCGGTGTGATCAGCTGAAGCGGCCGCCGGGTCCGTGGATCTGTTACAGCGGTGATCTTCAATTTGGGAAATCGACGTGCAATATCGACCGCTGGGGCAGACTGGTCTGGAGGTCAGCTCGATCGGGCTGGGCTGTGTGACGTTTGGCCGCGAGATTGACCGAGCGAGTTCGTTCGCGGTGCTCGACCACGCGTTGGAACGAGGCATCAACCTGCTCGACACGGCCGAAGCCTATGCGGCGGGCGAGTCGGAACGGGTGGTGGGCGAGTGGATGGCTGATCGCGGCGTCCGCGACCGGGTTGTGTTGGCCACGAAGGTCTCCGGGAGACTGACGCGGGAACGAGTGATTGGGTCGGCCGAGGAGAGTCTGCAGCGGTTGGGGGTCGAGGTGATCGACCTGTTTCAATTGCACGTCTTTGACGATTCGACACCGGTCGACGAGACACTCGCGGCGTTGGACACTCTGGTCGAACAGGGCAAGGTCCAGCACATTGGTTGCAGCAACTGGGGTGCCTGGCAGATGGGGCATGCCCTGATCCGTTCGGCGGCCGAAGGAGGCCCGCGGATGGAATCGGTTCAGCCGCCCTACAACCTGGTCCAGCGTGACATCGAGGCCGACCTGTTGCCGTTGTGTCGGGATCAACAGGTCGGAGTTCTCAGCTACAGCCCGCTGGGAGCCGGGTTCCTGACCGGCAAGTATCGACCCGGCCAGGAGATCCCGTCGGGGACCCGGTTCGATGTGATCCCCGGACACCAACCGATCTACTTCCACGACACCGGCTGGGCGGCGTTGGAGCGATTGGATCTGGTGGCGGCCGACACGGGGAGGTCGCGGGTGGATCTGGCCCTGGCCTGGGTGATTGCTCAGGCCGGAGTCACTTCGGTGCTGATCGGTTGCCGGTCACTCTCGCATGTCGACCAGGCCTTCGCAGCCGAGTCGGCGGGGCTTTCTGATGAAGTTGTCGCTCGGTTGTCGGCGTGCGACTGAGAATCCGGGAACCCGAGCCAAGCAACTCTGCCTGCGGCGCGTGAACCTGTCTCGATTGTCGTGTGGCGGGATTCGGCGACCGGATTTAGCGACGGGACTCGAGTTCTTCCCATTCGGAGAGTTTCTCGGGCAACAACACGCTGATCGTCGTCAACCGGACCGTCACTTGTACAATCTCGTCACCAACCCCCTTGAAGAATTCGGGGTTGGAGAGTGTGTCGTTGAGCTGCTGCTGTTCGGATTCGAGCGATTCGATCTCGACGAACAGTTCATCGGCTCGAGTCTTTTCCTTGAAAGTCAGTTTCTTGATCCTGGGCGTCAGGCCCGTGCCGGATTTGTTTGCCGTGGGTGGTGTTGTGCCGGCTGTGGTTTCTAACGGTTTTGCCTGGTTCCTTTGCTTGATGTAGTCGTCGTACCCGCCGGCGTATTCCTTGAGCGAACCGTTGTCATCGAAGACCAGCGTGCTGGTGACCAGGTTATTGAGGAACTCGCGGTCGTGGCTGACCAGCAGCAGAGTGCCGGGGTAGTCGGAGATGAGTTCTTCGAGCAGTTCGAGTGATTCGGCGTCGAGGTCGTTGGTGGGTTCGTCGAGCACCATGATGTTGGACGGTCGTTTGAAGATCCGTGCGAGCATCAACCGATTGCGTTCGCCTCCGGAGAGATGCCGAGCCGGCCGTCGGGCTCGTTCGGGAGTGAACAGGAAGTCCTGCAGGTAGCCGTAGATATTTCGGGGTTTGCCGTTAATTTCCAGGACGTCTCGTCCTTCGCCGACGTTTTCGATCACGGTCTTGTTTTCTTCGATTTGCTCACGCAGTTGATCGAAGTAGATTATCTCGAGTCGTGCGCCGTGTCGAATCGAGCCGGACGTTGGTTCCAGTTGGCCCAGAAGCAGTTTCAGCAGCGTAGTTTTGCCTGACCCGTTTGGTCCGATGATCCCGATGCGGTCACCGCGAGAGACCAGTAGCGAGAGGTCCTGGACGACCGGGTGTGTTCCCTCGGGCGTGTCGTAGGCGAATCCGACCTCCTTGGCTTCGATAACCAGTCGACCCGATTTCTCGGCTTCGGCCGTCTGCATACGGATGTCACCGATTCGGTGTCGCCGGCTGCTGTGTTCGTCTCGCATGCGTTGGAGAACTCTGACGCGGCCCTCGTTTCGTGTGCGGCGAGCCTTGATCCCGGTCCGGATCCAGCGTTCTTCCTCGGCCAGTTTGCGGTCGAAGTTGGAATTATGTTTGTCTTCGGCATCGAGCAAACTCTGACGCCGTTTCAGGAACGTGGGGTAATCGCACGGCCAATCGAACAGTTTGCCTCGGTCGAGTTCAATAATCCGCGTCGCCAGTGCCTGCAGGAAGACTCGGTCGTGAGTCACAAACAGCAGTGCGCCGTCGTAGACGCTGAGGAACTGTTCGAGCCAGGTGATCGAGTCGATGTCGAGGTGGTTGGTTGGTTCGTCGAGCAGCAGCAGATCGGGTTCGTGGACGAGAGTCCGAGCCAGCAGCACGCGTCGTTTCATGCCCGACGAGAGTGAGGCGAAGGCGATCGAACCATTGAGCGACATGCGAGACAGGACTCGGTTGACCGCCTGTTCATGTTGCCAGTCTTCGCCATCGACGGCCAACTGGACGGCCGCCTCTTCGATCATTTCTCGCACCGACAGGTTGCTGCCGCTGGGGACATCCTGCACAAGTCGTGCGACGGTGGTCCGGGGGTCACGCAGGACTTCTCCGTCGTCGGCATCCAGTTCGCCGGCGATCAACTTCATCAACGTCGATTTGCCGGTCCCGTTGCGGCCCAGCAATCCGATGCGTTCGCCTCGCTGGATCTCCACGTCGATCCCGTCGATTAACGGTTCACCACCATAGGTGAATTGCAGTCCGCGGAGGCTGAGTAGAGACATCGGGATTGGTCGGCCGCAGGGCTAGTTGTTTTTGTCGAGGCGGATGGTGGGGGGGCCTTCGAGGTAGCCCAGCGATTCGAGGAAGCGGTCCATCTCGGTGACAGTGGCCAGGAAGTGCCTGGGGCTGCGGCTGCGGTTGAAGAACCCGTGTGGCTGGTCCTTGTACAGGAACAACTCACTGCGGCTACCGACCTCTTCCATCTTCTTCTTGAATGCCTGTCCCTTCTCGACTGGGACCAGGCTGTCCCGGGTGCCCAGGAAGACAATCGCCGGGGGCATGCCCTTGCGGATGTTGTGCAGTGGCGAGATCTCGCGGTAGCGATCCTTGACTCGCGAGTGCCCGAAACCACCAGGGCCGTTGTCGTAGACCGGGTTGAACAGCAGCAGGGCGTTGGGGCGGCAACTGATCTCCAGGTTGTCGGTGGCGGCGTCGAGTCCGGGAACCGTGGCGGTCGCCGCGGCGACGTGGCCGCCGGCCGAACCACCACCGGCGGCGAGTCGGTCGGGATCAATCCTCAGCCTCTCGGCGTTGGCTCGCAGCCACCTGATCGCCGACTTTCCATCCTCGACGCACTCGAATGGCGACGTACCCTGCCTGGTCTTGACGCGATAATCGGCGACGATGCCGACCACGCCGCGAGTGGCGAGGTAGGAGGCGTGCTCCTGGAACTGCCGGGGCGTTCCTCCATTCCAGGAACCGCCGAAGAAGAACACTGCCGCGGGGCGCTTCGTCGACTGGTCCTTTCGTTTCGGCTGGTAGACGTAGAGCGAGAGCTTCACGTTGCCGACGGTTTTGTAGACGTGAACGGTTGCTCCAGCGATCGAGGGGGCCTGGCCCACCTTGGCCTTCTGGGCCATGGCATCGGGATTTCCCACGGCGGAGGCCAGCAGCAGCGTCATGCCAAGGCAAGTCGGCCGTCGCAATCTCATCGGTGGTCTTTCGAAGTGTGGGGTTCAGAGGCCGGGACGCGGGGTCTTGACGGGCCTCTTCCAGAGGCAGCAGTGTTGCAGTGTTGACGATAGGTGTCGGTGAGGAAAAAACAAGCAGGGGGGGCGGGAGGCGCAGGCCAGGCTGTGCCTGTCCTACGGTGTGGGTGGGATACGATTGAGTGTGTAATAGCCGGTGGGGTGCAACAGCGGTTGTCCGTCCTGGCTGCGGAGGCCTTGGGCGTGCAGTTCGTGGACAAACATTTCTCGCAGTCCATCGATTCGCAGTCGGATTCGCAGTTGGTCCTGGCTGAGTTGGACCGAGCGAATCGCGAGGCGTTTCTTTTGGATTTCGTCGCTGCCGTAGGTCGAATGGTAGGTGTAGGTGTAGCTGTTGGCGGAGTACGAGCCGATTTGGCGAGCCGTTTCGATTTGGACCGGGCGAGTCATCACCAGTTCGAACCCGTCGTGTCGTGCCCGGATCTCCTTGATTTCGAACGGAGTCTTTCCGGTCCAGACGAGTCGTTGCAGTCCGTAGGCTGCCGTCCCCAGGCTGCTCCAGCCGCGGTTGCTCAGTCCGGCAAACAGGCTTCCGTCGTGGCCTTGTGCCAGTCGAATGACGGCTGAGGCCAGTCCTTCGCGGAAGGGGAAGCAGGCACCCTGGTATTCGCCACCGACCTTTTCGAGAAAGACGCGGTTGATCGACGCCAGGGTGAATTCGCCGACGAACAGTTGGCCGTCGAAGGGTCCAAAGCGACCGTGGCTGTTGTCGAGCACGATGTCGGTGGCCGACTGGCCGACTTTCTTGTACGGGAACCAGACGGCTGGCGGCTTGAGGTGAGGAATTCGTTTGACGGCTTCGGGCAACGGCAGCCCATTGGGGATCGAGGTGATCCCCGAGATGGGTGAGCCGGGCAGGTTCATCGACGCGAGTGCTTCGGGGTGGTGAAAGAACGCTCCGGCCCGCATGTGGTGCAGCGAGTTGGTGCCGACCCAGTTGCCTTGCTGGTCGGTGTAGAACATGTCGCCGGCCCGGTTGGCTCCGAGTCCACTCGGAGATCTCATGCCCGCGCAAACCGGCACCAGCTTGCCGGACCTGTTGACCTGGACGCCCCAACCACGCCAGCGAGCCTGGGCCACGTTGAGTGTCTTGTTGCGGACCATCAGTGAGGACTGCTTGCCCTGGAAGCCCATGCCGATGTTGAGTGTCATCCAGAGATTGCCCTGGCCATCGAGCTTGGGGCCGAATGCGTATTCGTGGTAGTTGCCCGTCACGCCCCAGCCGTTGCTCACGCAGATGTATTCATCGGCCACCAGATCGCCATCGGTGTCGGTGATCCGAGTCAACTCGGTCCGCTGAGCGGTAAGAAACGAATTGCCTTGTCTGAGCAATCCGAGTGGTTCGTGCAACGCCTCGGCGAATCGCCGGTAGGTGATGTTGCGTGGCGGATCGTCGTAGACGCGATCCAGAAACCAGATCTCGCCCTTGCGGATCGTCACGGCCAGACGGTTCTTGCCTACGGGTGCCATGCCGCTGACTTCCAGCACCAGTCCCTTCGGCGGCGGTTTCCAGAACTTCGACCGGGATTGAGTGGCCGCCTGCGACGTCAAGATGGTCACCAGCCGGTAGTAGTCCGATTCGTCGGCCGCACGGGCCGTTTCCGAGGTGGGTGACATCAGTACGATCACCAACCCTGCTGCCAGGCCAATCGGCAGCCAGCCACCGCATCGATTGTTGTCCAATCGTTTCACCATCGGTAGTGGATCTCCACGACGGCCCTGGGCGCGATCACGATCGGGATCCTCCATTCGGACCTCCCTCCGATCGTCATCATCTTGTCGGCGTGACTGCGTTTGGTTCGGACCGACACGGTCAGCCCGTGCTCGTTGGTGTAGGCACCCGGGGCCGGGCTGGCCAGTGCTTGTCCGGTGAGGCCACGGATCCAGGCGGTCGGCAGTCCCGGCTTGGTTGTGGCCTGGTTGGTGATGGTCAGAGTTCGCTTCAGACCGTGTCCGGCGGTCGGTTCGATTCGGTCTTGGACCTGCAGCGTTCCCAGCGAGTAGAGCAGGGTGGGGACACGCGACTTGTCGAGGCGGTAGCCACCGAATCGGTAGGCGGTCGCCGGGTCCGTCGCAGCGGGCCAGGGCGAGTCGGCTGAGTTCAACTGGTTGAGGGCCAGGCCGTCGGGCAGCGAGATGAGTTGGTTGCCCAGGGGTGCTGCCGGCGGGATGAACCGGTTGAACCAGGTGGCGTGCGCGTCGAGAAATCGGCCTCGCCAGGCTTCGACCGCACTTCCGGTTCGAGCGTTGAAGGCGAAGTGGGTGCCGGATGGAAATCCGACAGCGATGGCGTGTCTGCCGGCTCGCTGCATGAACGTTCTCAGAATCAGCGGCCGCTCGCCGGGGACCAGTTCGTAGTTGTCGACCTTGTCGCGGATGATCTTTTCGGGCAACGGTTGACGCTCGATGTCGGCCATGTAGGCCCAGAGCGACGCGAGTTGGCGGTCGACGTTGCCGTCGAGGACATCCGGGCTGTTGGTCTTTCCCTTGGGAAAGAACGTCGGCATTCGCGTGCGTTTTTTTTGTGACGCGGGGTCGAGCAGGAATCGACGCATCCAGTCGGGTCGGATGCGACTTGTGGCACCGGCCAGGTCGACTCCGACCACACCTGGCAGGCGTTCGCTTCGGACCGGATGGCACTGAACACAGCCACGATCAACCAGGGTCCGACCGGCAGTTGCCAGAGGTGGGAAGTCGCCAAAGACCTTGCTGGGTGGCGAGTCGGTTCCGCGGTCGACGGCGGCCAGTTGACGCGGCAGTTGGAGTACTTCGCGGACGGGAAACACCGGCATGCGGGCTTCGAGGTGAGGCCGAACGTCACCGGTGCCTTCGAACACCTTTTGCATCCAGACGGTCTTCAGCTTGTTGCCGGCGCCGGTGAGAGTCGGAGGCAATCGTCCCTCGTCGCCAAGATCGGCGTGGCCGGCGGTCTCGAAGTAAGCTCGGCGACCGGGGCCGACTCCGCCCGTCTGCCCTCGAGTGTGACAGGCGTAGCAGTTGAGCGTCAGAAGGGTGCGGTGCAGGGCGAGAGCGGGCGACGGCAATGTGGTTGGCGTTGCGGACTGGATCGACAGGATGCCGGCTGTGATGGCTTTGCGTTGTTGTGGGTCGAGTTGGTAGCGAGGCTGAGCGGGTGTGGGGTTGGCCAAGCACGACTGGACGGCGGCCGGTCGCAACCGATTCAGGGGTGTGATCGGCATCTCGGCCGGTGGAAAGCGAGAGTTGACCGTGTGGCAGCGGTTGCAACCGAGCGATTGAAACATGCGTCGACCGGTCTGGATGAGTTTCGTGTCGTTCGAATGTGGCAGGGTGTTGGCTGGGGTGTTGGCTGGGGTGTTGGCTGGGTGGAGGTATGCGGCGAGGTTGGCGGCTTCGTGGGGTTCAAGTTTCAGAGACGGCATGCGTCCGGCGGGGCGAGTTGTTTCGGGCTGCAGCAGAAAGTGAGCCAGGGCTTCTCGAGTGTATTTGCTGGCCGGCTGGCCATGGGGAATCGAGGGGAACGGGCGTGCAGCGGTTTCGAGGCCGAGTTCCTTGAGTTCTTCGGGGTCGAGTTGAGTCAGCAATTTGGTGAGTTCGGAGGCGGGTTGCGGCCGGGCCTTGAACGTCGGGTCGGGCTGGTGACAGGCGACGCAGCCGATCTGGTGAAACAGCAGGCGGCCCCGGCCGGGGTCGCCCTTGTCGAAAAAACGTCCGGCAACCGGTCGCGACGCGGTCGATTTCAGTTCCGGATAACCTTCTCGCTGTGTCGACAGAAACGCCAGCAGTGCTGCGATTGTCCGAGTTTTCCTGTTGGGCGGGATGGCGTGGAGCAGATCGGGCATGGTCGTACCCGGATCGGTGGCTGAGGGGTTGTCGAGGTGCCTGGCGAGCCAAACGGCCTGCAGCCGGATGCCGACCGCTTCGAGTCGCGGACCACGTCGCGGTTCGAGGCTTCCGGGTCGAGTGCTCGAGTGGCAGGCCGTGCAGCTGAGTTCGCCCAGGAGCAACCGGCCGGCTTCGGCCGATTCGAGATCACCGTGTCGAGCGAACCGTTCGAAACCGGCGACCATCGCCGGGCGAGGTGGTTCGGCCGTGTTGGTGACCGGGTTGGTGACCGGGTTGGTGACCGGGTTGGTGACCGGGTTGGCGGTTTGGGCGACGCCGGGAAGTGCGAGCAGTGCGGCGGTGAGTCCGAGTCGGAGTGGAAAGCCGGGTATGCCGTTCACTGTCACGATCCGCAGGAGACAATCAGATCAGTTGGGCGATGGGTTTCGCTTCGCTGAGAATGTGGACCGGGCGGCCTTGGAAGTCGTTGTACGTCAGCGAGTGGTCGATACCCAGGTGGTGATAGACGGTCGCCAGCAGATCCTGCGGCGTGCAGGGACTTTGGGTGGGGTATTCGGACTTGCTGTTGGTTGCACCGACGACCTGTCCCATGCGAAGTTCACCGCCGGCGAGCAGGGCCGAATAGGCAGCAGGCCAGTGGTCTCGGCCGTAGGAGCGGTCGGGTGCTCCATAGCGCATGATTGGAGTCCGTCCGAATTCACCGACGACCACAACCAGGATCTGTCGTTGGAGGTCGTGGTCGTGGATGTCCTGGATCAGTGTAGCGAGTGCCTGATCCATGTAGGGCAAACGGGTTTTCATGTACTTGGCAAAGTGACCGGGTCGCCCGGCGTTGCCAGCATGGTCGTCCCAGTTGGTGAATTCGGGACCGGACTTGGGTGTATTGAAGTAGATGTTGATGACGGACGTCCCGGCTTGTGCCAGGCGACGTGCCAGCAGGCAGGCCTGTCCCCAGAGGTTTCGGCCGTAGCGATCTCGAAGCGTATCGGGTTCGTCGTTGAGGTCGAAGGCACGAGCCGATTCGGGGCTGGTCAGCATTTCGTAGGCCAGTTCGCGGAACTGGTCGGTACCCGCAAGGTTGCCTCTGAGGTCACCGGTGTGTCGAATGCGATCGAGTTGGTCGATCAGATTTTTTCGGTCGCCGAGTCGTTTGCCGTCCTTGCCTGTGGCGATCCCGGCGTGCGGGGCTCGGAATCCTTTGGCGTTGGGGTCGCCGATCTCGAAGGCACCGTGGTGCAGTCCGAGGTAGGCTGGGCGGGTCATGTAGGGTTTTTGGGGGATGGCCACATAGGGAGGCATCACGTTGGGTCCGGGGCCGAGCGCCTTGCTGGCGACGGAGCCGAAGTCGGGATGATGGCTCTTGGATTGAGATGTCGGGTCGGCCAGCAGCGGGGGTTTACCCGTGAGCACGGTGATCCCGCCGTCGCTGTGGCTGCTCATGTTGTGGTGCAACGAGCGGACGATCGAGAACTTGTCGGCGATCTTGGCCTGCAGTGGGAAGTGTTCGCAGATGTCCAGGCCGGGGACGTTGGTGGCGATCGGGTCGAACTGGCTGCGTGTGGCGGTGGGAGCGTTTGGCTTGAGGTCGTAGGTTTCCAGCTGAGAGGCTCCGCCGTGCTGGTAGAGCATGATGACGGAGGTGCGTTTGGAGCGATTGCCCGAGGCGGCCTTGGCGGCCAGCACATTGGGCAGTGTCAGGCCGCCCAGAGCCAGCGCGCCAATCTGCATGAATTCGCGTCGACGGACCGGTCCCGAGCAGTCGGTGGCGGAATTCTTGCGTGAGTTCATCACGTTTGACTCTTCGGATGGCCCATGGCATGTCCCTGTGTCTGGTATCGGCAGTATAAGGGAAGCGGTCGTCGCTCGAAATCGCATTCCGGAAAGTTGATGCGTTGAATGGTAGCTGGCATGCCCGTCACGGATACGGTTCAGGCCCGAGTTCTTCGACAGCCTGCTAACGGGGCGATATTTTCTGAGCGGCCAGTTTGTCGCGGTAGGCTTTCTCCTTGAGTGCGATGTAGTCACGGTACCCGGCCGGATCGACAAACGGGCTGATCGTGGCGCCGGCCTTTTGCCTGGGGTACTTGGCATGCATGCCGTAGTAGTTGCCGTGTGCGCCGAGGAAGTAGTCACATTTGAGCGAGTGGAGCACCTTGAAGGTTCGGGCAAAGTCGTCGGCGATCCTGGGGTAGTCGGGATTGTTGACCAGTTGGAATCCGGGATTGACGTTAGGGCTGCCGACGACGACGAGCAGTTTCTTGTGCTTTCCCTTGCCGACTTTGGCCGTCCAGGTCGTGCAGCCGGCGGTGTGTCCGGGTGTGTGTCGGGCGACCAGAGTGGTGCCGCCAAGTTTGACCGTGTCGCCGTCCTTGAGCACTCGGTCGACCGGGCAGGGTTGCCAGCGGCTGTCGGTGTAGAGGTATTGTCCCTTGCCACCGTTGGCGATCACCTTGTCGTCGCCGGTCATCACGTAGACTTTTGCGCCGCTGGCTTCACGAGCCCGAGCGTGTCCGGCGACGTGGTCGGCGTGGGCGTGGCTGGCGAGGATGATCTTGATGTCGGTCATCTGGAAACCCAGCGACTTGACCGATGCCTGGATCAGCGGGACCGTTTCATCGAAACCGGTGTTGATCAGCATGTGTCCCTTGGGTGTGGTGACCAGGTAGATGGCCAGGTCGTGCGACCCCACGTAATAGACGTTGTCGACGATCTTGTGAGCCGGGTAGGGGCCATCGGCTCGGGCGGCCGGATGGACACATAGCGCCAACAAGATGATCACGACGATCGGATTCCAGGCCAGGCCACGTCGAGTCAGCATCGGTTGTCTCCCTCAACAGAATTGGGGTCAGAGCTTGAATCGTGAATAGCGGTCGCTGATATGGAAGAACACAGCGACTGGGCAAGCTACTATTCACTATTCAAGCTCTGACCCCAAGTGTGGGTGTGTCGATCGTGTGGTTGGGGTTGCGGGGGCTGGGTTGCGGGGCTGGGCGATTCCGGTTGTTGCAGGTTGTGGTCAGCGGTTAGGGTGGTCGCATTGGCGGGGGTGGGTCACGAGGTGATCTGCTGGGAATGGACGTGAGCGGTGGGGGTGATCTGATGAACGAGCTGGGGTTCGATTCACTGACACGTCGTTCGGCGTTGCAGTTGGGGACCGGGCTGTTTGGGTTGTCGTTGCCGGGCTATCTGGCGGCGGCTCGAGCGGGCCAGGTGGACCCGGCCCGCCGTGACGTGTCGTGCATCTTTCTGTTTTTGGCCGGTGGGATCAGTCATTTCGAGTCGTGGGATCCGAAGCCCGATGCTCCTGTCGGGATCCGCGGTCTCTGGAATCCTCAATCGACCAACGTCCCCGGCACATTCATCACCGAAAAAATGCCGTTGCTGGCCCGGATGATGGACAAGGTTGCGATTGTCCGATCGTGGAAGGGTGCTTCGGGCAGCCATAGCGACGCATCGAAGCACGTGATGAGTGGCGAGTTGCCTCAGTCTCGGAACAAGCAGTTCTTTCCCAACTTCGGCTGCATCGCGAGCACTCTGCTGGGCACCCGCCAGCCCGGAATCCCGTCCTATGTCGGAGTCCCGGTGGCCGCTCGTTACACGACTCCGTCGGGCTACCTGGGCCCGGCCTATTCGGCGTTTGACGTAGACGGCGATCCCAGTGCACGAGATTTCCGGATCGAGGGCCTGAGATTGCCTCGGGACCGGTTCGAAACCCGCCGCAGCCTGCTCGACCAGATCGACAACCTGGGCCGCTTGGCCGCATCGGCCAGCAACACTTTGTCTGTACACGACGACCTGTTCGAGGAAGCGGTGACGACATTGACCAGCGGTGCGATCCAGAAGGCGGCCAAGCTGGACGACGAATCGTTGTCAATTCGCAGACGCTACGGCATGAACATCTACGGACAGCGGGTGTTGCTGGCCCGTCGCATGATCGAAGCGGGTGCCCGGTTCGTCACGGTCAACCATGCGGTCCAGGGCGGCTTGTTCGGCAAGGGACGCACCAACGGTACATGGGACAACCATGGCTGGCTGTTCGATTCGATGATGTCGTTCGGTTCGCGGCCATCGGCGGTGGGCAAGGACAAGACGTGGCACGAATACAACGGCCCGGGCAATCTGCCTCAGTTGGACATGTCGTTGACATCGTTGCTGGATGATCTTGAGGAGCGTGGTCTGTTGGACACGACGTTGGTCGTGGCGATGGGCGAATTCGGTCGAACACCAAAGATCAACAAGACGGTTGGCCGCGACCATTACCCTCGGGCAGGCAACGTGTTGTTGGCCGGAGCGGGAGTGAAGGGGGGCGTGGTGATCGGAGCGACCGATCCCAACGGAGCCGCCCCGGTGACCCGGCCCTGGTCGCCGGCGGACTTCGGGGCATCGATCTACCACGCACTGGGTCTCGATTCCGAGACGACCTACTTGCCGCGACTGCCCCGTCCGACAAAGATCGCCGAAGGGCAAGTCATTGACGGCTTGTTCGGCTGATTGTCGCCACGGCAGACCCCGTTGGTACAATGCCGACTACGGAAGCGTAGTCATCGTGAAAACGTGGCCGAGATGAGGATGTCAACCGGCAAGGAACGGTCGCGATGTCCGTGGCGGCGTGGCGGGGTGGCGGGGTGGTGTGTTTGCGGCACGGGTAGTTGATTAGATATTGGTCTGGAAAACAGGAAGAAGTCTAAAAATGAGCCAGTTACTTTCCGGCCGACGGATCCTGATGTTCGTCGGCGACATTTACGAGGATCTCGAGCTGTGGTACCCACGGTTGCGATTGATCGAAGCGGGTGCCGAGGTCGTGGTGGCCGGGGCAAGTGCCGGTGAGACCTACGCGGGTAAACATGGATATCCCTGTGTGTCGGATGCTGCGATCGCTGACATGTCGGCCGATGACTTCGATGGGCTGGTCGTCCCCGGGGGGTTCATGCCTGACAAGTTGAGACGCGATCCGGCCGTGTTGGAGATTGTTCGCGGGTTTTCCGATGCGGGGAAGTTGGTCGCTGCGGTCTGCCATGGTGGCTGGATCCCGATCTCGGCCGGCGTCTACGACGGCGTGCGGGTGACTGGTTCGCCGGGGATCAAGGACGACCTGGTCAACGCCGGAGCGATCTGGGAAGACTCCCCGGTCGTTGTCGACAGGCACTTCGTTTCCAGTCGCAAACCGGACGATCTGCCTGACTTCTGTCGGGGAATTCTCGAGGTCCTGGCTAACGGCGATCAGTGAGCTGGCTGATCGCCAGTTGCAGCCTTCCGAAAGGACTCGACCGATGCTGATGATCCTCTCGCCGGCCAAGACACTCGACTTCGAGTCGTCTCTCTCGACGCGTCGGCGTTCGATTCCCGCCTGCAGCCGAGAGGCGGCCGAGGTCATCGAATCGCTGTTGAAACTCTCTCGCAAGGAAATCGCCGGCCGAATGAAGCTGAAGCCCGAGTTGGCCGAGACGACCTGTCGGCAGTTCACCGACTGGCAACAGAAGCCGACCACGCGGATCGCTCGGCCGGCCGCACTGGCCTACCGGGGAAACGCGTTCGTGGGACTCGATGCTGCGACGTTTTCTGAAGAGGACTTCGCGTTCGCCCAGGACTCGCTGAGAATTCTCTCGGGACTCTATGGCATCCTGCGGCCGTTGGACCTGATCCAGCCCTACCGGCTCGAGATGGCCATGAAGCTCGAGACCTCCCGTGGGGCGACGCTGTATGACTTCTGGACCGAGACGATCACTCGGGCGCTGGGGAAGCGGTTGAAACAAAGCGGTGACGACGTGCTGATCAACCTTGCCTCGGGCGAGTACTCCAGGGCGGTCGACACCGCGGGCCTGGGAGCCGAGGTGATCACCGCTTCGTTTCTCGAGGACCGGGGAGACCGGGTTCGACCGGTCTCGGCCTTCGCCAAGAAGGCCCGCGGCTTGATGGCATCGTACGTGATCCGCAACAGGCTGACGGCTCCAGCGGAGATGAAAACGTTCGATATGGAGGGTTATAGGTTTGACGCCGGACGGTCCTCGGATGTCGAATACGTTTTCACACGGTCGGCGGCCTGAGTGGTTGTCGGTCGTCCTTCGACGAATTCTCTTTGATTGGATACCGTTGTCATGGCACAGACTGCCGCTGCGAGGTCTGGCGAGTTTCTCGAGTTCATTCGTCGGTCCGCGCGAGAATTGAGGCACGGCGAAGCGATTCCGAAATCGCTCGAGCAATGGCAGCAACTGCGGAGAACCGTTCGCAAGAACCTGGTCGCGGCCATCGGGCTCTCAACCGACAAGCCGGGTCCGGTCTCGGTTCGCACGGTTCGCGAGCAGGAGCGGGACGGATACCGGATCGAGCACCTGGTGTTGCGGACAATCCGGACCGGTGATGGCTGGATCGAGATGCCGGCCAACGCCTACGTCCCCACGATGCCCATTGGAGATCCCAAGCCGGCGCCGGCGGTACTGTGCGTTCACGGTCACTGGAGCGGTGCGAAGCAGGATCCGGTTGTCCAGTCCCGCTGTATCGGCCTGGCCAAGCTCGGGTTTTTCGTGCTCTCGGTCGACGCTTTCGGAGCCGGCGAACGGGGATTGAAGACGGCGTTGGGCGAGTACCACGGCGAGATGGTTGCGGCGACGCTGTGGCCGACCGGAACGCTGCTGGCCGGAATTCAGGTCTGGGAGAACATGCGGGCGGTGGATTACCTGCAGAGCCGGCCCGAGGTCGATGGCAAGCGGTTGGGGGTGACGGGCACTTCCGGTGGTGGCAACCAGACGATTTACTCCGGCGCGCTCGACGAGCGGCTGAAGTGCGTCGTGCCGGTCTGCTCGGTCGGCAACTACCAGGCCTATCTCGGAGCGGCCTGCTGCATGTGCGAGTTGGTGCCGGGGGCACTGACCTTCACCGACCAGTGGCAGGTACTGGGACTGGTCGCTCCGCGGGCATTGATGGCGATCAATGCCACTCGGGACGCCGTGCAGTTCTCCGTTGGCGAGGCGAAGAAGTCGATCGTCGGGGCCCGCCGGGTGTTCGATCTCTACAAGCGTCCCGATGCCGTCCGGCACGTCGCGATTGAATCCGGCCATGCCTACAACCAGCCGATGCGCGAGGCGATGTATGGCTGGATGAGCAAGCACCTGAAGGGCGTCGGTGATGGCTCACCGATCCCGGAACCGAAGTTGAAGCCCGAGGACCGTGAGGCGGTCCGGGTCTGGCCGAAGAATTCGCGTCCCGGGACTCACATCAGCCTGCCACAGTATTCACAGCACTTGGCGGCCGCCGCGATGCGGAAACAGGTTGAACCGGTCCATGAGGAGCACTGGGAGTCGGAGGCCGAGTGGCGGGTGGCCTGGCTCAAGCGACTGTGCCGGGTCCCCGGTGACGTGAAGCCCGACGAGTCCAAGAGACACGCGAGGAAGATCGGCAAGTTCCTGGAGTTTGACTTCGAAGCCGAGGCGGGAATTGGTGTGACCACCAGGTGGGAGGGTGGTTCGGGAAAACTGGACCGATTGGCCGTGGTCCTCGACCTCGGCGGGGCGGATGTGGCCTGGAAATCCAACGAGTACGCCATGGCGAAGAAGTCGGGTTGGGATGTGGCGGTGATCGAATTGCGGGCGACCGGTGAAGGGGCGCCACGGGGCAACCAAGTTCACCGTGCCCTGGACCATAATGCCAGCCAGTGGGCGATGTGGATTGGACGACCGCTGATCACTCAGTGGGTTACCGATATCCGAACGACCCTGGATCAACTCGCAAGGTTTGTCTACCGAAGTCGCCTGCCAAGGGTCCGTGTGGTGGGGCGTGGTGCTGCCGGGTCGTTGGCAGTGGTGGCCGCGGCGGTTGACTCGAGAATTCGCGAGGTGCAGACCGTGGGGGCTCCGGTTTCGGTGATCAGCGATCAGCCCTACGGCGAGGGGCCGCTGGGCGTGTTGATTCCGGGAAGCCTGCACACGATCGGTGACCTGCCACAGATGATGTCACTGCTGGCACCGCGTCCGCTGAAGATTGTCGACCCGGTCAGCGCCGGCGGCGAACCACTCGATGGAGCGGCGGCTACCGTGGCACTGAAACACACGCGAGCGACCTACCGTGTGCTGAAGGCGGAGAAGGCCTTGACGGTGGAGGTGGGGACGACACAGCGGTAGCTGGCACATCGGGCCTGCTACAGGTGGCAACTCCCCAGGCCTCGCTTTTCCAGGTACTGCTGGTGATATTCCTCGCCCCGGTAGAAGGTCGAGGCCGCAGTGATCTCGGTGACGATCGGGCGGGCGATCTGCTCTTGGGCGGCCGCCCTGGAGGTCTCGGCCGCCTGTTGCTGTTCGGGTGAGTGGAAGAAGATGGCCGATCGGTACTGCGTGCCGACGTCGGGCCCCTGTCGATCGAGTGTGGTGGGGTCGTGGCACTGCCAGAACAGGTCCACCAGTGTCTCGTAGGCCACCTGTTCGGGGTCGAATCGCACTTCTACCACTTCGGCGTGACCGGTCGTTCCGGTGCAAATGTCCTGGTAGGTGGGATTCTCGAGCGTGCCACCGCAGTATCCCACGGCCGCGTCCTCCACGCCCGACACCTGTCGAAATGCCACCTCGACGCCCCAGAAACAACCCGCACCGAATGTCGCAAACTCCATCGCCTCGCTCCCTGTCCATCCTGTGACTTCGCGCCAATGCGGCCACGGATTGGAATCACCCGTGGGCAACGAGTAGCATCAGTCCCTTACGGGTCGAGAGCAAGTCATGGCCGAGAGTTTCTCGGAGGAGTTGGGCAGATGAACGTGCGAATTGGTTCGATGGTTCTCGGATTCACGTTGGCAGCCGCCCTGCTCGCTGGTGGCATCGGACTCGAGACCGGTCGTGCCCAGGACAAGCCCGGGGCACCAAGGCCGCAGTACGATTTCGAGAAGGAGTCGATTCCGGGTGCGGCTTCCGATGAACCGCTGCTCGAGGAGTTTTCGATTGCCAAGGCGACGTCCTATATCGAGACCGGCAACAGGCTGTGGTGGAAAAAACGCAACTGTGTCGCCTGTCACACCTCCGGTGTCTACGGCCTGATGCGGCCGGCACTCTCGGCCTACATTGGCAAGCCTGACCCTACAATTCGCAAGCACCTGGTCGACGACCTGGCAAAGACGAAGACGGAGAAGATCGAGAAACTCCGCATTGGACTGCGGCCGACGCAGGTGGCCTACCTGGCCGGCGGCCTGGCCGAGTGGGACAGGCACGTCACCGGGAAACTGTCGCCGGAGACTGATGAAGCCCTACGGCTGATGCTCTCGCTGCAATCCGACAACGGTGCCTTCAACAACATTGGCTGCTGGCCTCCATTTGAATCCAGTGCCTACCACGGTACGACGGTGGCGGCGATGGCGATGCAGGCGGCCCCGGGATGGCTGGAGAATCTCAAGGACAGCGACCTGATGGCCAGGGTCGCCAGGACGCACAACTACCTGAAGACCACCAGGCCGCCGCACGATTACGCCAAGGTACTGTTGCTCTGGGCCTCGACACGTGTCCCCGGGCTGGTCGACGCCAAGCAGAAAAAGCGATTGATCAAGACGTTGTTGAAGCACCAGCGAGCCGACGGAGGCTGGTCGATCCGGACGTTTGCCACCCCGGAGACCTGGGGTGATGGCAGCCGGGCGAAGAAACTCAACGCCGAGCCGGAGTTCACGAACCCGCCGAGTGATGGTCACCAGACCGGGTTGGTGCTGCTGGTTCTCCGTGACGCGGGTGTTTCGGCCAAGAAGAAGCAAATTCGCAGGGGCGTGGCTTGGCTGTTGAAGAACCAGCGGCAGTCGGGTCGCTGGTGGACCCGGTCGTTGAATACCGACCGCTATCACTTCATCACCTTCAGCGGGAGCTGTTACCCGCTGTTGGCATTGGGAAAGTGCGGCGTGCTGCCGGCCAGGCAGGCGGTCACGTTGACTCCCTGACCGGGCCACGAGGCTTGGACACTGATGAAGCAGGACATCATTCTGCCGGGGCCGGCAAGCAGGCAGTCGGGACCGTCATCGAGCCGGTCGGCGAGGACTGTTGTCGGCCCGTGTTGAACAGACCTGGAAGGTGAACCGTCATGACAAATCTAATTGAAACAAGCGGCGGTCGACGAGTTGTTGGTCGCCTGGTCAAGTCTGGCCCGTTGGTCGGCCTGGTCACGTGGTTGCTGATGGCCACAACGACCGTCGTGTCTGCGGATCCTCGAGGGGTGGTTGATATCGGCTCGCGACGCGAGTTGATGATTGATGACTTCCTGGTTGACCGGATGGTCGGTCGTGCCAGTCATCGATTGCATCATCCCGTGCGTCGAGAGATCGCGATCGTGCACGACGCCTCCTGGGAAGGAAACGGGGGCAACTATCACACCGTGTTCTACGACAAGGACTTCCGCGGTGGACGGTACCGGATGTACTACCACGCCTGGCACATCCCCACAGATGGAAACCAGTCGCACCCCCTGTATATCGCGTATGCCGAAAGCCGGGATGGGATCCACTGGGAGAAGCCGAACCTGGGCCTCTTCGAGCACAACGGTTCAAAACAGAACAGCATCGTGCTGGCGACGATCAACGGACAGCAGGGGCATGACCTGTCGGTCTTCAAGGACTCCAATCCCCGGGTGGTCAGGGGAGAGGAGTACAAGGCGGTCGGCTATGGTCGGAATCCCCCCGGGCTTTACGCCTTCAAGTCGCCCGACGGTCTCCACTGGTCGCCTTACAACGATGGAAAGCCGGTGATGACCGGGCATGCCTTCGATACGCAGAACATTGCGTTTTGGGATCCCAATGTCGGCAAGTACCGCGGTTATATCCGGGACTTCAACGGCAAGATCCGTGGTATCAAGATGGCGACGTCCGACGATTTTGTGCACTGGGGTGAACGAACCTGGCTGGAATACCCAGGGGCACCCGTGGCGCAACTCTATACCAACCAGATTCGGCCCTACTACCGGGCGACTCACCTGTTGATTGGTTTTCCGGCCCGGTACGTGGATCGGGGATGGTTGGATGCGACCCGCCGTTTGCCGTCGTTGAAAGAGAGGAAGCTCCGGTCCAAGACCAACAGTCGATATGGCTCGGCCGTCACCGACTCGCTGTTGATGACCAGTCGCGACGGACGAACATTCCATCGTTGGAACGAGACGTTTCTGAGGCCAGGGTTGAGGACGCGGCACAACTGGGCCTACGGAGACAACTACGTGGCCTGGCACGTGGTCGAAACCGATTCGGCCGAGGATGACTCTCCCAGGGAACTCTCGCTCTACGCGACTGAGAGTTACTTCACGGGGAAGACGTCGCGGTTGCGACGATACACGTTGAGGATAGACGGATTTGCTTCGCTGTTCGCTCCACGTGAGGGGGGTGAGTTGATCACCCGTCCGTTCCGTTTTCGCGGTGATCGGCTCTCGATCAACGTGGCGACGTCCGCCGCTGGCTCGGTCCGGGTCGAAATCCAGGACGCCAGCGGGAAGCCCATTCCGGGCTTCGAGTTGGCCATGTCGAAGGAGATTTTCGGCGATGCGGTGGACTATCCGGTCGGGTGGAAGTCGACGTCGAACGTGGGTCGGCTGGCCGGAAAGCCGATCCGCCTGCGATTTGTTATCCGCGAGGCCGACCTGTATTCACTGAAGTTCTCCGCCCCGTCCGAATCACCGACGCCCTCGAAACCAGCGATCTCCCAGGCGCTGCAACGTCGCTGCCGGTCGATTCTCCGGGATGGTCTGCAAGGAGAGGACTTCTGGCCGTCGATCCATGCGGCCGAAGGGCTGACACTGGGCGGCGATTCGCAGATGGTGATCGACTTCCTGCTGCCAAAACTTGACGAGGAAACCGATCTGCAGAAACGGTGTGGTCTGTCACGTGAACTGGTGCGGGCGGGGAACCGAAAACACGTTGCCGAGATGATCCGAATCCTCAGGGGCGACGATGCCTACGGCCATGTCCACGCGGCCGAGAGTCTCTACAAGGTGCACGGATTCGGGAGTGGTCAGGAACTGCAGCAGGCGTGGTCGAGCAGCGAGAACATGGTCTTGAAGTTGATGTCGGCCGCGGCGTTGGTGAGAAGTGGACGCGGCGATGCGTTGGACTTTGTTCGCGGTCAGTTGGTCCACAGTGATCACAAGATGGCCAGGATTGCCGCCTGGATTGTGGCTCGGGTGGGAGATGTTTCGGACGTGGCCAGGCTGCGGCCAGCTGCCAGGAGGATCGGTGACCCGTTGAGTCGTGCCTACTTCGATCATGCTCTGGCCCTGTTGGGCGATTGTGAGGGGCGGCGGTCGTTGATGCGGAACCTGAAATCCGACAGTCCCGACATCCGCACCTATGCGGCGGTGTTTGCCGGTGAATCGCGGATGACCGAAGCGATCCCGGCCCTTGTAGCTTTGTTGGACGACTCGCACCCCGATGCTCGCTACCGATCGGCTCAGGCACTGCTCGAACTGTCGCGACCCGAACCCGCGTCTCGTTTTCTGCTCGGACGAGCTCAGGACAGCAAGCCGGGTGGTCTGCCGGTTTCGGTCCGAGTTGACAACGCGCACCTGGTTCATACCACTCAGTTGTTACCGAAAAACCCGACGGGTGACGTGGCTCAACAGACGCAGTCTGTGCTGCGGCAACTGGAAGGCCTGATGTCGCACTACCGGACGCCTGGCAGTCAGTTGGTCAAGTTGAACATCTACGTGAGCAGTGTTCGGGTGCGGCAGGCTGTGGACAAGACGCTTGCAGCGTGGTTGCCGGTGGGGTGTCGTCCGGCGGTGTCTCATGTCGAAACGACGCTGGCCGAAGCGGGAGCCAAGGTGGCGCTCGATGCGGTCTTCCCGGCTCATCGGGTTCGTTCCACGACCGGGGTGGAATACCTGCCCCGGGTTGAAGGAGATCGCGGGTCACGGTTTGCTCGTTCGAGTGTTTTGCCGCGTGGGGAGGTGATCTACGTGTCAGGACAGGCTCGTCCTGGTTCACTTCGGGTGGCGACGACGGCGACGATGAAGGGACTATTTTCGACCCTCGAGTTCATGAAGGTTCGGAAGCAGGACATCGTTCAGGTCAAGTGCTTCACCGATCCCATGAAGAAGGCCGGGATCGTTCTCGAGGCCATCGCCGCGGAGTTTCCTGGCGGGATGGTTCCCCCGGTGAGCCTGGTGGAATGGAAAAGCGGGTCGCTGCCCATTGAGATCGAGGTGGTGGCCTGGCGGCCGGCCCGTCCGTCAAAAGAGAGCGTGAGTTTTGTGACCCCACCCGGAATGTCATCGTCTCCGGTCTTCAGCCGCGTATCGATAATCCGCGATCCCAATCGAATCTACGTCGCCGGTCTCTATTCTCCGGAACCGCAGCCGGATGGGCCGCAGGTGAAGTCGGTGTTTGCCCAGTTGAAATCCAGTCTGGCGACCCACCATTCAGATTTCCGAAGCCTCGCCAAGGCGACCTACTACGTGACCACGCCGGGTTCCAGTGGAGAATTGAACCGGCTGCGACCTTCGCTTTACGATCCCAGGCGCCCCCCGGCGGCATCCAAGGTGATGGTGCGTGGTGTTGGGTTCGAGGGCAGGACGATCCTGGTCGACATGATTGCCGGCGGAGGGGATCACCGCTGAGAGATTTGTCATCGACGGCGGTGGCCGAGAGTCTCTAACCAATCGCATTTCCCAGATCATCCGGGCGATGAACTGGCAGGAATTGCCTTTCACCACGGATCTACCGGTCGTGCTGTCGGCACGTTACTCGTAGGTTGGGTCAGTTCGTTCAAGCGGCCAAGGAGACGTCAATGTTCACGATCGCCGAGTCATTCTGTCTGAAACCGGGGTGCTACGACGAGTACAAGCGAGCGCACGATGATCTCTGGCCCGACATTGCACAGAGCATGGCCGAGCACAATGTGAGCATGGCGATCTACCTGCGTGGCGATCGATTGTTCCTGCACGGCGTGGCTCCCAGCCGCGAGCATTGGGAGAGGATGAGAGAATATCCCGGGTTGCCGAAGTGGCATGCCTACATGGCCACGCTGATGGTGACCGATGAGGACGGGCACACGAAGGTCGAGGAACTCGAGGAGGTGTTCGTCTTCGGGATCTTTGCCGACTAGATACCGGGGAGCGTTCTGGACGAGGTCACCGGGAAGCGGGCCAGTCAGCGGGCAATGACAGGGTCCAGACTTCACTGCAAAGTGGCTTGGCGTGGCCACCGACGATCCAGAGCTTCCCGTCGAGTACGTAGGCCGAGTGTTCGTGGCGAGCCTTCCAGGTGGTGGCTGGCTTGTACTCGGTCCAGGTCTTGCCGTCCTTAGAATACCAGGCGTCGCCCCAGTTCTTCGACGGATTGTTCGACCAGCCGCCCAGGACCCACATGTGGTCGCGGTAGACGACCGAAGAGAACCACAGTCGAGGGTGCCAGGGCGCCTTGCTGGTCACAGGTTCCCAGTTTTTGCCGTCGGTGGTACTCCAGACGTCGTTGTATGCCTGGTACTCAGGCACGTAGTTGCCACCACCGAAGACGTACAACCGCTCACCCAGCACGGCGGCCTGGTGGTAGGCCCGGGGGGCCCAGCCGGCGTTGTCGGTCGCCCGAGTCCAGGTTTTGCCATCGGCGGTGGACCAGACGTCGTTCTTGAGGCTCTTCTGGTTGCCGAAATAGTAGTTCTCGGTGCCGCCCAGCATCCACATCCGTCCCTTGAACTCGACGAGCGCGGCGGCCAGTCGCGGTGTCCATCCGGCCGATTCAGTGGCTCGGGTCCAGGCCTTGCCATCGGTTGAGGACCAGACCTGGTTGCTGGCCGAGTGCCCCGGCAGTCGGCCGTTGTACCACCCGCCCATGAACCACATACGGTTCTTGAAGGTCAACGACATGGACAGATCGCTGTGGATCCAGGGGGCCTTGGCCGTAATCCGTGTCCAGTTCTTGCCGTCGGCCGAGGACCAGACGTCGCGCGGCGGAGCTTCGAAGGAGTTCCTCCAGCCACCGAAGATCCAGAGCCGGTTCTTGTAGACGAGTTCCCCCTGCGAGTCCCGGGCGGTCCAGCCGGCCTTTTCAGTGACACGGACCCACGAAGGCTGGGCCGCGTCGGCGGCGAACACTCCGGAAGCGAGCAGCAGGATTGAGGCGGTCGAGAAAATGATGCGGTTCATGTTTTGGGTCGCTATTTCGAGACCTGTTTGACCAGCTTGTGGACCGAGGTGGCAATGCGTTTTTCGACATCACCGGCCCAGCGGTAGGCTGGACGTCCATATTCGTAGAGCCGTGCCCCACCCTCGTAGCCACCCTCTTCCCAGACACGCCGGGAGGGGATGTAGGAGATCATGTCGTCGGCGTAGCCGCAGATCCAGGTTCTCTGCCCGAACTCGTTCTTGAACCTCAGTGCGAAGTCGACAACCGTCTCGGCACCCATCCCGATCATCAACGTGTCCTTGCCCAACCGCCAAGCATGGATCGGATAGGGGTAGGTGGGCGAGAACTTCGCTCCGTTGTCGAGCTTGCCCAGTAAGCGGGTGGCCCAGCGACGCTCGATCCGGTTGGTGCTTTTCTGGGCTTTCTCGAGCACCTGGCGTGTGACCAGTTCCTGGTAGGCCAGGGGGACGTATTCAAAGGCGGTCTTCAACCCGGGGGCGACTGGTCGAAGGGGTTTTTTCTTCAGGGCCTCTTCAACGCCGACGGCCAGCATGTGGCCGTACTTCTTGCAGAGTTCCAGCTTGCGACGAGGAAGGGGGTTCTGGTCGCCGCCACAGGTGTTGACGAACATCGCCAGCGTGCCGGGGTGGTTTTTCTCGATTTCCACCTGCGCGTACCCGGGATAATCGCCGCACCACTTGGTGAAACTCAGTGTGGTCGGGTGACAGGCATACCCGAAAAGGACTGCTCGCAGGCTTTCGTTCTTGCCGGTGACCGTCATCACGGGAACCGTGTGATCAACCGGGCCCACAAGAGATTTTCCGGCGGCCAGCAGCGCTGGAACATCGGCCTCACGGTTGTTTCTCCGATTGACCGCGAAGGTCGCCCGGCCCAGGCCGGTGTGCAGCGTTGCCGGTTTCAGGTCGGCCAGGGCGCGGCCGATCAGGTCGACGCTGAGGATGACCATCCGGTCGGTGTACTTCCGGACGAGCTCTTCCTGGGCTTCCTCGACCTGGTAATAGTCGATCAGGTCTTCACCCAGCCTGGGGCCGCAGTGATTGTGCGAGAAGGTGAACATGACCTGGTGGCGATGCAGGCCGTGTTTCTTCTTCACCTGTTCGAAGACCCGGTCGCTCATTCCCTTGGGTACGCCCTGGAAGTCACTGGTGATCAACACGACTCGGTGTCCGGCCCCGTCATCCAAGGCCAGTGCCTTCATCCACAACGGGTGAAGTGTCTCGGTGGCAACCCGCTTGCTGCCGTAGCCGGCCAGCCAGACATCGGTCCTGGGAGTCAGTTCCGCCCGGGACAGGCCCGCTTTCCAACCGGCCCGAGTTCGTGGTGGGCCGATCAACAGCACGGTGAAGGTGACTGCCACGACCAGGGAGGTTGCTGACCACGTCCGTGATCGAGGACGAACTCCAGCGAGACGGTATCGGTTGTGGGTTGTGGTGGTCATGGTGAGTTGTCCTTGCCGTGTGTGTTGACCTGCCAAGTCGGTGATTGGTTCTGAATGTAGAGTGTGTCTTACGGCTGGGGATTTCGCGACTCCAGCAACCGGTCGGCGATCGCGTCGGCGAGCATGTGGTTGCCCTGCGGGTTGTAATGACAACAGTCATCGATATAGATCGGTTCGGCCGTGCCGGCGAAGACCATTGTCAGGTCCAGGAAGTCGACCCCCGCCCGGCTCAACCCGGCGCCGGCCTCCTGCAAACGAGGATAGCCCTGGATGACACCGGGCCGGTACTTGTGCCGAGGCTCGATTGCAACATCGCGTTCGGCGTCGCCCATCGGCTTGGACCCCTCGACATACTGGTTGGGTTGCAGCACGTGCAGGTAGCGGATGCCGTTGGTGCGGCAGAGTTGCTCGAGTTGTCGTGAGCAGCGTTGCCACAGCGAGACCAGCTGGTCATACATTTCGTCGGGTTCCGCGTAGGTGTTGTCCGGGCCGGTGTGCATGTAGACCCTGGACTGGTTGAGCCACTGGGAGGCGATGACCACCTGATCATCGCCCAGTTGCTTGCGGTACCGGTTGTCGCGCGTTCGCCAGATAAAATTGAGCAGTGGTGAGTAGGGCAGGGGGCCGTCGACGAACCAGGCGGCCCAGTGTCGTCGTTCGAGGCTGAGCGAGGTGTGGCGATAGAGCGTGTGAATGATTTCGTGTCGCGGCAATTCGCGGACCCGTTCGTGCCATCCGCGTGGATAGGCCACGTGGACCTTCTTGGAGTGATTCTCGGCCGGGTGCAGCGTGACCTCGTTGAAGCCATCGATGTTGATGACCACGTCGTATTCGGCTCCCAGCGAGAGCATCCAGGCGAGAGTCATCAGTTGCTGGGGTTGCTTGTAGCCGGAGAGAGCCAGCGAG
>CAVOEV010000037.1:0-25198 GCA_963694825.1 Planctomycetota bacterium
TGGGGGAGTATGGTTGGTTCGGTGGCATTTCGGGTTCAAGCACACACCCGGTTGGCGAGAAGAAGCCGAATGCCTGGGGCTTGTATGACATGCATGGTAACGTCTGGGAGTGGTGTCAGGATTGGTACGGCCCGTATCCGAGCGGCTCGGCGACGGATCCAACCGGCGCGACGTCGGGCTCGTTCCGGGTGTTCCGGGGCGGCAGCTGGGGCAGCTTCGCCAGGTACTGCCGTTCGGCGTACCGCCGCAGGTTCACGCCTGTGGACCGGAGCCTCATCCTTGGCTTTCGTGTGCTCCGCAGTTCCATCAAGTAGTGCGCCGGAGGCGTAGCGTAGGCCCGCCGGGAGCGAGCGGAGCCGCGACCAGAGGTGCCGGAGTGCAGGCGGAGTGAGCGGTAGCTTTGACGACACGGTGAAGATCCGGGACATCTCGTCGCTGGACGCGGCCAAGTAGCCCACCGCCCGACCACGCGATAACCGGAGTCCCGCCGCGAGCGAGGGGCGTGGGCGTGGTTCGGATCTGGCGGTTACCGCCCCTGGACGGCCTCGACGATGGCCAGGATCTCCGTAAGAGTATCGGGTGGTAGCGTGTGCCAAGCGTCGAGTTCGCAGGTTGGCATTCGTGTCGCGGTAGATATGGTGCGGGGGGGGGCAAATGTTACAGTGGGGAGCGAAATGTGCCTGGCGCAATCCCAGGACATTTTTGGTTCAACCCAAATGAGATGTCCCGGTCAAAACACGTGGCAGGCAAGATGGCTAAATACGTAACTGTGGCCCACTTTGGTTTGGCGGTGGGTCTTGCTGTCGGGATCAGCACCGGGGCGAGCGCTGCGGACTACCCGCACACAGTGATGCAGGATAAACCGGTTGCGTACTTTCGCTTTGAAGAGGACTCCGGAATTCAAGTCCGGGACTTTCTCTCAAACGAGCACGCCCGACGAATTGCAACCTCGCACAAATTGAATGTGTCGACAGACGGGGCGTTACTGACGCGTAAAGGCACGAGGAATCAGGCAGCGCGTTTCACAGGCTCGTCTTACGTGAACGTGACAGCCGATCCTGACGTGTACGAATTTGACGGCGCGGTGTCCATCGAGTTTTGGATCCGACCAACAAAAGGAGGCGGACCGGCTCAGGATTTCATTGCGAAAGGCGAGTTCACTCGCACGGGCTGCAATTACTACCTCGTGTACTTCCAGGAACGGTCGGACAAGTTGGGACGTCTCAGGTTTGGCATCGCTGACGGTCACATTGACCAGACATCGAAGCTCGTCGAAAACGAGTTCACTCATGTTGTGGTCACTTTCGATCCAGCGCGGCGTGGCGACAACACGAAGATGTACATCAACGGTCAACTCGACGTAGCAAAACGTATCGAGGGCAAGCCGCGTTCGACCGAGGGAACGCCACTGAGCATTGGGGCGTTGTATTATGATCCGCCAAAGCAACCGCGGATCCAGTTCTTCGTCGGTGATTTGGATGAGGTTGCATTCTACAACCATGCTCTATCGGCGCGTCGAGTTGTCGCGCACGCCAACGCAACCCCGGCATTTGTCTTTGAGACCGACGTGCGGCCGATCCTGCGCCGCGCGTGTTTCGATTGTCACGGCGATGAACCCGACGGCAAACTCGACCTGCAGACGGTGACCGCCATGCTGCGCGGGGGAGCCAATGGACCAGCCGTTGTCCGTGGCGAGTCTGGGCAGAGTTTGCTGACCGAACGCATCGAGTTCGACGAAATGCCGCCGGCGGATTCCGGGCTGAAGTTGTCGCCGACGGAGCGTCGTGTGATCGAGGCTTGGATCGATCGAGGCTGTCAATCGGTTGCGCCGGTCGTTGAGCCTCCGCCACTTGTGCGAGCCACCGCCAAGGATCGCGGACATTGGGCGTTTCGCCAGCTCGCAGCAGACATAACGGTGCCGCAATTGAGTGCCGCGAGCACCGCGAGGATTCACACTCCAATCGATGCTTTCGTTCAGGCTCGGCTCGAGAAACACGGATTATCGATGTCTCCCGATGCCGATCGCACGCGATTGACGCGGCGGCTGTTCCTTGACCTGACCGGACTGCCGCCGACTCCGGACCGCGTGAATCAGTTTCTCGCCGACAACCGCCCGGATGCTTCCGAGCGGCTCGTGGACGAGCTCCTGGCGTCGCCGCAGTTTGGTGTCCGCTGGGGACGCCATTGGCTCGACATCGCCGGCTACACCGATTCGATCAGTTTCGATGACGACTATGGTCCGCCCATCGGTTTTCTGGAGGGAAAGTGGCGATACCGCGATTACGTAATTCGCAGCTTGAATCGGGACAAGTCCTGGAGTCGTTTCATCACCGAACAACTCGCCGGTGACGAACTGGTCAACTGGCGCGACGCCGAGAAGTACACACCGGAGATCATCGAATCGCTGGTGGCAACCGGCTATCTGCGGTGTTGCGAGGACATCAGCAAAGAAGATCCACGAGCGTTTGTCATCTGGTCAGTGCTTCACGATTCGGTCGAACAGATTGGCACGAGCCTGCTCGGACTGACATTGAATTGTTCTCGCTGCCATTCACACAAGTTCGAGCCGATTCCGCAGCGCGACTATTACGGACTGATGGCCTTACTCACGCCGGCTCTCAATCCGGCTAATTGGAAGGATCCTCAGCAGCGGGCGTTGCCAGACGTATCAAAGGCGACGTTGGCAAACATCAATGCACACAACGCCAACATTGACAAGCAAGTCAAGGAGGTGCAGGAAGCGATTGCGGCCGTTCGCAAGCGGTACGAAACGAAGCTGCGTAACGCCAGGCTGACGTCGATTCCGGAGGCCGACCGAGCGGCCGTTGCTGTAGCATTGAAGACACCAAAGCAAGACGCACCGCAGAAGGCATTGGTTGAAAAGTACAAAGCCGCGCTAAGAGTCGAACCCAAGGAGATCGACGCAGCGATCACCGGTGACGATCGCACGAAAACCGACGAGGCAATCAAGCGGATCGCGGATCTGAACTCCGGGCGTCGCCAGCACGGTTGGATTCATGCGGTATATGACGTCGGGCCGCCACCGGGGACTCGGTTGTTTCGTCGAGGGTCCTACCTGAATGCGCGTCGCGAAGTTCCCGCAGGATTCCTGGAGGTGCTACGTGGGGCAGGTTTGCAACCTGCCGACATCGCCAAGGGAACTGCAGATAACGAACCTGGTCCACGCAGCGGCTATCGTTTGGCGTTGGCTCGATGGCTGACGGACGAGTCGTCGCCCGCATCCGCCTTGGTCGCCCGCGTGTTTGTTAACCGAGTCTGGAATCATTTGCTTGGCGCGCCGATCGTCGATACGGCGAACAACCTGGGAGTCTCCGGCGACAAGCCATCCCACCCGGATTTGCTGGACTGGCTGGCAGCGGACTTTCGCCGCCACGGCAGTATCAAGCGCTTGATTCGGCAGATCGTTACGTCGTCGGTCTATCGACAAGCGTCATTCGGTTCGCATGAACACCTGGCGCGGGCACGGAAGATCGACCCGACCAACCGCCTCTTGTGGCGTGCGCGGCTGCGCCGTGTGGAAGCGGAAGTCGTGCGCGATTCGATTCTCGCGGTCGCAGGCCAACTCGACCGTTCAATGGGCGGTCCACCGGTGCCGCTGGAATATCGTCCGGACGGAACTGTGCTCGTCGCCAAGCAGGGCCTGCCAACACCGGGGGCAGCGTTTCGACGCAGTGTCTATCTGTTGAACCGGCGTATCTACAACCCGTCGTTCCTGAGCGTCTTCGACAAACCGATCGTCACCGGCGGCGTGTGCCGCAGAGACGTCTCGGCGGTCGCGCTGCAGTCGCTCACCATGATGAACGACGAGTTCGTCGTCGAGCAGTCTCGAAAACTCGCCGCCCGCGTTGCAGTCGATGCCGGACCATTGCCGGACGCCCGCATTGGGTTGCTGTTCTGGTTGACCCTCGCGCGGGAGCCGTCCCCGCAAGAGCGAGACCTCTGCCGCAAGATGCTGGCAAAACAAATTGACCTGCACCGAACAGCCGCACCGGAGAAGTCCCCCGAACTCGCCGCGCTGGCGGATTTGTGCCAGACGGTACTGAACATGAACGAGTTTCTTTACCCGGAATGACCCGTGCCTAACCCATCACCAACCCGCCGCGAATTCCTGCAAAATACGAGCCTCGGTTTCGGCGCTCTCGCCTTGTCCTGTCTTCTCGAAACGGACAGGGCGCAGGCAGCCACACACGACAGAAGTTCGCACGATCTGTCGCCCCGGCTTGGCCATTTCACGTCGCAAGCCAAGTCCGTCATCATGCTGTTTCAAAACGGCGGCGCAAGTCAGATGGACCTGTTTGAACCGAAGCCGGAATTGCAGCGGCGTCACGGAGAAATGGTATCCCACTTCCCGGGCGGACCTGACACAAAGGAAACCCCTGAGCCGTTGATGGGCAGCAAGTTTCGATTTCGGCCACGGGGTCAGTCGGGCATCGAATTTTCAGAACTCGTTCCACATCTCAGTCGTGTCGTGGATGACTTGTGTGTTGTGCGGTCGATGTACAGCAACGATCCCAACCATCCCGGCGCGACGTACATGATGTGTAGCTGCAACAACCGGCCGGGCCGTCCCACGATGGGATCGTGGGTGACGTACGCCCTGGGCAGTGAGAATCAGAATCTTCCCGGTTACGTGTTGTTGCGACCTCCGGGCGTATTTCATAGCGGCGGCGCCATGCAGATGACCAACGGATGGCTACCGGCAATATTCCGCGGTACGGAAATCCGCTCGGAAGGCGACCCCGTGCTCAACTTGAGGCGAGTGGACACACAGCCGCCGGGAGCCCAACAAAACAGCCTGCAACTCCTCGGCCAACTCAATCAGATCCAGCGGCAACGGTTCCCGGACGAAACAGTTCTCGACGCACGTATCAAGAACTACGAACTGGCCGCCCGAATGCAGCTGACCGCCTCAGCCGAACTTGACCTGTCCAGCGAATCAAAGGAAACGCAGCGACTCTACGGACTCGACAACCCGGAGACTGCTCCCTACGGCCGGCAACTGATGCTCGCCAGGCGACTCGTCGAGCGCGGTGTGCGGTTCGTCCAGGTGCTCTCGCCGGGCGGGCATAACGTGTGGGACCACCACAGCAAACTGAACGACAATCTGCCCGCGATCTGCCGCAGGACCGATCTCCCGGCCGCGGCGTTGATCACCGACCTGAAACGCCGCGGTCTGCTCGACCAGACAATCGTGATCTGGACCGGCGAATTCGGGCGATTGCCAACGGCGGAAGGCAAAGACGCAACTGGTCGAGGCCACAATCCCAACGGCTTCACCGCACTGCTGGCCGGTGGCGGTTTGAAGAGCGGCTACGTTCACGGGGCCACGGATGAGTTCGGCTACGCGGCAACCGAGGGTCGTGTCGGCGTACCGGATCTGATGGCCACCGTGTTGAATCAATTGGGCTTGGATCACGAGCGGCTGACGTTCAATGTGCATGCCACCAATGAGACGTTGACCGACGCGAAGGTGACTGGAGCGAGAGTGGTGCGAGACCTGCTGGGTTAGAGCATACAAGCACCAAGCGGGGCCTGGAGTTCAAGCAATCGACTGAGCAGTCAGCCCGCTTTTCCCGCCCACGCGATAAACGGAGTCACGCCGCGATTGCGGAGCCGGGGCGTCGGTGCTGGTGGGAGCCGGGGCCGACTGCGTGATTCCGGTCAGCTGCATCGAGCACGGCCGCTGGCGCGAGATATCCCGGGGGTTCGGTTCCGACGGCCAGGTGTCCCCGTCGCATCTTCGCCACAAGCTGAAACGCTCGGTGACCCGATCTCTTCGTAGGAAACGTGCACACACCTCCGACCAGGCCGAGGTGTGGCGGGACATCGAGTCACAGCAGCACGACATGAAGGTCCGTTCCAAGACGGCGGCCATGTCGGATACGTTCGCCCGTTACAAGGACCGCATCGACAGGTTCCGTCGGGCACTCGGCTGTCCCGACCGATGCCATGGACTGGTGGCGGTGGTGGACGGGCACATCGTCGGCATGGACCTGTTCGATTCCGACGAGGTCTGTGCCCGGGCGTGGGATCGCCTGTTGAGCGGCTATGCGGTGGACGCGCTTCGTTCGGAACAGAACCGCATGGCGTCACCCAAACGCGAACTGGTGGGAGTGGGGGCCGGCCGGCCGGGCTCCACCCAGCGGGAACTGTTCGGTCGTCGTCTCAACCAGCTGGACATCGAGGTGTTCCTGGAACGGCTCGCGGAATCGAAATGGGAGGAGGCCCCGGCCGTGGGAGAGGGTTGCGAATACCGCCTGGAACTGGGACCGCACCAGCAGGCGTCGATGCTCCACTGGCAGGACACGGCGTTGCATGCGAGTGCGACGGTGGAGGTCACCAGTTAGCCGCCGGGACGTCACCGACGTTGCAGGACAAACATCGTGTCGGTGATTTCGTCGTCGAGTTCCAGCGGGTGGTCGATCTCGTACCAAAAATCGAAGACGTCAAGCAGTTCGAGATCGGGCACGGACTTCAGCAGCCGGCTGAACTGTCTCGCGGTGTACATTCTCAGCGGAAACTCGTCGGCCAGCAGCAGTGTCCGAGGTTGTCTGTGGCCGGTGGTGACCTGCAGGCGGAACCGCAGCGTCTCGATGCGACGACGACGATTCGAATCGAGGACTTTCAGGGAAAACGTCACACGCGTTCGGCCATGGCGTGTCGTCCAGCGCTCGGAAGACTCGGGATCGATGTCGTTCGGCAGCAGGTGGAAGCCCAGCAGGTAGAGACCCCCGGGTCTCAGGCTGGCAGCGACCGACTGGAGGTGATGGCGAGCGTCGGTTTCGCTTGTCAGGTGCCGGAAGGTGTTCATCGGGCAGATGGCCAGGTCGACCGGTGGCTCGACCCGCTCGCGGGTCATGTCGCCTTCAAAGACGTTGGCTGCCAGGCCGCGGCGGCTGAGCCGACGACGGAGGTAGGTAATGGCCGGACCGCTGAGATCAAAACCGGTCACGTCGTAGCCCCGGGCGGCCAGTTCGACCACCAGCCGTCCGCCTCCACATCCGGGTTCGAGCACCCGACGGACCGGGAAGTCGCAGTACTTCCTTGCGGCAGCCTGGACAAAGTCGGCCTCGAGCCGGGTCTCGTCGCGGAACGTGGTTGACGGAATCAAAAAGGAGACGGGGGTGGTCGGTGCCCTGCCGATGAAGTAAAAAGGGGAACCGAACTGCATGCGGACGAGAGCACGGTGATGCTGACGATCAACGGAAAAGGCAGCCGTTTGTGCGATGGGATGACCCGTCGTGACGCGTTGAAGATCGGGGCACTGGGCCTGGGTGGGATGTCCCTGCCGGACCTGTTGCAGGCCGAACAACGGGCCGGGATCAAGGGGTCGCACAAGGCGGTCATCATGATCTACATGCCCGGCGCTCCGCCGCACCAGGACATGTACGACCTGAAGATGGAAGCCCCCAGCGGCATCCGTGGCCCGTTCCAGCCGATCGATACTGCCGTTCCCGGGATCCAGATCTGCGAACACATGCCGATGCTGGCCAAGGTCATGGACAAGTGCATTCCCTTGCGGAGTGTCCACGGATCTCCCAACGGCTTCCACGACTCGTTCATCTGCTACACCGGTCACAATTGGGCGAAGCAGCCCGGTGGACTGGTTGTCCCGAGAAGGCCTGCCGGTGCGGGGGACTGGCCCTCGATGGGTGCCGTCGCTTCGAGACTGCAGGGGTCGGCCAACGTGGGGGTGCCGCCGTTCATCGGTCTCTCTCCCAACACCGGATACCCGCCCTACGGTTCGACGGGATATCCCGGGTTCCTGGGCATCAGCCACGGGGCCTTCCGTCCCTCGGACCGCCACGTGCCGACGAATCGACTCGGGGTGCCCCTGCCCGGTGGCCGGGCCAACATGAAACTCAATGGCGTCACGCTTGATCGGTTTGGCAACCGCAAACAGTTGCTGACATCGTTGGACGCCTTCCGCCGCAGCCACTCGGGGGATTCTTTTCTGGCGGGCCTGGATGACCTGAATCGCCAGGCACTGGACATCCTCACCTCCGGCCGCCTGGCCGACGCCCTGGATCTTTCGAAAGAGGATCCGGCGGTTCGCGAGCGGTACGGGAAAGGGAGTCCGGAAAATTACGAAGATGGCGCACCTCGGAACCTTGAACACTTCTTGATGGCTCGCCGGCTGGTCGAAGCCGGGGCCCGGGTGGTGACGCTGAACTTCGGTGAGTGGGATTTTCACAGCAACAACCACAACACCGCGAAGGATACGCACCTGCCGATGTTTGATCGTGGGCTGGCGACGCTGATCGCCGACATCTACGAGCGAGGCCTGGGTGACGACGTTTCCGTGGTGGCCTGGGGGGAATTCGGCCGAACGCCGCGGATCAACAGGAAGGCCGGTCGCGACCACTGGGTCCCGGTCGGCGGTGGCCTGATTGCCGGTGGTGGAATGCAGACCGGCCAGGTGATCGGTTCGACCGATCGGCTGGGAGGATTCCCCAAGGATCGCCCGGTGCACTTCGGCGAGGTCTTTGCCACGCTGTACCGCAACCTGGGACTGGACCCGGCCACGATGAAATTGCCCGACCTTTCCGGGCGACCGCAGTACATCGTCGACAAGCACTCGCCGCTGCCGGAAGTTTAGAGACCCTCGTTGGTTTTGTTGGGCCGAGTGGGTCGCCCGAACGGCTGGTGTGGCTAGGGAGACGGGCTGGTCGTGGCCAGCACACGGATCGGTCCCGCCTGGGCTGACCAGTCGATCACGCCGTTGGTGCCCCACAGCCGATTGCGGGAGGTTCGGGGCCGTACAAGTAAATGCCCCCCCCGTGTACCGACCTTGCGGAGATTGGGCAGGATGTTGCCCAGGACGTAGCGGGCGGTGAAGGCCGGATGGCTGCGGAAAAATTGTTCGGCGTGCCCCTCGTCAAACCACTTGTCGATCTGGGCGATCGTCATCTTTTTCCAGTAGTCACCGTTGAAGATCCACACCATGTTGGCCGGGAAGCCGATGCCTTCGATGCCGTACTCGCGACAGAAGTCCAGGCCGTTGAATTTGGACCGGGTGTCGAAATCGGGGGTCCCCTCGTAAGCCGTCAGGCTGAAGACCTCGGGTTCGATCCGTTCGTAGCCGTTGATCGAGACACCGATTCGGGGCGAGACGACGCATTGCCTGGTCGTGTCGACCAGGAACGGAGAGGCATCGAGGGGTTCTGGATGCACCCAGGCCTGTCCGGCGGGGGCGTGGTTCGGATCTGGCGGGTTGAACACCGGGACAGCCCCGCCTCACCCCCCTTTGAGGACCTAGTGAAAGTTTTCACTAGGTGTACCCCGGATTGACGCCCGCCTGCGATCCCGTCCCTGAGCCCTCTATGGGAGCGGTCCCTTAGTGAAGCTTTTCACTAACCCCTGATTCTCCCGCGGTTCTAGACCTTGGTACATTTTGTACTAAGCTCCCCCGCTTGCGAATCACGCGTGCTGTTGCGGTTGCTCAGCAGCTATTTCCCCATCGCGGCGAATGGCGGATAAGTCAGGGAGTCCATCCCGAACGGGGTGGGGGGGTCGGTTCGGTTTCTGGGCGACTGGGGCCCCAGAGTGCATGGGTACCGGCTGGTTCAATTGGGTGCCCTGAGCATCGCCTCGCGGATCGCTGGTGGCAGCGTTGGCCAGGTTTCGATCAGGCTTGCCAGGGCGTGGTCGATTGGACGACGAGTCGCCGTGGTGAGGGACAGATGAAAACTCGTTCGCGTGATTGCTCCCCGGCCTGACCGCCAAGCCGAAACCGTACGGAATCCTACGGAGGAACCTCCGAAATACTGAGTATTCTCGCATGTTCTTGCTACGTTTTGCCGGCTGTTGCAAAAGCAGCCGATTGCTGTAAAGTCTTGCTGCCAAAGAGCTCAAGGCCATTCGGGCTTGTGTGAGTACCCGCCTTCGCGTCCTGCGCGCTGCGCTTGGCGCTGCGCGCAGGACTGTGAGCCGTTTGGGTCTGTCTTTTTCGTTTTCGGCTCAGGCAAAGCATCTAGTGCGTCAACGACTTCATGTGTAGTTGTGTGGCAGTATCGATCGACGGTGAGACGACTTGTTGAGTGGCGAGCCAGTTCCTGAGCGACTTTGATTGAGGCATTGCCAGCCACAATGCCGGAAATGAACGTGTGTCTTGTTGCGTGGAAGTCGGCAACCCGTCCTTCACGATCGCGGTTATCATTGAGTTGCCGTGACGGATACGTTTGTTTAGCCTGTTCCGCCCGTTGAGATGCACTAAGGCAAGAATAAATATTGGACATTCTCGTAGCCAAATTGGTCCGTAATGTTAGCGGAATCGCTGAGCTCATCATCCCTCTCGGAGGAACTTTCCATGAGATATCCGTTCAACTCGATGATTGTAGTCTGGGTTGTGTGTTCGGCATTGTCAGTTGTAGCGGCGGATGATCTCTACTCCGTTTCTCCGGGGTCCGTTGACCAGCCTGACATCACATGTTCCAGGGCCATTCCGATCGCGCAACAGAAAACAACGATCACCGCCAGGGTACGCGGTGGTGGCGTGCATCCCGTTCCGTTGCGGTTTGTGCTGACCAAAGATGATTCGGCGCCCCTCACGCTGACCGCGCGCCCGCAAAAGAACGCCGCCGATCGCGACAATCCGGACGTGAAGTACGTGGATTACAAAGCCACATGGGTCCCCAGTGAGCCTGGCATGTATGCGCTGACGGTCGACGTGGATCCTGAGGACACGAAGCACGATTCGGTACGAGCGAACAACACGGCAACCGTAACCATGCCTGTCGTCTGGCGCGAGCTGCACATTATTCCTTGGGGCCAGACCCGGCACCTCAAGTGGACCACCGCAATGGCGCAGGAGTTTCCGAGAAACCGATCCGATCTTCCGGCGCTGGACTATTGGCATCACAGGGGGGCCAAGGTGCTGGGGTTTATGTACACCAAAGAGCGAAACCTGATGAAACTGTCGGAACAGGACATGACCAAGCACCTTGTGAAGAAGGCCGGAATGTACGAGGCGGCCGGGGTGGATGGTCTGATCATCGACGAGACGGGCAGCTACGGCACGCCCGATGGTTTCGAGTTCATCCGTCGGTTTGGCAACGCTTACGGTGTTGTCCATGAGAAGTATCCGCAACTCAAAGTGTACAACTGGATTGCCGGACCGCTGCATCGCCAGGAAGTCGAAAACGGTGTGCGAAATGATCACATCATGTTGGGCGAATGCTACGAGGCGATCCACGCCCGCCGCGGTCCTACGTGGCGAAGACGGTTGGAAGGATACATCAGCAAGCTGGGACCCAAGAGCATGATCGCGTTGGGGGTTGGCGGCGACTGCGGTCGATCGTACAGACCGCAGATCGAGAGTTCCGTGCGGATGATCCGAGAACTCGAACCCGACATGCCGGGGATTTGCTATTACCAAGCCCCCTACCTCAAAAAAGGAAAATCGTACGAAGGAAGTCTTCTCGAATTCCTGGACAGACTAACGCTCGATTATTTCATCAAGCCCGTGCTGACCATCGAGCGGCAGCATCCCTTGGAAGAATGGGAACGCAAGGCCGAGGGCGGACCACCGAAGCTAGGCGATTCCGTATCGCTGAGGACCGAAATCCGGAACATCGGCGGGATGCCCGCGAAGGACGTGAAGGTCAAGTTTTTCGCCAGGCACATCGAGTCGGGTAAGCGCAGATTAATCTCCCGCGTGGTGATTCCACAAATCGCCAATGGAACGCGCGACATCGTCGAACCGCAGCCCAAATCAACGACCGAGAGGGCGCTAGACGGGGTCCGGCATCCGATGGGACGAATCGGCGATGTCAGTCGCGTCCTGCTGGACCGTGTGCTGGTAGACGCGAAATGGAAGCCGAATCAGGCGGGCGCGTATCTGATCGAGACCGAGCTGCATCCGTCGGCGCAGTACACCGTCCTGAGGGGACTGGCCGAGCAAAGGATGGAAATCCTGGCCGACTCGGCTGCCGCTTCGCCCATGGCCGAGCTTGCTGTCACCAAGGACGACATCTGGGTGTCCAATTACGCGCCGGCGGCAGGAGAACAGGTCGCCGTGCAGACTCGGATACACAACGTGGGCAAGGGCATCGCCAAGAACGTGGCAGTCAAGGTCTACGCGCGGTCCGTGCAGACAGGCCAGCGGACTCTGCTCAAAAATGTCGTGATCGGTAAGATCGGTACCGACTATCCAGTTTTCAAGGAAGACAACGTCGTGGCCGTGGATCACAAGATCGTCGATGGAACCAAGTACCCAACGGCACGTTGGGGAAAGAATACAAGGGTATTCTTCACGCGAGCACTCGTTGATGCGACATGGACGCCCCCGGATTCTGGATATTGGCAGATCGAAGTGGAGATCCAATCATCGGACGGCTACACGATACGTCCCCGCGAATCAAAGGCCGTTAGCACCATTCCTGTAAGGGACTGAAACGCGCATAGGTGGGCGGCGACGAAGACCGCCGTTTTGCGTTCGTCTTCCGAGCCAAGCCTGCCAGCCATCGATCAGCAGCATCGCACCGTCTCCAAGGGAATGCAGCGGCCACGTGCCGCACATTCTGCCCACGAAGGGCGGCAGTTCTCAACCGATCGCGTCAGAAGCAGTGTCGTCTCGAAGGCCCACCGCCCGCCCAAGCGATAACCGGAGTCACGCCGCGAGCGAGGGGCGGGGGCGTGGTTCGGATCTGGCGGTTACCGCCCCTGAGTTGAACGCCGGCCCAGGATTCCCAAGCCGATTGCGAAGCCTCCCACTGGAAAGGTGCGGAAAACCGACTGAGCCTCATCCGTTGGGTTGTTCTCACTGTTTTGCAGGAGGCATGCGAGCCCAGAAATGGACCTGGCCGGTGGAATCACCCGCAACCAGAGTGTTTCCGTCGTGACTGATGGCCACCTGGATTGGGATGGCTGTTGCAACCTTGAACGTCCGCAGTTGTCGGCCGGAGACATCCCAGAAGCGAGCGTGGCCGTCGCGACCGCAGGTGAGCAAGTTGCCATCCGTTCCGAATCTCGCCCCCAGAACACCATTGGGCAGTTTGCCAAACACACCACTGGGTCGCTGGGGCGGATGAGGATTGCTGTTGGAGATGCTGGTGAACCCGGTTTTGGTGTTCCACCAGATCAGCCGGCCATCTTCACTGCCCGACGCCAGCACCTTGCTGTCGCTTCGCCATGAGATCGTCCGGATCGAAGCCCGGTGGCTGGACAGCGAGAACAGAAGTCCTCCATTGCTGGTATTCCAGAGATGAAGGCCACCGGCCCGGTCGCCACTGGCGAATTGCTTGCCATCGGGACTGAACGCCAAGGCCGTGATCCAGTCGGTGTGCCGCGTCAGCTTGTATTTCAGAACGCCGTCGGCGGTCGAGTAGACCTTGACCGTCCGGCCGGATCCACCGAGTCCGACCAGCCGTTGATCGGGACTGATGTCGGCCGACATCACCGCATCCAGTTCGTCACCCAATTGCGTCAGCCGTTTCCCGGTTCGTACATCGAACAAGACCACGCTGCCGACCTGGACAGGCTTGCCACCGGCGACCAAAAGCACACCGCCGTTGCGGCTGAAACGCAGCACCTGTGGAATTCCCTCGGGGAACGGCAGTGAACCGATTTCCTTGCGAGTCGTGATGTCAAACAACCGAACGTGCTGGTAGGCCGACACCGCCAGCAACGGAGCCCATGGGCTGGCGGCCATCGCCAGTACCGGCAGCCGACGTGAGTTCGGTGCTCGCTTGATGACCGGGAGACCAGCGGGCATCGCCGGCGGACCGGTTGGTTTCATCGCCGCGTTTC
Source organism: Planctomycetota bacterium (assembly GCA_963694825.1). Classification (GTDB taxonomy): domain Bacteria; phylum Planctomycetota; class Planctomycetia; order Planctomycetales; family Planctomycetaceae; genus UBA8437. The sequence goes on from CAVOEV010000037.1 coordinate 13,771, forward strand.
CGCTGGGATTGAAAGTGATCGTCGCCGCCGGAGCCAGCGACTTGCTGACACGCGTCTCTCGAAGCCCCGTCTCAATCCACCGCCGAATCAGTTGGATGTGTTTCGCGGGGAGCGGAGGACTCTTGGGAGGCATTCTGGCCGCATCATCGGTTGCGGTGATTGCCTGGAAGAGCACGCTGGCCTCGGGCCTGCCGGGTTTCACGACCGCACCACCGCTGCCTCCCTTCAGCAACGTCGCATACGTTTGCAGATTCAGGTCGGCATTCTGTTCGTCATTGCCATGACACTTCAGGCAATACTGGCGAAGGATCGGTTTGACGTGGTCCTTGAACGTGATCACCTCGGCTTTTGGCTTATCAGCCGCCACGACTTTGACTGGTGCCGTCAGCAGGATCGTTGCCGAAACGATGCACGCGAGGCCACGCCCGACCCGGAGAGTTCCTGGCTCCCGGATTGAAACAAACTGTCGAAACGGCAATGGGTTCATGACGATCAATGGTTGAAACTGAATTCGGTCGAGTTCAACAGGCTCCACAGGATGTCTTCATACGGAGCTTTCTCCTTCACGTCTTCAGCGACCAGTTCCAGCATCGCGGCCAGTTCTTCAGCCGTCGGCTTTCTGCTGAGACACCGGATAAACAATTCTTCAATCAACGCGCTGGGCCCATCACCGCGCTGCAGGAGCCTGGTCACGAGTCCGGCGTTGATGGCGTTGCTGATGTTCTTTCCGACGATCATGTGCAGTGTCTGCGACAATGTTGGCTCGCCCCTGGTCTCGCACGAGCAAATGCTGTTGCGACTGGACCGGCCAAAGGTCTTCAAGAAATCGTCAAACCAGAGTGGCTGGGACGTGTCGCCCGGTGTCCGAGGATAGAACTGGATGGCCTTGGTTCCTTTCGGAAAATTCCTGAAAGGCCGGTCCCACTCGGTCACCTTGATGATCGAGTCCAACAACACGTCCGCGCGCAATCGCCGCAGTCGGGCACGCGAGAACTGTCGATCATCCAGCTTGTTGGTTGCGTTGGGTTGCGAGGCAAGCTGGTACGTCCGCGAGTTGCAGATGTCGCGGATGAGTGCCCGCTGATCAAAACCGTATTTCACGAATCTCGTCGCCAGTTCTCCCAGCAACGGACCATTGGTTGGCGGGTTCGAGATTCGCAAATCATCGACGGGTTCAACCAATCCCCGGTGGAAAAAGCGTGCCCAGGTACGATTCGCGATGTTCCGTGCGAACAGATCGTTCTGCGGCGAGGTCAGCCACCTGGCCAGGGCAACTCGTGAATCAAGATTCGCGGTAGCGGGGCGTTCCCCGCCAAGAACAGTCGCGATCATCGGGCGACCATCCACCTTGTGACGAGACGGAGCCGCACTGCGGTTGTTGAAGATGTAGAACTCGCGAGGCTCGGCTCCGGGTTTCCGCGTGATGCCGGTGAAGAAACTCACGAACCCGTAATAATCATCCATCGTCCAGCGATCGAACGGGTGATTGTGGCACTCGGCACATTGAATCTGGATGCCGAGAAACAACTGCGAGAAGTCGGACGCGAAGGCCTTCGGTTTGAAGCGGACGTCATGCACCAGCATCGTGTACAGGTTCGTCGGTCCGTCACGCAGGTTGCTGCCACTGGCTGTGATCTGATCGTAAACAAATTCGTCGAACGGTCGATTCTGCTGGATCTGTTTCCGAATCCACTGGTAGTACGCTTCGGCAGCCTTCAAGTCCGTGGCCGTCGGCGTGTACCCACCTCCCATGAGCCGGACTGATTCGGCCCACAGACCGGTCGACAGGTCGGTGAATTCCGGCGACTGCAACAGTTCGTCGATCAGACGGGCGCGTTTTTCAGCGCGAGGGGCATTCACGAAACGCCTGTATTGCTCGCTGCTGGGTGGGGCACCGGTCAAATCGAGATACACGCGGCGGACGAACGTGTCGTCATCGGCCAGTGCCGAAGGAAGCAATTTCAGTTTCTGCAGCCGATCGTGGACCAGCTTGTCGATGTAGTTGTGGACAGGCGGGTTGGACCACTTGTATCCGGCTGCTTCGGGCAAAACGATCACCTCCGAACCGATCGTGAAGCGGCTGAAGCGAGCAAAGACGTAGCTGTCACCCTGGCCAACAGGCTGGACCAGGCCGTTCTTATCGATCCCGGCGGTGTCCGGATTGTTCGAATAAAACAGGGCCAACGAGGTGACATCCCGCTTTGTGCCATCGGAATAACGAGCCGTCACGGTCGTCTGGACAGGCTTGGCCTGGCCTTTGAACAGGAGATTCGTGGGAGACAACGTGATCTCGACAGGCTCGGGAACCGCTCCCACATCGTCGGGCGCCCCCTGGCCGATCCATTCCAGCAGCGTCTTGTAGTACGCGCTGTCCCTGGAGAAGCGAGAACCTCCCGTGTGGGGCACGGCGCCGGTTGCCTTGAGCAACAGGAGGCTCTCCCGTGGTGCGGCAACGTTGACCCGGCGACCAATGATCTCCCTTGTCAGACGGAAGTAATCCCCCTTGGGATCGTACCCGAACAGCGACAACGAGAAGCCGTCTTTGCCTCGTGACGAGCCATGGCACGTTCCTTGGTTACAGCCGGCACGGAACAGGATCGGCATCACGTCCCGCCGAAAACTCGGTCCGTCGGCAGCCACCCCTTGCGCGGTTGCCAGCAACAACAGCAGGATCGACTTGCGCACCATTGTTTCACTCAGTCCTTGACCGCCGGGTCCACTCGCAAGACGCCGTTTTCGGTGAGTTGACGAATCGACTGGCCGGCTTCCTGGAAGGTCAACTCGCAACGCATTTGCGCATACCGACCCAGCAATGCCTCTCCACTGGCCCTAAGCTTGAAGACGATCTTCTTGTCGTCGGGGCCGAGCAGGTACTGGTCACCAACCAGGGAAACCCCCTTGGGGATTCCAACCAGCCTGGCACGAGCCGGTTGCTTGAACGGCTGCAAATGTTTGACCTCGCAATGAATCTCGGTGACCTGTCCACGCCGCACGGCACTCGGCTTGAACTTCAGTGCGACATAGGGCGAGCCCACGGCCAGTTCGATCACGTTGGACGAGACGCGTACCCGTCCCACGCCCGAGTAGGCATCGCCTCCGGTCGTGGTGGCGTTCATGGTCATCTGCCACGTCCCCGGGGTGGCTCGCGGGGAAGCACTCAACGAGAACTCCACCTCGGACTTCTCGGGAGGAATTGTCACGGCACCGCCACCGGAGACGCCGTTGGGATACCAATCCGGCTGAATGTCGATGGCTCCCTGGAATCCATTCTGACGACGGACCGACACCTTCAGCTTGAGTTCTCCGGACTGGGAAATTGGGATGCTCGGCTGCTCCAGCTTGACTGTAAAAGGCGAACTGTCGATCACTCCCAGGGCAAACTGCATCAGGTGGGCGTGGTGCCACGAGCGTCCACCCGAATGATTGATAAAGGGGATGTAGGCCTGCGACGTCGTATGGATCTTGCCCTCGCCTTCGGTTCGAACAAGATCAATGGAGAACAGGCAAGCCTGCGGCCTGGTCCCGGGGGCAGCAACAAATTGAACGGGCACGCCGTTCATGCCGGGTTGAAAGATGGGAGCCGTCATCGTGACGCCGTCGGGTAGACCCCGGGGGACTAGCCGCAGGGGGCCATCGTAGGCATTCCCTCGCTCCGGCGCGATGTAGACATTCGTGGTCCAGCGATTGTTTCGAGGAACGATGAAACCGGCTGTGCGATTGATCTCGAAACGATCGTTCGCCCAACTCACCGTGTGCGTGTGAATCACGTCCTGCGCCGGTTCAATCTCGACCCGATAAACAAATCGCTCGCCTCCCAGGCCGCGCATGTCGGCGATACCGAGAAGATACTCGCCATCTTGTCGTGGAGCGAAGATGACGCTGGGGTCCAACAACTCCGGGCGTTGCAAACTGTTTGGGACAACAGGCTTGCCACGGTCAGCCCACGTTGCGTCGTCGGCTTCCATTTCATTTTTCTCGTCGCCCACGTGACGAAACCAGATCCTGGTGTCCAGCGGACTCCCCAGCCCGCGGGCAAACACTCGAACCCGATAGCGTTTCTTCTTGTCGACGGAGAACCGAAAGACGTCCTGTTGGCCTGGACGGGCAATGATCCCGTTGAGAGCTGCCGGCAATGCCTGGACGGGTGTCACCTGGTCGGGTTTCTCGAGGACATTGGGATACGACGAAACTCGCAACGGCAATCCCGATGGCGGCTGTTCCCGCTTCGGGCCAGGAAACATTGTGAAGTCGCCCGGTTTTTCAGGCAGCGTGACGACCTGCTGCGTCGTGCCACCGGGGTCGCCCAGCAAACGCAACCGGGTCGTCGCCCCCGCCCGACCACCCAGGGGATACGCGATCAGCGGTCTCTGGAACCCACCGACGTGGGCACGGTAATAGATCCAGCGGCCGGCCTTGAACAGCTGTTGGCGAATATGAATGAAGTACGTGCCCTCGTGCGGGGCAATCAGCGAAGCAATCGGGTCCTGGACGTGTAGATCGCTGTCATCCTGTTCCAGCAGGACTTTCCCGTCCTGGTCCAGGATCCGCACCATCAAATCGTATTCCGATTCTGCATACGCCTTGTCGCACAACCGAACCGAATCGATTTCGACGGACAGTCTTTGGCCTTTTTCCAGTTGGACACGAAAGTAATCGTCGTCGAGTTCGCGGGTGACCTTGATCTGGCCGGCAATCGTGCAATTCAGCGGGATCTCCTGCGCGGTCTTCAACGAGTTGTTCGGTTGGACGGTGGCCTTGTCGTTGGCCGTAACAACGGTCTCTCCTCCCCGGTAGGTCACCTCGAATCCACCCCGTTCCAATTCCGGGACAATGGGAAACGGACCGACCCAGAATGTTGCGACTGTCGAGAGGGTCTCGGCGGTGCGAAGCCGCAGAGCGTGCTCGCCCAACGGACAGTCTGCCGCGATCACAAACCGGCACTTGACCCGGTCGCGAACGATGCCGCCATGATGCAGGCTGACGTTTCGTTTTCGGGGCGGCATGTCTTCGAAGTCGATGGCCTTGATGCCGGGCCGGTAAAACAGGACCTCTTTCGGATTCCCGATGTCCCGTCCTTCCAGGATCACCTCGACGGTGGTGCCCCGCTGGCCACTGCGTGGCCGCAGCAATTCGATGTCCCGTTGTTGCGCCGCGAATCCGCGCTCGCCCAGGCACGACACGCACACGAGCAAGGCGGAGACGAGCGTGCTGGACAGAGTAGGTTGCATGTGTGATTCAATTCCACTCGTTCAACCAGCGACGACAGGCGATTGTGTCACGCCAGCCAACAGGGAAGCGGTTTTGCGTTATGCCAGTAGACCTTTGACCAGTTTTCCACCCTTGACGATCTCGATCGGCCGCGTGCCGAAGGCCAAAAGCTCGTTGTTGGCGTCGACCCCCAGTTGGTGATAGACGGTGTACAAAAAGTCCTCGAGAGCCACGGGATTCTTGGCCGGCTCGGAAGCCGTGGCGTCCGACGCACCGTAAATTTGCCCACGGGTCACACCACCGCCGGCGAGCAACATCGAGTAGCTCCGCGCCCAGTGATCGCGACCGTTGCTGGAATTCACACGTGGTGTCCTGCCAAATTCGGTCGTGACCATCACCAGCGTGTCATCCAACATGCCCCGTTGATCAAGGTCTGTCAAAAGCCCGGCAATCGCATGATCCAGGGCCGGCGCCTTGTCGGTGAAGGCGTTTCGAATGTTGACATGACTGTCCCAGCCGTCGTAACGGACGGTCACGAACCGGACCCCGGCTTCCACCAACCGCCTGGCCATCATCAACCGGCCACCGATCGCCGCCGGTTGGCGACGGTAATTGAGAATGTAGCCGTGCCCGTAGAGGTCACGTATATTTTGCGGCTCCGTTTCCAATGAAAACGCCGATTTGGCGGCGGGAGAATTCAGCAGCGTGTAGGCTCGCTGATAGAATTCGTTCATCGTTCCGAGCTGTGTGTCATCAACGCCCTGGCTCCGCAGCCGCGATTCCAGGATGGCTCGGGCGCGGCGACGCCGCTCGAACTGCCGCTGCGAGACTCCCCCGGGCAACGAGAAGTCCTTGACCTTGAATTCCCCGCGTCCGCCCGGGTCGGCATTCAATTCGAACGCGCCGTACTTGCTGCTCAGGTGCCCGGTGCCACCGGTGCCCGACACCTTGTTGGGAATCGCGACATACGGGGGCATGTTCTTCCGCGATCCGAATTGCTGAGAAACAACCGCCCCCATTTGAGGAAAGTCCATCACGGTGGTCGGCAGGTATCCGGTGAACAGGTGGTAAGCGGCCTGGCCGTGGTCAGGGATCTTGCAATGCATCGAGCGGATGACCGTCATCTTGTCGGCGACGGCTGCCATCCGCGGAAAATTCTCGCTGAAATGGTCACCGCGGTTTGTCCTGACAACGTCAAACGATCCCCGATAATCCGTCGGTGCCTCCGGCTTGGGGTCCCAGGATTCCTGGACCGAGAATCCACCGGTCAAGTAGAGATGGATAACGCTCCTGGCCTGCGGTGTCTCCCTGGCATCGGCGTCGGCACGCAGCAGGTCACCAAGGGAAAGACCGAGCACACCGCCCATGCCGATCCGAATGGCCTGGCGGCGGTTCAGTTGGTCAAGCAACGACATTCCATCACTCGCTGGAGTGCAACGAAAAACGAAGATTCACACAGTGTAGCAAGCCTCTGGGCCGCTGGTCTCTTTTTGCTCCCAAGCCGAACACGGGGGGCCGTCACGTCGGTGTTGTCATAAGTCGCTGTTACACCGCTGTTTCTGCGGCTTTTCAGCCCGTCGACCAAGTCCCCTGGGAGCAATTAGGAAACCGTCGCTCTATCCCCTGAGCTACGAGGGCAAGTGCTGTGGTGACCGGCAATGACAGCCGATCGCCAAATACGATTTTATCGGTTTGACACCCGGTTTGACACCCGCGTGTATCTCCGCCGGCCCCGCCGAGCGACGTCGGGGGGCGTGGTTCGGATCTGGCGGTTACCGCCCCTGAGTTGAACGCCGGGGCTGGGGTGGGGAGACTGGGGGGAACGTGTCCGAGCCTGGGGAGATGTGATGCGAGTACTGCTGGCGTTGCTGTTGGTCGGGATCGCTGGGTGTGGTGGCCAGGAGACGCTCACACTCAAGGGGCACTCAGGTCTTGTCTGGAGCGTGAGTTTCAGCCCCGACGGGAAGCGGATCGTCAGCGGGGGCGGTTACAGGACCGCCGTGTTCGCCGGTCTTCGCGGCGTTGCGAAGGTCTGGGACATCTCGTCGCTGGACACGTCCAAGTAGCCCACCGCCTTTGTCCGACCACACGATAACCGGAGTTACCCAGCGAGCGAGGGACGGGGGGGCGGTTCGGATCTGGCGGTTACCGCCCCTGAGCGGCCTCGACGATGGCCAGGATCGCCGTGCGGGTGTCCGGCGGCAGCGTGTCCCAGACCTCGATCACCTGGGCCAGATCGGGGTCGTCTGAGGCATATTCGTCACCAACTGCAGCGCATTCTGCAGCGCTGCCGAAAACCGGATCCCGTAACGTGTTGCCAACAATGTGGTTGAGAGAATCAGCGCGATTCCCATCCACTCCCACTAGCGGGTTTCGCACCTTGGTGCACCCGCCCGCAACCCCCTGCACCACAGGGGGTTGTTTCATTTGGGGGAAATCGGTTTGCGACCCCGTGCGAGGCAAAATGGCAGGTTGCTGCAGCGCATTCCGCAGCGATTCTTGGGCAACGCGAGAATCTCACTTCTGGATCAGTCAGATCCGGGTGATCCTCTCATTTCCACTGGTACAACGGGAGGGGGGTCAGGTCAGGGAGCGCATCTCTTCCGGTTCCCCTTGGAGAGCGACAAGAAACTGGTCGTTGTTCGGCGATTTGGACAGATGCCGACGTCGTTGTTGACATCTGGGGTTGCCGAATGTCGTACAATCCATGGAAATCGATCGCCGAACCTGCTGAAACGAAAATGACTGGACCCATGTCCTTGAAATTGGCCAAGTCTCGCCTGGTTGGCGCAGCGGGTTTTCCGGTATGGGTCGCGATCTGTCGGTTGAGCGTGGTGTGCTGGGCAATCGTGGGGATTGCCGGTTCGGCTACCTCAGCGGAACCGAAGCCGATCGTGTTCGCCCGTGACATCAAGCCGGTCCTGCAGCGGTTGTGCGTCGGTTGTCACGGACCAAAGAAGCAGGAAGCCAAGCTTCGGCTGGACACGCTCAGCACGGATCTCGTGAAGGGATCCGATGCGGAGACGTGGCACGATGTGCTGAACAAGCTGAACCTTGGCGAGATGCCCCCGAAGAAGGCCGAGCAACAATTGACCTCCTCGGAGCGTCGATTGCTGGTGCGGTGGCTGACGTCCGAGTTGCGACGTGCCGAGGAGGTGGCTCGCAGCACTGGTGGCCGCGTCGTGATGCGACGGCTGACCCGGTATGAATACAACAACACGATGCGGGACCTGCTGGGTGTGGAGTTCGACTATGCCGAGAATCTCCCGCCCGAGTCGGTCTCGCGCGATGGCTTCCAGAACAACGGATCGGTCCTGGGCATCTCGCCGATCCAGGTCGAGTATTACCTGAAGGCGGCCCGCCTGGCCCTGGGCAAGGCGATCGTCACCGGGCCACGGCCCGAGGTGATCAAGCACCATGCGATCAAGAGTGCCAAGGTCCGCCGGGTCAAGGGGGAGGTGTCGAATCGGCTGGGTCCGGGTTCGAGATTCCAGGTCCGGCTGGACGAGTTTCCGCGCGAGGGCGATGTCGTGGTCCGGGTGCGGGCGCATGCGGTCGTACCCGACCAGGCCGGCTTCCCCAGGATGAAGGTCACGATGGGTGTCCGGGCCGACGTGCGAGCACCGGAAAAGACACTGGCCGAGATCGACGTGACCAACACCGAGCCGCAGACGTTCACGTTTCGGGGTCGCATCGAGTCCTTCCCGTTGCCGGGACACAACCCGAAGTACCCCGGCCTGCAGGTGACCGTCTACAACGTGTACGAGGACGGCAAACCCGTCCCGAAGAAGAAGAGGATGGCCAAGAAGAACCGCAAGAACCTTCCGCTGGAGCCAGATCCGACGCAGCCGTTGCTGGTCATCGAGTCGGTCGATTTCGAGGGACCGATCTTCGACACGTGGCCACCTCGTAGCCACTCTCAGATCTTCTTCCAGACCTCCGGCAAGCCCGATGAACGCGAGTACGCTCGCAAGATTCTCGCGCGGTTTATGACTCGTGCCTATCGTCGCCCGGTTGATGAATCGGAACTCACCGCCATGCTGGACCTGCTTGAGAGGCTGCGGACACGGTCCCCGTCTTTCGAGAGTGCCATCGGTGATCTCCTGGCACTGGTGCTGGTCTCACCGGAGTTTCTCTACCTGGTCGAGCCGCGTAACGAGTCGGTTGAACGGCAACCGTTGGAGGAATTCGAACTGGCCTCCCGGATGTCGTATTTCCTGTGGAGCACGATGCCCGATGATCGGCTCTTTGAACTGGCCCGCGGTGGCAAGCTCTCTGATCCCCTGGTTCGCCAGGCCGAGGTTCGACGGATGTTGGCGGATCCCAGGGCCTGGCAGTTCGTCAAACACTTCACCGACCAGTGGCTGGGCCTCCCGGCGCTGGATCGGATTGCGGTGAATCCCGAGTTCCACCCGAACTTCGACGATCGGCTGAAGCAGGACATGCGCGGCGAGACACGACATTTCTTTGCCGAGATCCTGAACAAGGATCTCAGCGCCATGAACCTGATCGACTCGGACTTCGCGATGCTCAACCGGCGGCTGGCCCATCACTATGGCGTCCCCCTGCCGCCGGGTGGCGACATGCAGAGAGTCCAGTTGCCCGAGGGATCGCATCGGGGTGGGTTGCTGACACAGGGGAGTTTCCTGTTGAGCAATTCCAATGGCGAGGATTCTCATCCGATCAGGCGAGCCGTCTGGCTGCTCGATCGGCTGCTGGACGATCCGCCGGCGCCTCCTCCGCCCGATGTGCCCGACCTGGATACCAATCAACCCGACGTTGCCAGGCTGTCGCTGAAGCAGCAACTGGAATTGCACCGCAAGAAGGAGTCGTGCAATAACTGCCACAGGCGGATCGATCCGTGGGGCGTGGTGTTCGAGAACTACGATGCGGTGGGTCGCTGGCGAACCGTCGTTACCGGTCCACGCAAGAAACGCCGACCCCGGCAGCCAATCGATGCGACGGTGAAGCTGCCCGATGGAACCGGGATCGATGGAGTCGACGGTGACGGGGGACTCAAGACATACCTGGTCGAGGTCCGGGGCAAGGCGTTTGCCCGGGCGCTGGTCAGGCGACTGCTGACCTACAGCCTGGGACGGTCCCTGGAGTACTCTGATCGCAAGGCCGTGGATACGCTGGCTGCTGGTTTCATCAAGAGTGACTATCGGTTGCGGGAGTTGATCGTGGCGATCAGTGTCAGTCGGCCGTTTATTTCGAAGTAGAACCAGAGAGACGAGAGAGAATCGATGTCGAGAGAGTCCTGGAAGATCAGTCGCCGGACCTGCCTGCAGGGATTGGGCGTCAGCCTGGGGCTGCCGTTGCTCGACGGGATGGTTCACGGCGAGCAGAAGGCCGCCTCGCGTCCGAAACGGATGTGCTGTGTCTACTTCCCCTTTGGCGTCGCGATGCCCAAGGACGGCACCCCGGATCGTCCGTGGGGCTGGTTCCCCACCGGCGAGGGCGCCGATTACCAGTTGACCAACCCGTTGAAACCGCTCGAGCCGTTGCGCAAGCAGTTGACCGTTCTCGGCGGATTGTCGCATCCCCGGGGCCGCTCGATGGGTGGCCATGACACCGGGGACACGTTCCTGACCGGGGCAAATCTCTCGGGAAGCAGTTTTTCCAACTCGGTTTCGATTGATCAGTACGCTGCCGCTTTTATCGGTGACCAGACCCGGTTTCCCTCGCTGACGCTTTCCAGCGACGGTGGTGTCGGCGAGCCGACCCGTTCGACCACGCTCTCCTTCACCCGTACAGGCCGCCCGGTTCCTGCGTTGGCCAGCCCGCAGCAGATCTTCAACCGGCTCTTCGGCGCCGGTGACGGTTCGACCGAGGCCCAGCGACGTCGACTGGAACAGTCGGGCAGCCTGTTGGACCTGTTGCTCGAGAATTCCCGGTCGCTGAAACGGCGGCTGGGAACTCGCGACAAGAAGAAACTGGACGACTACCTGGCATCGGTTCGCGCGGTTGAAAGGCGGGTCCAGCAGTCGCAGCGATGGCTGTCCGTTCCCAAGCCGAAGGTCGATCCCAAGTCACTCGACCTGGCCGTCGACCAGGATGCTCCTCGCGAGTACCTGCGGGCGATGTATGACTTGCTGTTCCTGTCGTTCCAGACCGACACCACGCGATTGGCCACGTACATGATCGGCCAGGTGGCCGGCGCGACGACGATCGCCAACGCGTTTCCGGCCTGTATCGGGCTGAAGGGCAACTGGCACGG
>CAVOEV010000038.1:0-24838 GCA_963694825.1 Planctomycetota bacterium
TCGCGGGGGCTCCCGGGCGGTATTCTTTCGAAGACGGCTTCACGTCGACATGGACGACCCGAGTTTCCGGCGGCACGAACAACTCGCACACCGCCGAATGCAGCTTTCCGCCCGATACAGTGATGGCTTCGACAAAAATATTCGGCCGGTCGCCAGGCCCGATCGGGATCCTGATCTCGGTACTCTTCCCCTTCATCTTCACGAGCCGCGGACGTGGATAGACACCCCCCTCGGCTCGCACGAACAGCAACACGGTGCTGCCGCGACGGTTGGTGTTGAGCATCAACCGAGCCACCTGCCCGGGTTGGTACTCACGGCGATCGGCGGTCAGTTCCAGGTCGTTGAAACGAAAGTCCTTGCCGTCGAACTCGGGACCACGCACCACGAACAGGTGGGCTCCTTCGATCCGGCGCCCGTCGGCATCTTCGACCTCGCAGGCAATCCGGTACTGCCCCGCATCGGTGGCCAGCAACTTGATCGCAGCACGGCCCTGAGTGTCGGTCCGCTCGTCCCAGCTGCGAATCGTCTTTTCTTTCGGTTGGCCCTGCTTGTCGTAGTTGATCCGATAAAGCACAAAGCGAGCCTTGCCCGACACCGTGCGACCGTCGAGCGTGCGGGCCTGGGCACTGGTGCGAATCGTCTCGCCAGTCCGGTAGAAGCCGCGATCCACCCAGGTCGTCACTCGAAACGGCTGCCGAGCAGCCATCACCGAACCGGTGCCGACAATCGTCCGCCGCGATCGATCCACCACCTCGGCCGTTATCCGGTATCGATGATCGGTGTCCGGATGGAATCGCTTGGCCAACGACGTGTCGATCTTCAACTCGACCGTCCCGTCCTCGCCAAGCTCTACCTCGTTCTCCATCACCAGTTCTGGTGGCTGATGAGACCGACCGAACCACGTCGGCATCGGGCCTCGACAGCCCCACACCCGCCAGCCCGGATACCAGTCGTACTCGGACGCAAACCACCAGTAACCCGGTCCGTACAACCAGTCCCACCGCCCCGTGGGGTACCAGTGGTCCGAATGCGACTCGCGCAACACACGCACGCGGACCGTCGCCTTGACAACCGGTCCGCCGAAATAGTACTTGGCCCGAACCGTGGCTGTGATCGTTTCGCCCAACGTCACCGGCCGATCGGGAGCCTCGATCGTCACCTCGTACTCCGGCTTCTTGTACTCCTCGACCCGAAACGTTCCGCCACCACCGGCCACCCGCTTGTTGACCCCAAACGTCAAATCGGACTTGTCACGAACAATCCGGATGCTGTAGTTGCCCAGGTTGGCGTCGCCGGCCAGCTTCAATTCGCCATCGAAACCACCAAAGTCGTCGGTGGTGAACTCGCGGACGGCCACTTCCTGGTTCCGCGGGTCGCTGACCTGGATCGTCACCTTTCGGCCGGAAAATATGCTGATGTCGTTCTTGTCGTAACGAGCCTGCCGGATCCAGAACTTGAACTTCACACTCTGGCCCGGCCGGTAGACCGGCCGGTCAGTGATCGCATACACGCGAGTCCGCTCGAAGACTCGCGACACGTGTCGACCGGACCACGCCGAACGGAACCCCATATAAGCACGTCGGCCATCGGCCGTCCGAGCGACCACCAGCCAGCGTAGACGACGTCTTGGGTCGGTCGGCCGAGGCACCACCTGGCCCTGGGCGTCGGTGGTCTCGGAAAACTCGCTCACCTTGATCTCGTACTGGTTCTTCCCAATCCGATTCTGCTCGTAACCAAAGAACTCGACCTTGGCACCGGCAACCGGCGACCCGCTGACCGCATCGGCTACGAAATACAGATCGCCGCCGCCGATCCGCTTGTGCACCAGGGCCGTGTCGCTTTTCCAAATGACAATGCGGCTGTGGTTTCCGCCGGTCATCCGAGCCGTCAGCAGATAGCATCCCGCCTGTTTGAGCCCGGTCGAGATCGTCACCAGCCGATCCTGGTGGCCGGGTCGTGGATTCAACTTGTGAGTCCACGAGCGGATTCGCTGACCGACATACTTCTGCTGGTCCTGCTGCATCAGCCGGTAGCCGATGTTCTCGACGTTCGTGCTGTTGTAGTCGACCCGAATGGCCTTTCGCCTCAGATGCACCTTGACGTCGTTGAGTAGTTGATCGACACGCACGTGGAACACTTCGAGTGTCAGTTCGCTGCCGTTTCGGAAACGGAAATCCACAGATGTGTCGCTTCCGACCGGCGACACATGTGCCGTCTCGAACTGGCCCCAGCCGTTGATGATCTGCTCGAGTTTCTTGCGGCGCGACGAGTTGTTACCCGGCCCGAATCTCTCGATCGCTTCCCGCCATGCGGCCGCCGCGCTGACGTACTGCTGTCGGTTTTCGAAGACGCCAGCCAGCAGGTCGGCCGACTGGCTGGCCGAGGCACCCCGTCCCGCGCGGGCCGCTTCCCCCAACAAGGCGATGTGGTTGTGCTCGGCCGGTAAATCGAATCGCTTCACCCCGCCCGCCAGTCGAGCAATCGTCTCGGTCTCGGATAACCCGCCAACCGACCACGGCCCCGCCACCGGCAGGTCGTCGTCCTTGCCGGTTGTACGGCGAGGCTGGATGCCCGAATGTCGCATTGTCTGCACGCCGAACTGGTTCAACAGGAACCGGGCACGGATCAGCAGCGATTCGGTTCTGATGTCCGGGTTGGCACGGACCGCTTCGGCCAACGACCATCGCCAACGCTGACCGTCGGACGTCGCCGCCTGGTACGTCTTCGACTCGGCATGGAACAGCGGCCGCCCCAGCTCGTCAACCGGTGCACCTCGCGGTGTGCCCGAGAATCTGCCTCGGTAAAAACCAAAACCGGACTGTTCGAGATCCACGCTGCTACCGGGATCGGTCAGAATGGCCAGCTTCCAGGACTCGCCCGCTTCACGACCCTGCATGATGATCCGGGCCAGTTCGATGTAGAATCGGCCTCGATCGACACGGCCCGCGTCCTTCCGATTCTGTGACTCGGAAACGACCAGCAGGAGAGCCTGTTCAAGCCAACCGAGGGCCTTGGATCGGTCGCGAGAGAAGGAACTCATGGATTGCCCGCGTCCGCGCGAATTGCCACGCTGGAACTCACCGGCCACCACGCGGCCCGAGTGCACCCCGTTGGACAGGCTGGTTGCCGCCGACAACAACAACCGCCAGTTGCCGCGATGGACCAAGACCGACCGATCCCGCATCGCATCGATCTCGGGCGTTCGACCCAATCGGCCCAAGCACAGGATCGCCTGCTTCAAGTCGCCAGCCACCAGGCTCGGCGAGGTGTCGGCATCGAGAGCCAACCGTTGAGAAATCTCAAACGACTCGCGGACATTCCCCGCCGCCAACAGCTTTTTCGCCCGAGCACGATCGGCGGCTTTTCGAGCCGTCCCGTCGGCGAGTTCAGAAAGAGCTGCCCATCCCGACGACAGAACCAACGACAGCGTTGCCAGGACCAGCAGGGTCCGTGGCCGAGTGCAAAGCGGGTGTATCACGTGTCGCGTCTCCAGGCCCGAGTTTCCCGCCTCGTTCCAACTGGCATCACCTTTCGCAGGCAACGACCGAGTAGAACTTGGACGCCAACCGGTACTGTGAAGTTCCCAAGACCCGAGAAACTATCAGGGACTGGCTCGAGTCGTTAGTCCGTGCAGGTCTCGCAGTCGCGAGGCTTCGAACAGCTCGACTTGATCTTCAGCGGAATAGTCACACGGACCGGCACCTTGCGAGTGACCGTCCGCGGAATGCAACGGGTCACCTGGTACTCGACCTGGCGAGGCACTCGCTTGGGACGAGTGACGTAGCGGGTGTAGCAGACCTTGCGAGGAGCACAGTAGGGAATCGAGCGGGTTCGGGTCTCGGTGCGATGACCGTGGACGGTGTAGGCCACGCGTCGTGTCTTCTTTTCGCGGATCACCTTGCAGACGGTATAAGGCACCCGCTTCTCGTGTGTCTTCTCTTTCCACTCGCAAACGGTGTAGGGCACCTTCCGTGTGCGACACTCGCGGACGATCTTGCAGATGGTGTAGGGCACCTTCCGAGTCTTTCGCTCGCGGATCACCTTGCAGACGGTGTACGGCACTCGCTTCTTCACGCAGTACGATTCCTGACGACACACCGTGTACGGCACTCGCTTGTGCTTGATCTCGGTGACATGAGTCGTGCACGAGACGTTCTTCTTGACTCGCTTCGGGACCCAGACCCGCTTGTTTCGGAACCGAGGTGCACACGCGGCGACCACCGGCTTCTCGCAACCCGGCCGAATCGGACCGCTGCACTTGGGGACGACCGGAGTCCGACATCGGACCTTCACCGTCTTCCACTCGCCACCATCAACCTCGACCACCTTCGACAAGGTCACCGGCCGACAGACCTTCCAGGTCACGTCCTTGTAGTGAGTCTCGCGGATTGTCTTGTGTCGAGTCTCACTCACCTCGCGGTACTTCGTCTCGTGCACCGTCCGGCACACCGTGTAACTGACCTCGCGAATCTTCTTCACCGGCACGTGACGAGTCACCGTGTACGGCTCCTCACGGTACTTCGTCTTGTGCACCGCGTAGCGATGAACACACTTGATCGCCTTGTACTTCGTCTCGCGTACGTTGCGACACACCGTGTATTTCTCGGTGCGATACTTCGTCTCGCACGTAGGAATCTTCACCGTGTAGTTCTCACGACGATACTTCGTCTCGTAGATCGTCCGAGTGCACTCGAGAGGAATTCGCTCCTGAACCGTGTCGAACACCGTCTTGTAGACCGTGTACTCCTTCGGCTCCCAGACCGTCTCCTTCATCGTCCGGTACTCGGTTCGGCAACGGACCTTCGCCGTGCAGAACTCGTCGCTGGCCCGACACGCCCGAGTCGGACACCCACGGTAGCTGGCCGCTCCGCAGTATCCCGCTTCGACACGCCCCGATGTGGCCGAAATCACTACGCAACCCAGCAAAAACACCGGCGACAATCTCAGCAGGCGCGCAATGCGGGCTGAAACATCAAACGGACGGCGGATTCGGGACACAGACGACATCAATGGAGACAACACAGGTGGAATTGACAGAATTCGAGATGCGTGCAGAACCGGTACGACCCCACCAACCGGTGAAACCGCTTTCTCTTTACTCGGCACGATCGCCGGTAAAATCCAGAGAACCTCGAATCTCGTCCCAGACTGCCCAACTTGACAAGCCGCAGAGACTGGCTCTCCAGACGCTCCTGGTGGACGGCAAGCCAGTACCTGGGCTTCCTGCTAGGATGGCCCAACCCCCAAACGCACCGTACGACAAGGACTCTTCGATGAAATTCGCTCTGTGCCAGGAACTGTTCGAGGGTTGGGAGTGGGAACGTCAGTGCGAGTTGATGGCCGAGATCGGGTACACGGGGATCGAAGCCGCACCGTTCGCTCTCGCCTCCTCAATCCATGAACTCGAAGCCGATCGTCGCACTCAACTCAGACAACAGGCCGAATCGCACGGCCTGCAGATCATCGGCCTGCACTGGCTGCTCGCTCAGACTGAAGGCCTCTACCTGACCGCACCCGACCAGGCTGTCCGAGACGCTACGCGCGACTACCTGATCGCACTCGGCGATGCGTGTGCCGACCTCGGCGGGCACCTGATGGTCTTCGGATCACCCGCACAACGAAACTTGCTCGACGGGGTGACTCGCGAGCAGGCGATCGAATACGCGGCCGAAGTCTTTGCCGGAGCACTGCCGCGGTTGGCCGAGCGAGATGTCTGCATCTGCATCGAACCGCTGACCACCAACGAAACCGACTTCATCAGGACCTGTGCCGAAGCGGTCGAGTTGATCGAACGGGTCGAAGCCAACTCGGACGTCGACAACTTCTTCCTGCACCAGGACGTCAAGGCGATGGTCGGGCAAGAAACCGACCCGGTCCCCACACTGCTCCATCGGCACGTCGATCGACTCGGACACGTCCACGTCAATGACACCAACCTGCTCGGACCCGGCATGGGTGATACCGACTTCGTCCCCATACTCAAAGCACTCGAAGACATCCAATACGACGGGTGGGTGTCGGTCGAAGTCTTCGATTACGAGCCGGGTGCCGAATGGATTGCCCGGACCAGTTTCGAAAACCTGCAACGCGATCTCGCAACAGCACGCGACGAATCAACCTGCTGAAGTACTCGGACCCATGTCGTCCGAATCGTCGTCCCAGCCGTCATCCTCGCTGTCATCTTCAGCGGCCGTTGGCAGCAGGTGTCCCAGTGCCTGTTCGGCCGCCAGTTGTTCGGCTTCCTTCTTGGTCGGACCCCAGGCTGCAGGGAACGTTTCGTCCAGAATCTTCGCGGCGATCTGGAAGCACTTGGCGTGGTCCGGACCCTGTTCGTCCAGCAGCAGGTAATTGGGAGCCTCGCCGTAACGCTTCTGAGCCAACTGCTGAAGCAGGTGCTTGTAATTTCGCGATTCTGAATCCGAAGACTGCCAGATCCGCTCGGCCAAACAATTCTCGATCAACTCGCGGGCCGCCTCGTGACCGCGATCCAGGTAGACCGCAGCGATCAACGCTTCGAAGGCGGCGGCGAGAATCGAGGTGGGGATGGTCCGTGCCGAGCCGGTCCCGCGGACCAGGCCCTTGCCGAGCTTGAGGTACTGTTCGAGTCCGAGTTCGAGACAGACTTCGGCACAGGCTGTGCGACTGACCACCGCCGACTTGATCCGAGTCATCTCGCCCTCGGAACACTCGGGAAATGTCCGGAACAGGTAATCGCACACCACCAGCCCCAACACCGCATCCCCAAAAAACTCGAGCCGCTCGTTGCTCTCCAATCGCGTTCGAGCAGTTGACGAATGAGTCAGGCAGCGGCGGAGAATATCGAGGTCCTCGAACTGGACGCCGATCGCCTGCTGGCAACCCGCCAACCGAACCTCCCACGTCATTCCCTCTGTTTCGTAATCCACGCCCGTGACACCTCAAACCACTCTTCGCCACTACAACAGCAACCGACTCGCCCAACTCGCCCAACCCAACCATCACTCAACCATCACTCAACCATCCGCAAACTATGCCTCTCTGCCGGTTAAGTCAACGAGCGGCCAACGCGTATGGAGGGTACAGACGTATGCCCTTATACTGGGAACAGACACGAAACCTGACTCGGGAACCGGCCACGACCCTGTTCACCCCGACGAGCTGGCCAAACCTGTTTCGATGCCAAAAGGAGCCTCACCATGACATTGCTTCGCAACAGTACACCCTGGTTGATCTCGCTGGTCTGCGGAGTCGGACTGGTGGCCGCTGTCGGGTTCGGACAACAGGCAACCGTTCAGTCTCAATCCAAATCCTCCACCGCACCCTCGACCGTAGCCCATGCAGCCACAGTCACGGAACTGTCGAACGTCTTCCGCACGGTCTCCAAACGGGTTCTGCCTTCGGTTGTCGTGCTGCACACCAAACAGAAGGCTCGTGCCGACATGACTCAGGAGGAGGCCGAGAAGTTCTTCGAAGAGCATCCCGAAGCGCCCGAGCGATTCCGCGAGTTCTTCCGTCGTCGCAGCCAGCAGGACAGCCCCGGTGGCCCCGATCCTCGCAGCCCCCAGGGCATGGGATCCGGATCGATCATCGACGAGAGCGGAATCATCCTGACCAACTACCACGTGGTGAAGAACGCCCAGGAAGTGGTCGTTCAGTTGCACGACGGTCGCGAGTTCATTGCCACCGAGATCAAGGGCGACCCGCGAACCGACGTGGCGATTGTACGAATCGAAGGAGCCGGTCGGCTGCAGGCCTTGAGCCTCGGCGACAGCGACTCGGTGCAAGTCGGCGATTGGGTGCTCGCCATCGGCAGCCCCTTCGGACTGGAACTCTCGGTCACCGCCGGCATCATCAGCGCCAAGGGACGTGGACCGGGCATCGCCGAGCGTGAGGACTTTCTGCAAACCGATGCGTCAATCAATCCGGGTAACAGTGGAGGACCCCTGGTCGATATGGACGGACGGATGATCGGCATGAACACCGCCATCGCCACCCTCACTCGGTCGTCGGCCGGAGTCGGTTTTGCCGTGCCAGTCAACATGGTCCGCTGGATCAGCCGGCAGCTGATCGACGACGGACGGGTCCGCAGGGCCTGGATCGGAGTCTCCGTGCAGGCGATCGACACACAGCTGGCCCAAAAACTCGACGTCCAGGTCCGGACCGGAGCCGTCGTCGGGTCCGTCATGCCCGGCTCGCCCGCCGCAGCCGCTGGAATTATGCCCCAGGACATCATTCAACACTTCGACGGCAAGGCGATCGAGGGACCCCGCACTCTGCAGCTGATCGTCGAACGACTCGAAGTCGGCAAGGTCTACCCGGTCAAGATCCGACGCGATGGCAAGAACCGAACCATCAAGATCACGCTCACCGAAATGCCCTCAACCGACAACATCCGACCACGACGACGCAGACGACCCCAAGAATAGAGCCTCGCCACCACCCCGGGGACTGCTACTTGGTCGGACGCACCTGCGCCAACGTCGGCAAACCGGCGACGTAGGCCACCAGCCGCTCGTCGGCGTCCGGGATCGCCTCGAACAGCCGCTGACCCAACAAGCCCACGTACGGTCGCTTGCCCAGATCGTCCAGGTACTCGCGCAACACCCGAGGACCACGCGGGTCACCGTGCAACAGGAAATGCACCCAGGCCCACGCCTGCTCGTAATCCACTCGCTGCATGTCCGCCACATGCTCCAACTGCTCCAGCCGATCCAGGTCCGGTCGCCAGCCGTTGGCCACTGCAGCCGCAAGCCGATCGGAATACTCGATGTTGATACCACCCGGCTTCGGACCCACAACCTCGAAATACTCGGCCAAACCCTCGTCCAACCACAAGGGCACACGCTTCAGCGACGAGTGGAGGATCCCATGAGTGAACTCGTGACGCAAATCCTCCTGGATCCTGTCACCCCAGAACGTATAGACGGCCAGCCGCTTCGAAGTGCCCAGAAAATAGGCGCGGCGGTTGGGCAATTGAGGATACGAGACGGCAAAAAATGCCTCGTATTCGCGACGACTCGCAAACACGTGCACCACCACCTCGCGAGATGGCTCGGGCAACTCGAGACCGACGACGATCTGGCGTTCCAGTTGTTCCAGATCAACGATCAACCAGTGGTCCTTCCTCAACGGCACGTCGCTGAGCAGCGTGAATCGTTCCGACTGCACCGAATGTTTCACAGGCGGTTCGGCCACCGGAGCCGACTTCGCCATGCAACCGGCAGCCAACAACGAGACACAAAACAGCCACATCGCCGCACGCCGTCCACGCGTGCGTGGCCGAGGGGTACGTCGAGACGTCCAGGTTGGCAGCACCAGCAGCGGGGAATCGGAATTCGTCGGGTCGACCAGGAAATGGTCGTTGCCCAGGTCCTCGGTCGAAACTCCCACTCGTGAAATCCGCTCCTTCAAGACACGGATCTCGCGTTCGACCGATGCACGGTCGGACCATTCCGACAACGGCACAGCCTGCTCAGGCACCGGCATGGCCAGCACTCCACATCGGTCTGTTTCCACAAACAACCACGGCCGCACCACCGGCAGGCCGCGACGCCACAACGCATGACCCAACTCCCAGACCTCTCGTGCCGACTCGCCATCAGGTGACTTGTCAAATCGCAACACGCGAGTCATCACCGCACCGCGACCCGTCGTCAAAGGCACACAGGTACCCACCGGAGGCGGGACGGCAGACAGGCGGTCGCGGAGATGTTCGAGTTGGCGGCGACCGAGAAATGCCAGGCCACGACACGACACTCGCTCGGAATCCGCAATCAACAGCCTTCGGTTACCTCGCCACCAATGCCGATCCGATCGCCGCCACGTCCGTTCGCGATGACGGAAAAATAACTCCCGCCACAACCTCGCCCACTCGCGACGACCAGCTCGGTCGATATCCAGCGAAGCCGAACACTCCAGGTACCTCTCCAGAAACAACCAACGCTCCGACGGAGTCACACTCGATCCCAACGATGCGGCCAGTCGAGCCAGCCCCGCCAGACGTCTCGATTTCGTCGGCCGGCGAGATACGACCGGGTACAGATCGATCAGAACCAGACGCAAGCCGGCACCAGGCGAACGCTGCACCAGAAAGTTGCCCGCATGCAGGTCGCGGTGCCACAGACCACCGTCGTGCAATCGAGCAATCATCTCGGCCGCCTGAATCACCACGCTGCGACGCTCCGATCGACTCAAGACCGCCTCCGTGTCCGCCAACAGCTCCTCCAGTACTCGAGTATCCCGCACACCGACACTCACCAACCAGCTGTCCCGGTCGTAGCCCGGCCATAAGGGGCCTCCCACCGCAGCCACATCGGCCGTCGGCACGCCCAGTGCCCGAGCCGCCCGCATCCAGTCGTACTCGCGACGCGACGTCGAACCGCGAAGCAGACGACGACACCGAGCCTTCCAGTCGGCCGCTCGGTATCGCTTGATGTACAACACCTGATCCGACTCACTCGACTGGTCCGAATCGGCCGGATTCAGACGATACACCGTGCGGTGCCGACCCGTCTTGACCACTTCAAGCCGACCGTCCTCCCGCCATCGATCCAAAGGCAATGCCTCAGACCCCTCAGACGGATCGAATCCAAATAACACGTCGCCAAACGACGGATGAACGTCCCAAGCAAATGACACGCCGCCTGTACGTTGCAGGTCGCCGTTGCAGTCCGGATCGTTCGTGCAGGACATCTACTGACGCCGTGTCCTCGGCTGGTTCGGCTGGTCGTTCGCTCCGCTGCGAGGAATCAGGCCATCGGGAATCAGCCGCCGCGGAATCGGACCCAGATGGTCGCCTGAATCGTCTGTTCCTGAATCTCCCGATCCGCCTCGTCGTATGTCGCCCGATCGCGTGGTCGGCAACAAGTCGCCATGACCCTGCTCGCTCATCGCCTCCAGCAAATCGGGATGAGACTCCCAGTCGTCCAGATGCCACTTCCTGGTGTCCACGTAAGGATCGACCAGCGACACGTCGATCTTGGGAATCAACAGGAACTGCTTCCCCGTGCGGACCAAGTGGTAGTGGTGAGCCGAGAAAACCAAGCCGCCGCCGAGGGCCATGCCGAACAGAAGAGTCGTGAGTCGGCGCATACGAGACGAACTTGGACTGGAAAGCGTCGGAAACGGACCACTGCAACGGCCACGGATGGTCTCAGAATCACCCGGCACGAGCAAGAGGGGTTCCGAGTGCTCAGTCGTCGGAAATCGGGCCAAGCCGAGCCGACTCCAATGAGCCTATTCCGCGGAGGAATTCGACCGAATCCATCGACCGGCGACCTTCCGGCTGCAGCCGCAGAATCCGAACCGTCCCGCCACCACACCCGACCACCAAACCCTCGATCCCCTCGCCAACAATCACCTCACCCACACTCGCACCACTGCAGTCCGGACCGGCTTCCACCGCATGGACGATCAGCCGACGAGCCGCCTGCTGGCCCTGGTGCAGGAACGTGAACGGGTTGGGCCACGGCCGCATCGCCCGCACATGACGGTCGATCGCCGCCGCGTCCCCCGACCAGTCGATCTCGGCATCCGACTTGCGAAGTCTCGGAGCAACAGTCGCCCGGCTGTCGTCCTGCACCAATGGCACCGACGTGCCAGTGTCCAGTGCGTCGACCACCGAATCGGCCAACGCGACCGCCAATTCGGCCAGCCGGTCGTGCAACTCGCCGGTCGTTTCGGTCATCGACATCTCAACCTCGGCCATCCCCAACACCGGCCCCGTGTCGACGGCTGCTTCAATCTGGAACAGGCTGACCCCCGTCCGAGTGTCCCCGGCCAGGATCGCGTGGTGAATCGGTGTAGCACCTCGATGCCGAGGCAACAGCGAGGCGTGCAGGTTGACCGCACCAAGCCGCGGCACCGCTATCAACTCGGGTCGCAGAATCTGGCCATAGGCAGCCACCACCGCCAGGTCCGGAGACAGATCAGAAATCGCAGCGATCGATTCGGGACTGTTCACCGTCTCGGGCTGCAACACCGCAATGCCCCTCGCTATACACTCCGACTTGATCGACTCGAGCGGATGACAATGGTCGTGCTGGCCGGCTCCGCTGCGGTCCGGCTGAGTGACCAGGCCGACGACCTGATGCGGACCTTCGACCAACGCCCGGAACGTCGGACGGGCGAATTCGCCAGTGCCCATCAGTAGCAGCTTCAGAGTCACCTCAACCCCCAAGCCCGTCGCGTTCCAGTACCTCAAGCTGATCCGTCAACAATCCGTCCTCCGGAATCTCACCCGTCGATTGACCGTGCCGAAACACCGTTACGAATTCGTCGATCTGAGGCCCGATCGCCTGGCGATCCAATTCACTCATCCGATCAAAAAACATCACCCCGTCCAAATGATCCGTCTCGTGCTGGACGACCCGAGCTGGCAATTCCTCGAGATCCATGGCAAAGCCTTGCCCGTCCAAGTCGTATGCCTCGATCGTCACGCTCTCGAATCGCTTCACCTGGCCATACAACTCCGGAACACTCAAACACCCCTCCTCGGCCTCGACCGATCCAGATTGGTTTGAGAGTTCCGGATTCAGAAAGACGTGCTCCTCGTCGGCCAGATCGGCATCGCCGCTGACATTGATGATGAAAAATCGATACGGGATCGCCACCTGGTTGGCCGCCAACCCCACACCCCGGGCCTCGTACATCAA
Source organism: Planctomycetota bacterium (assembly GCA_963694825.1). Classification (GTDB taxonomy): domain Bacteria; phylum Planctomycetota; class Planctomycetia; order Planctomycetales; family Planctomycetaceae; genus UBA8437. The sequence continues at coordinate 12,633 of CAVOEV010000038.1, forward strand.
CTCGAACATCTCACGCACCGTCCGCCGAAGCACCCCGTTGATGCTCTCAATCGGTCGCGACTTCCAAGCCAGCGACGGGTGAGGATATTGCACGATCTGCATGGTGTGCCCGAGTTGTCCGCGGTCGGCGTCGATGGCATCGACGGGTGAATTGAGGTGGCAGGTGGTCAGTATAGATGGGGTGGATCGACTGAGCGAGCGAAGTGCCCCGCCAAGGATTTCTCGTCGGAAACCCCTATTGACGCGTCCAGACGCAATTCCTATCGTTCGGCCGCTCTCACGACTCTCACCCTCGCTCCAACACTCCCTATAGAGTCCATCCGAGACGACTCGGCCCGTCGTCGTTGGCAATCGCCACAGCGGACCGCGTCCACCTCATTCTAATCAGACACGGACACCGTCTTCCATCGCTTCGGATTGTTCGGAAAGGATGCCCCCGATGAAACGGACTGCCAATCTCCTGCTCGGCCTGGCACTGCTCGGCACAGCGACCGGCTGTTACTGCACACCCTACCCCGGCGGCGGACTCGGCTTCCCGCTCGGGTGCCCTCCCAATCAACAAATGCCCGTGATGCCGACACCAGTCCCCATCCCGACGACCGGTTTCAATACGATCCCGGCCATGCCGATCGCCATGCCGGCCGCGACAGCGATCACCGTGCTGCCAGGACCCGTCGCACCGACACCAGTCGTGATCCAGTCGCTGCCGACGTTCCGCTAAGCCGACTTCGCTCAGGTCAGAGACTGTCTCCCCAGCCGCCATCGGCGGCTGGGTGTCTGTGTCCCCCTCCGCAACCCGTTCACTCACCCACCACACTCGTCTTCTCGGCCGACGGGAACGACCCGGGCACCTTCAGAGTGACCCGCCCGGTGGCCGACCATTCGGCGCCACGCGACACGATTGTCTGGAATCCGACGCACTTCATCGAGTAGTCGGCGTGGCCCATCACGGTGGTGAAGACCTTGCCCTTGCCGTAGGGAATCCACCAGACCATCGGCTCGTGAGCACCCGTTCCTCGCTTCGCCTGAGCCGAAAATGCCGTCGCCAGGATATGCATGTTCAAGGCCGGACCACGCTGCCCGTGATACAACTCGTCACGGAAATGCATCCACTCGGCCGGGATTCCAGCCATCACCGGGTGACGACGGTCGCGGACCACGACCGGAAACGCGTGCTGAGGACCATGGCCCGCGCCAGGACCCTGACCCTTGGCCGTTCGCACTGCCTTGCCCGCAGCATTCAACGTCAGACGCGCGCCGTAACCGGCCTGACGCCAACCCAACCCGATCATCTTGTTCCACTCGGACCAACCAGGAAACGCGTTGTTCGCCGCGTGCACAATCACCAACCCGCCGCCGCCAGATACGTACTTTTCCAGTGACGACTGGACCGGCTTGGGCCACGGCTGGCCGTTGTAGTTCGACAACACCACGTCGTTGGCAGCAAAGGCCGGACGGAACGCGGACCAGGCCGCCTCGGTGCCGCCACGAGCCGGTGACGTCGATACACTCACCGTGAATCGACCCGACTTCTCGAGAAACGCACGCAACACCGGTGTGGTTGCCTTCCAGTTGTGGTTGTTCTGACCGTCAATGATCAGCAGCTTCAGCTTCTCAGCCGCTGGAACACTCGAGACCAACAACATCAACACCGCCACGATGGCGGACAACAAGGTCGGGAATCGGTGAGTCAAACGAGTCATGGGGGATCTCTCCTTCGAGGTGCCGTTCGCAGGGACTGGCTCTCCGCACGCCTCAGGCGGGCGGGTACCTGTCCCAAATGTACTGGTTGTCGATTTCCTGGTGAGTGTGCGGATCCGGGACAGGCACCTCGCCGCCAGTGGCAGCTGGAGAGCCAATCCCCTGCCTCAAGGCAGTTGTTCCTCCAACACCCCGCGAACCTTCGGCCACAACAGGATGCCTTCGACCATCATCCACGATTGCACCAGTAATGTCGCGGCTCCGAAGACCAACAGCAACGAATCGCCCGTGTCCAACCAACCGCCGTCGTGGAAGATGTTCCAAAGCATCGCCCAGGCTGGCATGATCAGCATCACGATCATCGGCACCACAACAAAGACAACCGGCTTGTTGCGGCGCCACAAGTAAAATGCAGTGACCATGAACGCCAAGCCCGCCAATAACTGGTTGATAGCTCCAAAAAGTGGCCAGAGAATCAGGCCACCGGAGCCTGGCCCGAGTTTTCCGGCGGGGATCATGGCGACCACGCCACCCAGGCCGACGGCCAGGGCGGTCGCGGCGTACTTGTTCGTCAAGGGCGCGATGCCAAACGTCCCGGCCAGCTCCTGCAAGACATAACGCTGCAATCGCGTCGCGGTGTCGAGTGTTGTGGCGGCAAAACTGGCCACCAGCACGGCGATCAGACCGATGCCAAGTTTCAGAGGCAGACCCAATGCGGCCAGGAAATTCGCTCCACCCTCAATGAACGCCCCCACCTTGGCTCCCAGCTTGAAGGCATCCCAACCCCGCTCGGGATCGTATCGAGTTCGCCAAGCCGACTGGCCGGTGAGTTGAGTCTCTGAGCCGTCGACGGTGACCATGACCGGGGAATACGTGTACTCGGCTCCCTGGCCGACTCGGGCAAACTTGCCCATGCCCACTCCGGCACAACACGCCAAAATCACGATCACCGCCAATCCGCCCTCGAGCAGCATCGCACCGTAACCGACGTACTGAGCGTCCGTCTCGTTCTGCAATTGCTTGCTGGTGGTGCCGCTGGACACCAGGCAATGGAAACCACTGACAGCTCCGCAGGCGATCGTGATGAACAGGAACGGCCAGATCGGAGGTGCGTCGACAGGGATGTCGTCAGATATCGCCGGGGCACTGGCCAGAAGATCCGCTTGGCCGGTCGACCCCGACACCACCACGCCCAACAACAACAGACCCAACGCCAGCACCAGCTGGTGACTGTTGATGTAATCGCGAGGCTGAAGCAGCACCCACACCGGCAACACGCTGGCCACGAAACAGTAGATCAACAACACGATCGTCCAGATCATCACCGCGTTGGGAAACGGACCCAGCCGAGTCACACCCAGGATCGACTCGATGTCGATCGGCAGGTGGTAGGCACCCACCCAGACCGCCACATACATCACCAACAACGCCAGCAGGCTGGGCAACAACAGCCCACCACCTCGGCGGTAAACTCGAATGCCAATCACCACCGCGATCGGCAACGAAATCCACACCGGCAAGACACTCTCAGGGTACTCCGAGAAAATGCTCGCAATCACCAACCCGAAAATGGCCAGCACGACCGTCAAGGCCATCGCCAGGATCACCAGGAACAGGACGCGGGCTCGTCGAGAAATCAGCCGACCAGCCACCTCGCCCACCGTCTGGCCCCGGTTGCGAAGCGAAACCACCAAGGCGCCGAAGTCGTGGACGGCTCCGATGAAAATCGAACCGAGCAAGACCCACAACAAGGCCGGTAACCAGCCCCAGAACACCGCGATCGCCGGGCCCACGATCGGACCCGTACCCGCAATGCTCGTGAAATGATGGCCGAAAATCACTTCCTTCCTCGTCGGAACAAAATCGACCCCATCCTCCAACTCCCGACTCGGTACCGTGGCCGAAGCGTCGAGATTGAAGATCTTCTTCGACAACCAACGACCGTAAGTGTGGTAGGCCACCACGTAGCCGACAAATGCCCCGACGGCGATCAATAACGTCAGCATCGCGATGGGTCCGGGAAGAAGGACGACCGAGGAATGGGAGGACGAAACGAACCGGGGGCAGGGCTTTTGTAGTTCGCCCAGGTGGGCAAGTGTTGCGTCGAATCCGACGATCCGGACCGCCAACCCAATGGTCCACTCAAGTTAGCCAGCTCCCCTTGGAGTGGCAACAGGCCGGGCTGATCACGTTTTACAACCCGCACTGCCGTCATAGGCGGTACAGCCGGTCGGAGCCTCGTACGCGTCAACGGCATTTGATCGATACCGACTCCCCACGAGATGCCGATTGCGACGATGACCCTAACACGCCATCGACCGGCAGACTGCCGAACCACAATGGCCAAAGATCCAGGCAACCACAACGAATCCAATCATGACTGCCGTCACTGCGGCACGACCTACACATAGACTCTCCATGCGTCGCCAGCAATGCGATTGGGCCACACGCCCATTCGAGCCGGGAACCAGGATGGTCGCGAGAGAGAAGGAGTTCACTGATGCTTGTTTTGTCGAGACAGCGCGACGAGAGCATTATTATCGCGGACAACATCAAGATCACGATCGTTGACATCCGTGGCGACAAGGTGCGGCTGGGAATCGACGCTCCCAAGGAAATCCCCGTGCATCGCCAGGAAGTCTTCGACGCGATCCAACGCGAGAACGACGAGCAGAGTGAAACGGCGAACCCGCCACCATCCGAAGAATCCGTGGCGCAGGACTAGTAGAAGAATCCAGGCTCCGGGGATGGCTCACCTCACGATTCGCCACCGGCGAAGCGCGGAGGCTGCCTGCCCCTGACCACAGGCCACTCTACGACGTGCCTTGTTGGAACTCCAAAACAGAGGATAGAATCAAGGAGCGTTGATGCGTTCGATACGGTTCGGTCCCCTGCAATATAGAGTCCCACCACGCACGGCATGCCTCACTATCTCCTGACCCTCGTCGCCTCGGTGCTGCTGGCCATCGGCACCGCAGATTACGCTGCCGGTGAAGACTCCGGGCCGATCGACGTCAGCCCGTCACAGGTGCTGCTTGATGGACCGGACACGGTGCACCGATTGCTGGTCACCCAGCAGTCGCCCACCGGGACTCAAACCGATCTGACTCGCCAGGCCAGTTATCGCTCGACGGATCCCAAGATCCTCGAAGTGTCAGAAACCGGGATGATCCACGGCCTGGCCAATGGACACGGTGCGGTCGAAGTGGCCGTGGGCAACGACCGAATGCTGGTCACCGTCGAAGTTCGTCGTACCAACGACCCGCGGCCCTACAACTTCGAACGCGACATCGTCCCGTTGCTCAGTCGGTTTCAATGCAACACGTCAGGATGCCACGGCAAGGCCGAGGGCCAGAACGGTTTCAAGCTGTCCGTCTTCGGCTTCGACCCAATGGCCGACTACGTGTCGTTGACTCGAGAAGGCCGCGGCCGACGTGTCGTGCCCACCCTGCCAGCCTCCAGCCTGCTGCTGACCAAGGCGTCCGGAGGTGTCCCGCACGGTGGTGGAGTCCGCATTCGGCGTGGTTCGGGCGACTACCGCACACTCTACGACTGGATCGCTCGGGGCATGCCGTTCGGAAAACACACCGACCCCAAGGTCGTCTCGATCGAATTGACACCCCAAGAACGACAGGTCGGCATGACCAGTCGACACCAACTCCGTGTCGTCGCAACCTTCTCGGATGGACACAAAACCGATGTGACCGGATACGCCAAGTTCCAGTCGAACAACGAAGGACTGGGGATCGTCGACGAGTTCGGACTGGTGACCATTGCTGAGTCGCCCGGTGAAGTGGCCGTGATGGCCAGCTACATGGGAGCCGTCGGTGTCTTCCAAGCCATGATCCCCAGCGCTCGCCGACTCGACAGCTTCCCCAATCTGCCCGAAGCCAACTTCATCGATACCCTCGTTCACCAGAAACTCAAGAAACTCCATATCCTGCCCTCGCAGGGCACCGACGACGCGACGTTCCTGCGCCGAGTCAGCCTCGACATCGTCGGACGGCTACCGAACTCCGAAGAGACTCGGCTATTCCTCGACGACACGGACGACGACCGCCGAGCACAACTGGTGCTGAAGTTGTTGAAACGGCCCGAGTACGCCGACTTCTGGGCACTGAAATGGGCCGACCTGCTCCGGGTCGATCGCCTGAAACTCGGACACGAACCGGCCTACAACTACTACCGCTGGATCCACGACCGGTTTGCTGACAACACGCCGATCGATGTCTTCACCCGCCAACTGCTGACCGCCAGCGGTCCGCTCCGAGAAAACCCACAGGCCATCTTCTATAAGGCCATCGGAAAACCCGGCGACCGAGCCGCCGTTGTCTCGCAGGTGTTCCTGGGCATGAGAATCGAGTGTGCCCAGTGTCATCACCACCCGTATGACCGCTGGAGGGAGACCGATTACTGGGGCATGCAGGCCTTCTTTACTCAGGTCGGATTCAAACCGGGGCCGACCGGGGAATCGATCCGAGCCAGCGGCAACCCCACCACCAAACACCCTCGCACCGGACAGCCCGTCTACGCACACGCTCTCGAAACCCGCATGCCCGATACGCACCCCCAAGGCGATCGGCGACACGTCCTGGCCGATTGGCTCACCGGGCCAACAAATCGCTTCTTCGCACAAAATATCGCCAACCGAACCTGGGCTCACTTCCTCGGACGAGGACTCGTCGAACCGATCGATGACGTCCGGCTGACCAATCCACCCTCCAACCCCCAACTGCTCGACGCACTCGCCAAACACCTCATCGACAACCACTTCGACCTCCACGCCCTGATCCAAATCATCACAGCCTCCAACGCCTACCAACGCTCGACCGAAGCCAACACAACCAACCAGCGAGACGAACAAAACTACTCGCGCTACCTGCTCAAACGACTCGACGCCGAAGTCCTGCTCGATGCCATCACCGACACGACCGGTGTCCCCGAAAAGTTCCAGGGGACGCCAGCCGGCTACCGAGCCGTCCAACTCTGGGACAGCCAGGTGCCGCACGACTTCCTCAAACTCTTCGGACGCCCCTATCGAGTCAGCGCGTGTGCCTGCGAACGGGCCGGCGAACCGACCGTTGGACAGATCCTGCACGTGATGAACTCACCAAGAATTCAGAAAAAGATCGGGCATGTCGGTGGACGAGTCGCAAAACTGGTCCGCGAATCAACCGATAATGATTACGTGATCCAGGAACTCTACCTGACCTTCTTCAACCGCTTCCCCACGCCAAGCGAACACAAGACCGCATTGGCCCACTTTCAACAGACTCGATCCCCAAACCGGTCCCAAAACCGTTCGAGGACCCAGGCCGCCGAGGACCTGGCCTGGAGTATGTTGAATTCGCTGGAGTTCCTCTTCAACCACTAGCCAACCTTCCAATCACCCGACCCCAATTGTCGTCCCGTGGCAGCAAGTCGTCCCCAGCACAGCCAGGGATCTCAATTGCCATCGACAGGGCACGATCGAGAGGAAAGACGATGAGAAGTCCGAACCAGGCGTTTTGCGACGGGCTGTCGCGGCGCGACATGATTTCCATCGGTGGAGCCAGCCTGATGGGCACCACCTATTCACTGACGTCGATTCTCGAGGGCCAGGCCCGCGAAGCTTCGCCGGGCAACGACACCTCGTTGATCGTCCTGTTCCTCGCCGGTGGCCTGAGCACGATCGACACGTGGGACCTGAAGCCGGATGCTCCGAAGGAGTTTCGTGGTCCGTTCAACCCGATCGCCACCAGTGTGTCGGGCGTGCAGATGTGTGAGCACCTGCCGAAACTGGCCGGCCAGATGGACAAGTTTGCCGTCGTCCGATCCTTCGGACACCGCAACTCGGGTCACGGCACCGCCGATCACTACATGCTGACCGGCTACCACCCCTCCGCCGGTTTCAACTCGGGCCTGAAACCCAACAACCAGAAACCCGCTCACGGATCCGTCATCGCTCACGAACTCGGTGCCCGCGGACCCGTCCCCCCCTACGTCTGCGTCCCCTCGATGCACAACAGTGGTGGCGCCAGCTATCTCGGATCCAGTGCCGCTCCGTTTGTCGTCGAATCCGATCCGGCCCTGCCCAACTTCGCCGTCCCCGACCTCGCTCCACCACTGACCATCGACGCCAAACGGTTTGGCTCGCGACGCAACCTGCTGGCCACCGTCGACCGCTTCCAGAAACAAGGCGAGGCTCGCTTCAATTCCCAGGCCCGTACCGTCAACGCCTTCAAACAACAGGCCTTCGAATTGATGACGTCCAAGGAAACCAAGGCGGCGTTCGATATTCACAGCGAACCGGACAACCTGAGAGACCGCTACGGCCGAAATACACTCGGACAAAGCTGCCTGATGGCGCGACGACTCGTCGAAGCCGGCGTCCGCTGCGTGCTCATCAACCACGCCAACTGGGACACTCACTACAACAACTTCCACGTCCTCAAGAACGACCTGCTCCACCTGCTCGATGGCGGCATGGCCACGCTGCTCGAAGATCTCGAGGATCGAGGCATGCTCGAATCCACCATGCTACTGGTCACCGGCGAATTCGGACGGACTCCACGCATCAACAACCTCGCCGGTCGAGACCATTGGGGGCCGAGTACGGCGATTGCCATGGCCGGTGGAGGGATCACTGGAGGGACCATTGTCGGAGCGTCCAACGAACGAGCCGAACGGCCGATGACCAAGCCCTACCGACCCGCGGACCTCTCGGCCACCATCTTCCACCGACTCGGGATCAACCCCAAGAAAGCCTTCCTCACACCCGAAGGACGACCCATCCCGATCGTGCCCGGCGACGGCGAAGTCATCGAAGAACTGTTTGCATGAACCCGCTCAAAATCAACCGAATCGGCTCGCTGATCGCAGTGGCTGCGGTCGCTGCGGTGGCTGCGGTCGCCTCTGCTTCGGCACCCACCACCGGTTACATCTTTCCGGCCGGAGCCCAACGTGGGACGACGGTTCAAGTGATCGTCGGTGGCCACTATCTCTACGAAGGTTGTGCTTGGGAAATGTCCGGGACCGGTGTCTCCGTCTCGAAACGCATCACCCGCTCACAACACCAGATCTGGTTCGAAGGCCCACGCATCCCGATGCCGACGTCTCAGGCCAGCGAAGCCTACCCCAAGGACCAGATCGGAACCGTCACCGTCGCACCCGACGCTGCTCTCGGACACCGCTACTACCAGGCAACCACCTCCGAAGGCGTCACCCCCGGCCGACGATTCGTGATCGGACACCTGCCCGAACTGACCGAATCGGAAATCGACGGACGACCAATCCCCATTCCCGTCACCCTGCCCATCACCATCAACGGACGCATCTTCCCTCGCGAAGATGTCGATATCTGGACTTTCACCGGCAAGCAGGGGCACAGCTATGTCTGCGAAGTGAACGCCGCACGCATTAGCTCGCCACTCGACTCGAGACTCGAAATCCTCGGACCCGATGGGCTCACCATCGCCGAAAACACCGACCACTTCGGCAACGACTCGTTCCTCAGATTCACCGCTCCCACCGACGGCACCTACCAGGTCCGCATCCATGACCTCAAGTTCCTCGGCCTGCAAACCTACGTCTACCGCCTGACCATCACCGACGGACCCTGGGTCGAACAGACGTATCCGCTGGGAGTTCAGCGAGGCGTTCGCAACTCGCTGACACTCTTGGGCCAGAACCTGCCCGATCGCACCGTCACCGTCGACGTGCCCGACCACGCCAACCGCACCATCGGTCGCTCACTGTCACTCGCCAGCGGACACACCAATATTTTCGCACTCGCCGTCAGCGACCACCCCAACGTGCTCGAAACCGACAACAACAACACCCCGCAATCCGCTCAGCCAGTCAACCTGCCCGCCGTACTCAACGGACACATCGAAACAGTCGGCGACATCGACCACTTCGTCTTCGTCGCCACCAAGGGCCAGTCGCTGGTCATGGATCTCCAGGCCGCTCGCCTCGGCTCGTCACTCGACGCACGGATCGCCGTCCTCGACGAGAACGGCAAACAGGTCGCCGCAGCCGAAGACGGCAAAAAGACCTCCGACCCGACACTCACCTTCAAGGCCCCCGCCGACGGACGCTTCACCGTGCTGGTCGCCGAACAGGAAGCGGGCCGCGGAGGAGACCGGTTCGCCTACCACTTGGAAATCGCTCCGCCAATAACCGTCCAGCCCGGCTTTCAGCTGACACTGCCCGGCGACGCGATCACCGTGGCGCGAGACGCCGAAGCGAAGTTCAAGATCAACGTCACCCGCAGTGGAGGTTTCAGTGGCGAGATTGCTTTACAGGCCGAGAACCTGCCGCCGGGTGTGACCGTCAGCGGTGGCACCACAATCCCCAAGGGGAAAAACGTTGTCGAGATGAAACTGAAGGCAACCGGCGACGCCCCTGTCGCCGCCATGCCGGTTCGCATCACCGGCACCGCACGAATCGGGCAGACGCCTGTCACCTCGACCGCCATCCTCGCGGCAGCGACCATCCACGACTTCGTCCGCGAATCGATGACGGTCGCCGTCGCCGTTCCTGCACCGTTCAAGTTCACCGGGATCTTCGAAAGCCAGTTCGGGCCGCAGGGAACGACATTCTATCGCCGCTACACCATCGTCCGAAACGGCTACACCGGACCGCTGACCGCGACAATGGCCGATACCCAGATCCGGCACCTCCAGGGAATCTCCTGCCGGCCGATGCCCGTCCCCGACAAAACCGACCAGTTCGACTTCCAGATCCAACTGCCGACGTGGCTCGAAGTCGGCCGGACCAGCCGTACGCAAATGCTGCTCGTCGGGATCGTTGTCGACCCTGACGGCACACGACACAAGGTCTCCTACACGTCCAACACCCAAAGCGATCAGACGATCGTGCTCGCAACGTCCGGAGTCGTCGGAGTCAATACCACTGCCAACTCGATCCTGGCTCGGCCCGGACACACCGTCGAGTTGCCGTTTACCGTGTCTCGAGGGACCGGAGCAGACGGTGCCGGTGTGGTCGAACTGAAACTGCCCGCTCATGTCCAGGGCGTCTCGGCCAAACCCGTCATACTCGCTCCCGGTCAGACCGACGGAACCCTGGCCATCCGCTTTGCCAAGTCTGGATCCGGCCCGTTCAATCAACCGGTCAGGGTCCAAGCTCGAATCGTCGACGCCCGAGGCAACAACCTGATCGGCGCGACTCGCGTCGAAGTCGTCGACTAAACCACCCCCTGGGACAGGCACCCAGCCGCCGGAGGCGTCTGGAGAACCGGTCCCCTAGCGCAACTCCAACTGCTCCGGAGTCGGCAGGTCCTCGATCTCGCGGATGTTGAAGACCTCCAGAAATCGCTTCGTCGTGCGGTAAGTAATGTCCCGCTGCGGATTGTTGCCGCGTTCGATCACGATCAGCTGTCGCCTGAGCAATTGACGCAGCATCCCGCCGGCGTTCTTGCGACCCTGCTTCTGGATCTGCAGCCGAGAGATCGGTTGCCGGTACGCCACCAGGGCCAGCACTTCGAGCTGTTCCTGCGACAACTTCACTTCCTTGGGACCCAATCCAAACACCCGGTTCCTCACCGCTTCGTACTCCTCACGCAACTGCAACCGGTACCCACCCTCGGCCAATCGGATCTCGTACGGCCGGGCCTCACTGCTGTACAAACCGTTGAGACCCTCGATTTCCTCGTCGACGATCCCCGTCCGAGTGTCCGGGCCGACGAGCGAAGCCAGCTTCTTGGCCGTCAACGGTTTGCCGCCGACAAACAACGCCGCTTCGATCACCTGGCGAGATGTCACGCGAGGCGGCAGGGTGACGGCGTCTTCGGACTGGTCCACATCAGCCGTCGCCGAAATCTCATCCTCATCGCCACCAACCTCCTCAACCCAATCACTCAACTCGATCCCCGGCCCAATCTCCTCCTCAACCGCCTCGTTCGCCTCCAATGCCTGCCGGTAAGCCGACTCGAGATCCTCGTCCAGCCAGGCTGGCTCGGCAGTGTCGTGGCCACCGGCCTTCGGATCGGCATCCAGACCGGGATGAGCCGGATCGATGCGGTAGTCAGGGGTGGGTTCGAAGTCTTCGGTCATGAGCGGGCGGAGTATACGACTTGGGCGGCGAATGCGAGTAGAGAGATTCGGCGGAATCCGCTTGGCCGAGACAGGACCGGCCGCAACTCGCATCACCCGACATGCATATGATACGATCGACTCACAAAGCCCCGCTTCACTCCGGCCTCGGACACCGAATCACCATGACACGGACCTCTCGCATCCCGCTACTATTAGCCGTCAGCCTCTGCATCACTCAATCCGCAGATGCCGAGAACTGGCCGGGTTGGCGAGGACCACGCGGCGACGGCACCAGCACCAGCCAGTCGGTGCCGATTTCCTGGGACGCCACGTCCGGCAAGAACCTGTTGTGGAAGACGCCCCTCACGGCCGAAGGCCACTCGTCGCCGATCATCCATGGCAACCGGGCCTACATCGTCGGCTGCATCAAGGCCACCCGGCAACGGACACTGGTCGCTCTGGACGCTC
>CAVOEV010000039.1:0-24755 GCA_963694825.1 Planctomycetota bacterium
ACAACCATGTCCGAACCATTGAACACAGATGGCGAAACTTCGATCCCAAAAGTGTGGGCGATCGACGTGCATGCTCACTATGGAACGTACTGGCGGACGCACAATGAACCGCTAACTAACGATTTCCACAGTGCATCGGCTGACGAAGTGGCGCGGCGTGCAAGAGCGGCCCGAATTGCCTGGACCGTCGTGTCGCCGCTGTCCGGATTACTTCCTCGCGGCGACGCCGATGCCGCCTTGGGCAACACGGAAGCGGCCCGCATTGTGCCGGACTGTCCCGGCTTGTTGCAGTGGGTGGTCATCGATCCCACGCGGGAGGCGACGTACTCTCAGGCTGAAGAAATACTCAAAGAGCCGCACTGCGTAGGCATTAAGATCCATCCTGAAGAACACGTCTATCTGTTTCGGGACCACGGCCGGCGAATCTTTGAGTTTGCGTCAAAACACCGCGCCGTCATTCTCACTCACAGCGGCGAAGCCAACAGTCTGCCGGCCGATATTGTCGAAGCAGCCAACGAGTTTCCCGACGTCCGGGTCATTCTAGCTCACATTGGCTGCAGCGATTCCAGCGACCGCACGCTACAGGTGCGCGCCATTTTGCAGTCGACTCGGGGAAATGTGTACGCCGATACGTCCAGCGCGATGAGCATGACTCCGGGATTGATCGAGTGGGCAGTGGGTGAAGTCGGGGCCGATCGCGTTCTGTTCGGAACGGACGCGCCGCTGTACGCGACCAGCATGCAACGCGCCCGCATTAACTTGGCGGATCTCGACGACAACGCCAAACGCCGCATTCTTCGCGACAACGCCCTGTCACTGCTGGATATCCCAGAGACGCACGCCACAACTGCGGAAAACCGATGAGCAGCGGATTGCATTGGATCGACGGCGTCATTCTGGCTCTCTACGCCGGCGCGACGATCGCAGTCGGGTGGTGGTATGGCCGACGAGGGCAGAGCACCGACGAGTACTTTGCGGGCAACCGGTCGATGAGTCCGTTTCTGATCGGAGTGTCGATCTTCGCCACTTTGTTCAGCTCGATTTCGTATCTGACGACTCCGGGTGAAGTGCTCAACCACGGTCCCACCGTGGCGCTGACGGGCCTGCTGGCGATTCCGATTTACTACTACATCGTAGGGTACGTGATAGCGCCTTTGTATATGAAACACCGGGCCACGAGCGCTTACGCCTTATTGGAAACGCAGCTCGGGCTGGCCGCGCGGATCACAGGCGCGGTGATGTTCGTGATGCTTCGGCTGACGTGGATGTCGGTGCTTATCTTTTTCGCCTCCAAAGCCCTGCTGGTGATGCTGGGAGCTGGCGATCACTGGCTGCCGGCGGTGACGTTCGTGACGGGCGGCATCGCGATTTGTTACGCGTCCATGGGCGGGTTACGTGCAGTCGTCATTACCGATCTATTTCAGTCTCTGTTGCTGTTTAGCGGAGCATTGCTGGTGATCGCCATGGTGACATGGGACGCCGGCGGGTTGGGCTGGCTGCCTACCCAGTGGAATCGGGAATGGGATAAGCAGCCGCTATTCGATATCGATCCGACGGTGCGCGTAACGATCTTTGGGTCGATCCTGCACGGGGTTCTGTGGTGGGTGTGTACGGCGGGCAGCGATCAGACAGCGATCCAACGATTCATGGCAACCAAAGACGCCGCCGCCGCCCGGCGATCGTTCCTGATCAACTCGCTAGCCGGCGCCGCCGTGGCGGTCGTCCTGGTTCTGGTCGGCTTCGCTTTGCTCGCATTCTATCAGGCGGATGCGTCCCGGCTGCCCGCGGGAAAAACAATCGCGCAGAACGCCGATGATTTGTTTCCGTATTTCATCTCGGCTCATCTGCCGGTGGGGTTGTCGGGGCTGGTGCTCGCCGGTGTGTTCGCGGCCGCAATGTCGAGCATCGATTCGGGCGTTAATTCGATCACCGCAGTCGTAATAACCGACTTTGTCGAGCGGTTTCGGCCAAAGCCGATGTCCGAGCAGGCCCGCATCCGCTTCGCGCGCCGGCTGGCGTTTAGCATCGGGCTGGTTGTCGTCTCAACAAGTTCGTTTGCCATCGGCCGCGTGCCGGGAAATTATCTGGAACAAGCCTACCGGACCTTTGGATTGCTGGTCACGCCGTTGTTCACTTTGTTCTTATTCGCGTTGTTCATTCCCGTCGCGACACAAGCGGGAGCCATATTTGGCGCGGGGATGGGTTTTGTTTCGGCGTTCGTCGTTGCCTATTGGGATCTCATGACCGGTTTGCCGGCAATCAGTGTCCAGTGGATTTTTCCGGTGTCATTAGTCGTCGGAATTCTTGCGGGTTGCACGTGGAGCCTTGTACTGGGCGGACGACGCAGGACTGATAACAACGAACCGGAATAGCCGTCTCGCGGCTACTCATTCGAAGGCCGCATGGTCAAGAAACTGAATCGACTCTTCTGGGGGCTCGAATTGGCTATTTGTGTTCGTGGGTGAACAGCGAGTTCGACTTGTCGCCTCGGGCGTAGACGTAGGCAATGAGGTCGAGGATTTCTTCGCGGGACAATTTGTTGAGCAACCCCAGTGGCATGATGGACGTCTTGGAGTTGGTGCGGTCGTCGATCGTGGATTTCTGGATGACGGTTGGTCGTCCCTTGGCTTGGGGGTCGATGACGACTTCGACGGATGTGGGAGTTTCCTTGACGATCATCCCGGTGATAATTTTGCCCGAGTCGAGGACAAAGACTTGTGACTGGAACTTCTTGTCGATGTCTTTTGAGGGGTTGAGGATGGATTCGAGGATGAAGGCGGGTGAGTGTTTTTTCTTGTCGTCGCCGAGGGTTCCGAGTTTGGCGAGGTCGGGTCCGAAGACTTGACCTTCGTTATTGAGTTTGTGGCAGGCGACGCAGCCGGCGACCTTGAACAGTTGTTTGCCGACCATGAAGGCACGTTCTTCGGGCAGTGGTTGGACCGATGCCGCCAATTCCGAGAGTTTCCATTCTCGGCCTCTCGTGCTCGATTTCAGCAACTCGTCACGAATCGGCAGTTTGGCTGCTGCGAGGTAGGCTTTGGGGTTGGCCTGGTAGGTTTCGAGGCTGGCGACGACGAGCAGGGTCCCGTACATGCGTCGCCAGTGGCCGGGGTAGGTGCAGACGTAGGGGTAGACGCCTGGTGTCTTGGGAGCGAGGAAGCTGATGGCCTGGGTTTGTCCGGTTTGTAGCAGTCGGCTGCCGAACAGGACGAGTGGGCTGTCGGGGATGTAGTGTCGGTCCATGGCATCGGGATCGCGTGCGGTTTTTTCGGCGAGTGTCCCGAGTATTTCGAGCGAGCCGGGTTGTCCGATGGCGAAGTTGTGCGGCATGGTGTCGGTGTTGGTGAAGCGGAACTCGACCGGTTGTCCGGCCTGGATGACCAGTTGTTCCTTGTCGAAGATCATCCGATGCGGCACGGTGCCGATGGCGATGACTCGGACGTTGAGGTTCCCGAGTCGGAGTTCGAGTGCCTTGGCCCGAGCAGGGGTGAGTCGGCTGGAGAGTCCTCGGGCGAGAGCGATGGCATCGGTGGCGGGCGGTCGGGTCCGGAACCGTGCGGGCATGCCGCTGAGGTAGCCGACGAGGTTGTCGACGAGCGGACCGATTTCGTTGGCGGGCCAGTTCTTGACCGGTACGCCGCGGAGTGCTCGGATTGCCGCCGGCCGATTTCGCCCGGCTTTGACCAGTGCGGCCAGATCGGTGACCTTGCGAGCGTCGTGGCCGGGGATCGAGGCGAGGGCGGCGATGGCGAAGTCGTGCAGTGTTGGCTGTCCGCCGACGGAGAGCGCGTTGGCTGGGATCGTCTGCTTACGGAACCCCGGCCCCTGCCACTGAATTTTCAGCCCGTCACCGCCTCCGTTGTCGAAGTACGTGACGACAAGCGGGTGGGATCCGGCGTTGAGGTTGATTGCGGCCGACTTTTCGATCATCCCGTGCAGGCCGTCGTTGTTGACGAGCAGTTTGTTGTTGATGTAGATGCGTGATCCGTCATCCGAGGTGGCAAAGAAGGTGTAGCGACCGGTGCGTGGTGCGTTGATGGAGCCGGTGAACCTGAGTGCGAAGCGATCGTCTTGTTTTTTTTGCGGGACGTTCTTGATGATGGCCGGCACGACGCCACTGGCCTTGGGTGTCATGGCGGCGAGTGTCTTGATGGCGACGTCTTTCCCGCTGGGAAAGAAGTAATCGACCTTGATGCCCGGTTGTCTGAGTGCCGAGCTGGTGGTGGTGGTGTTTGCTGGTCGGGTTGTGAGTGATGTGGGCAGGTCGACGGTCAGTGGTTGGATCTTGTCGTAGAGTTTGGTTCGCAGGTTTTTATCTGTGATGGCAGGGACGGCGTTGAGGAAGTCACGGAGTCGGTTTGCGTGTGATGATGCGGCGAGCAGTGCGTCGTCACCGGTGCCATCGGCGGCGATCCAAGCGACGTAGGCCAGTTGTTTGACCAGTCCGTTCTTGCCGGTGGTGGCGAGTGTTTCGATCCGATCGGCGACAGCGGCGAGATCACGTTGTGGTTGTGCGGCGAGCAGTGATCCGATGGAGTCGAGTCCGGCGGCTGGGTTGTCGATGTTGCGGTCGTCGATCAGGTCGAGCAGCAGCCGGGTGGGTGCGGTTTTGCGGAGTTTGGCGAGAGCCAGGAGCGAGTTCTTGAGGTTGGTCGGGGGTACGTTTGGCCTGGAGAGGATGGCTTCGTGGACGGCCTGTGTCGGTTTGAGTTTGAGCAGGTCGGCGACGCTGGCGTTTCGGAGTACGTAGGCTTGGGCGGCTGACGAGAGCGGTTTGCCTCCGGCGACGGCATCCTGGACGATCTTGTCGACGTCCAGTTGTGTCCGGGCAAACTTGACGACATTGTCGAGTTCGGCATCGGTCGGCCGCGTGGCGACTTCGAAGACGACTTCGGCGGCGTCGAGACCTGGGAACGAGACGGCGGCCTTGACGGCTTCGGCGCGGACGAGTGCCGACTTGTCGCGTGAGGCGGCGAGCAGCAGTTTCGGCCAACCGGTGAGTGTTTTGGCGAACGGGCCCCAGTGTCCAAGTGTGCGGATGGCTGCGGCTCTCACCCGTTCCTCGTCGGCCTGGAAGA
The DNA here is from genome assembly GCA_963694825.1 of Planctomycetota bacterium. GTDB lineage: Bacteria > Planctomycetota > Planctomycetia > Planctomycetales > Planctomycetaceae > UBA8437. The sequence goes on from CAVOEV010000039.1 coordinate 5,079, forward strand.
CTGTGGCGAGCAGACTTTCGTTGGCGACTCGGTGTTCTTCGAAGACCCACAGGCATTCGAGCAGTGCCTGGGCTTCGTCGCGATTGGGCGAGACGCGATGGACGTCGAGAGATTTGGCGAAGGCTGCGACCTGAGCGACGATGTCGTTGGTTTTGCGGCCGCTGAGTTCCAGTCGGGCTCGATAGCGGATGCCGTTGGCGGTCGAGAAGAAGTTGTTGCAGACGGTGGCGATCGGCTGGCCGGTCATCTTGATTTTTGGAGTCAGTGGTCGGCCGGGATAGCTGACTCGGTAGATACGACCATGAGCGTGATCGCGGTTCGGGTCGCGCATGTTGTGTTGCATGTGTCCGATCAGCACATTGCACCAGTCCGAAACGTACAGTGCCCCATCGCCTCCGATCTCGATATCAGTCGGCCGGAAGTTGGGGTCGGTCGAGACGAGAATCGGTTCAATTTCGGTCGCAGTGATATCTGCTCCAGAGAACTTCACGGTGTGTTGCAGCACGCCCTGGAATCCGATCGTGTTGCAGATCAGGAAGTTGCCATTGGAGGATTCGGGGAAGTGGGTGCTCGAGAGGATCCCGGTGGCTGCGACGGGTCGAACTCGTTTCTGGAACCACTTCTTGTTGCTTCGTCCCTTGCCCACATTGACGTAGCTTCCGGTGCCACCGGTGCCATCGTTGGCGAACTGGAAACCCCAGCGATCGAAGACATCGCCGTGCGGGTTGGGTCCAATCGGGAAGTGGAATTCGACTTCAAAGGTTCGCGGGTTGAAGCGATGGACTCCGGACTGTCCCGACCGGTAGGTGCGAGTTGGTGTTTCCATGTTGGCGATATTGAAGATGCCACGCGACCAGTACAGCCAGCCGTCGGGACCGACGACGAGTGCATTGGCCGAGTGGTGTGTGTCGGCGCTGGAAATTCCCTGGAGCATGCGGATTTTGACATCGGCCTTGTCGTCGCCGTCAGTGTCTTTGAGGAACCAGATTTCCGGAGCTGCGGCCACCAGCATGCCTCCGCCCCAGAACTCGAAACCGGTCACGCTGTTGAGTTGATCGGCGAAGATGATGCAGCGGTCGGCGACTCCGTCTCGGTCGTCATCGGGCAGGCAGAGAATGCGGTCGGTGCGTGGTTGTGTGGGGTTCCAGTGCGGGTAGGAGGGCCAGACCGAGGCGAAGAGTCGTCCGTCGGTGTCGACGGCCATTTGCACCGGGTTGACCAGTTCGGGGAACTTCTCTTCCGAGGCGAACAGGTTGACTTCCATCCCCTTGGCCATGGTCATGCGTTCGGTGGCCTTGATCCCGGCCAGGTACGGGTGTCGGCCTCCATCCAGCGGACCGACCTTGTTCGTCTTGACTTCGAGCAGGCCGGGGATGTTGTTGTCGACGACCTTGTGTTGGCGACCGGCGGCGACGGCCCAGACCAGTTCGTCGCGGTTGGCAGTCATCACGTCGAAGACCTGCATCTCGCGTTGCATCACGTCGGCGTTGGACTGTCCGAACCATGCGAGTCGCGAGCGGCCTCCGAAGACGTTGTAGCCGTCGACAACTCGGTACCGGCTGAACCAGTGGTAGCTTTTGTCGAGTACCGCGTCGCGGAGCCGTTCGACTTGGGCACTGTTGCGCAGCGTGCTGTTTGAGTCGCCGAACAGCTGCGTGCTGATGACTCCGGCGAGCAGCCGGTTGCCGTGATCGAGCAGGTGGATGCCGTTGAGTGTGAGGTGGTTGTTATTTTCGGCGTAGAGTTGTTGTGAGGATGCGAAGAGGTCGACGAATGGGACGTCTTGTAAGTTGCAGACCTGTTTCATGGCGGCCGAGTAGATGGCCAGGTTGCGGTTGTTTTTCGAGCCGTCTGGGAGGTTGTTGTTATTGAGGTTTTCGTGAGCGATGGGTGAGAAGACGACGATGCGAGGTGCGGAGCGGCCGTTGTATTTTTGTGTCTTCATGCTGGTGAGCATGTCAGCGAGATCTTTGCGGAACGTGGCGAGGCCGGGTTGCCCGCGGAGTGCTTCGTTGTATCCGAAGAAGCAGAACACGACGTCGGCTTTGACCTTGGCGAGCCATTGATCGGCGTTACCGAAGTTGGCCGAGCGTGGGCGAGTCTTCACTTCGTCGCCGGTGAAGCCGAGGTTGCGGATGGTGAGTCGATGTCGGGGAAATTCGGCTTGGATGTAGGTTTCGAGCCAGCCGTGGTGTTGCATACGATCGGCGAGGTTGTTGCCGATGATGGCGATGTGGTCATTGGGGTTGAGGGCCAAGAGGTCGGCGGCGTTGGCGACGTTGGTGAGAGTGTTGGGTGGGGTGAGTAGTGCGGCGCCGACGAGCAGTGCTTGGGTGAGGCGACGGGGCAGGGGGGTGGGGATCGACATGGTGAGGTGTCTCGATTGTGCAGGTAGGTCAGGCACAGCCTGTGCCTACAGATTTAAGAGAAAGGCCCGACGATCGATGTGACCGCCGAGCCTGAGATTCGTTGGTTGCGGTCGAATCGGAACGCAGCCCTGGTTGGGGCGGCTACTTCTTTTTCTTGTCAGCAGCCTTCTTGTCAGCAGCTTTCTTGTCAGCAGCTTTCTTGTCGGCAGCTTTCTTGTCAGCAGCTTTCTTGTCAGCAGCTTTCTTGTCAGCAGCTTTCTTGTCAGCAGCTTTCTTGTCAGCAGCTTTCTTGTCGGCAGCTTTCTTGTCGACTGTTTTTTTCACAGGCGGGCTACTGGCTTTTTCGAATTTTGCCTTGGCATCGGCGGCAGCTTTTGTGGCGGCGGCGGAGGCTTTCTTGGCGTCGTCGGCAGCTTTCTTGGCAGCGTCGCCGGCTTTCTTGGTATCAGCGGCTTTCTTGGCAGCGTCGGTGTTGGCCTTATCGGCGGTCTTCTTGTCTTCGGTGGCTTTCTTAGCGGCTTCGGCAGTGGTTTTCTTGTCGTCGTCGGTTTTGGCGTCCTTGGCCTTGGCCTGAGCATCGGTGAGTGTCTTGGCAGCGGCTTGGGCCTTGGTCTTGGCAGCGGCGGCGGCCTTGGCGGCATCGGTTGATGCGGTTGCGGCAGTGGTCGCAGCCTGGGCTGCTTCGTCGGCCTTTTTCTTGGCGACGGGGATATTTTTCGCAGCAGTTTCGGATTCGGTTTTCAGTGCAGCGAGAGCGCGTTTGGCGTCGATGGTGGCTCGTTTTCTTTCGAGCACCGGGTCGGGGATCACTCGCAGTCCGGCGACGGCCGTCTTGATTGTCTGGATACCGCCTTCGCTGATCTTGGTTTCCCAGACGTAGAGTTTCTTGAGTTTTTTGAGTCCGGCGATGTGTTTGAGTCCGGCGTCGGTGACGGCGGTGCCATAGACGTTGAGGTACTGGAGGTTATGGAGACTTTTGAGGTGAGTGAGTCCGGCGTCGGTGACCTTGGTTTTTTCGAGGTGGAGTCGTTCGAGTCCTCCGAGTCCGGCGATCGCGGCCAATCCGGCGTCGGTGACTTCGGTTCCTCGCAGGTTGAGCGAGTGGATGTGTGTGATGTTCTTGAGTGGTGCGAGTTGTTTGTCGCCGATTTTCCCATCCGCGAGGTGGAAGGCGATATCGAGTCGTCCGTCGTTCTGTGCGACTTCGAGTACCGAGCCTCCGGACTTCTTGATCGCCGCGACGGCAGCTTTTTCTACGTCGCTGAGTACGACCTTGGCCGGAGCCTTTTCGGACTTGGCTTCAGTGGTTTTTTCGTCCTGAGCCCAGGCAGTGGTGCCGGTCAGCAGGGTCAATGTCAAGACTGCGATCAAGCTTCGCATGCCGTTCTCCTGTGCGGTCATCCTGAATGTGTTTCGCTGAGTCGACGTATGACCAGCGATTGTTGCGACGGGCTGGATTGTACCAGCACTGTGGCCTGTACGGAAATCAACAGCAATCTCTCGGCGGTCTCGAGAAGTGATCTCGCCCGGTTCCGACCAATCGGCTACGTTCCCGGTTCCCGCGGCTGTCGAGAGTTGATCGCGATGGCGACTGTTCCCGTATCACAATCTCCGACGACTCCGATCCACCGGCTCGGTGCGGTGGTGTTGTCGCGTGTCGAGTCGGTTGGCGACTTCGCATTGTTTTCGTTCGGCGTGCTGCGTCAACTGGCAGCCGGTCGGCCTCGCCGTGGTTTGATGCTGGAGACAATGTGCATTGTCGGCGTGGGCAGTATTCCGGTGGTGGTCGTGACCGGTGTGTTCATCGGCATGGTTCTGGCGGTGCAGGGGTATGCATCGTTTCATCAGATGGGAATGGAAACTCGAATCGGTTCGGTGATCAATTCGTCGCTGGTCAAGGAGTTGGGTCCGGTGTTGGCCGCGACGATGCTGGCTGGGCGAGTGGGCAGTGCGATGGCGGCCGAGTTGGGGACGATGCGTGTGACGGAGCAGATCGATGCGATCCGTGCTCTGGGTGCCAACCCGTTGCGTCAACTGGTGGTGCCTCGTTTCCTGGCCTGCTTCCTTTTGATCCCGATCCTGACGATTGTTGCCGACACGGTGGGGATCATCGGCGGCTGGCTGTTTTCGACTTGGGTCCTGGAGGTCAACAGTCATTTCTACTGGGTTCACAGTCGTTCGTTCGTGACGGCGTTTGACGTGGCGACCGGTTTGATCAAGAGCGTGTTCTTTGGCGGTGCGATTGCGTTGTTTTCGTGTTACCACGGTTTTCATTGCCAGGGTGGTGCTCGGGGTGTAGGTCGTGCGGCGACCGTTGCGTTTGTCGCATCCTTCATAGCCATCCTGGCTCTGGACTTCTTCCTTGGCCTGTTGTTGGACACCGGTTACCGGATGGTTTATCCGGTGTCGCCTTCGCTGTTGTGATCCGGTCGAGTGATCCGGCCCGGTTAAGATTTGTCGACCTACAAAGAGTTTTCGGGTGACCGAGTGACTGATTGTCCGTCCGTCCAAGAGCCTGACCCGGTTGTGTTGAGCCGTGTGGGGCTTCGATTCGGTGACCAGCAGGTGCTGGGTGACCTGACGATTTCAGTCGGCCGGGGCAAGACGTTGGTGGTGATTGGCGAGAGTGGTTGTGGGAAGAGTGTGACGTTGAAGCTGATGATGTCGTTGTTGGAGCCGACAAGCGGGTCAGTGCATTGGGAGGGGCGTTTGGTGAGCGAGTTGGGTGTTGGCGAGCGAGACCGTTGTCGACTGCGGTTGGGTTACCTGTTCCAGAACTCGGCGTTGTTCGACAGTTTCGATGTCTTTGAGAACGTGGCGTTTGGTTTGCGCGAGTTGGGTGATCGGGACGAGGTGGGGATTCGCCGTGTGGTGCTCGATCGGCTTGACGAGGTGGGTTTGTCTGAAGCGGTTTGTGGGAAGCAACCATCCGAATTGTCTGGCGGGATGCGAAAGCGAGTGGCGTTGGCCCGGGCCCTGGCGCTCGAGCCATCGGTGATGCTTTACGACGAGCCGACGACGGGTTTGGATCCGGTGATGACCGGGGTGATCAATCGATTGATTGTCGAGGTCTCGGAGCGACGTTCGGTGACCAGTGTCGTGGTGACACACGATCTCTCGACTGTCCGTGCGGTGGCCGACTGCGTGGTGATGCTCGAGCCGGTCTCGCGTCTTGCCGACGGCGAGGGCCAGGCCATTTTCACCGGGACCCTGCCCGAAGCCCTGTCATCGAGTGACGTTCGGGTCTCGGCATTTCTGCACGGTGGCCGCGAGGCCTTGGAAAGGAAAGTGGGATGAGTGAACGACAGTTGCAGTTTCGGGTCGGCATGGTGGTGATCGTTTCGGTGATCTGTGCCGCGGTGATGATCTTTCAGTTTGGTGAATTCCGATCGTTGTGGCGGACCCCGGTGACAGTGGCGATCCATTTTTCGACGGCGGCGGGTGTCCAGCCAGGCGGTCCGGTGGAAATGAACGGCGTATCGATTGGCACGGTGCGAGAGGTGTCGATTGATCGGAAGCGAGGCGGGACCCGGGTTGTTGTGGATCTGGAGTCACGATTCGGAGTTCGCATCGACGCGAGGCCTCGGTTGGTGAGAAGTCTACTGGGCGATACGACGGTCGAGTTTTCCCTGGGTGGGGAAGGTCGTCAGTTGCGAAGTGGCGACATGTTGCGGGGGGATGCGTCGATTGATCCGATGCAGTTGGTATCTCGACTGGATGATCAGTTGCGAACGACGATGGCGTCGTTGGAGTCGACCAGTCGGCAGTGGTCCGACGTGGCCGAGAACATCAACGGGTTGGTTGGTGGTCGACGCGGTGAGTTGGAGCGAGCGATCAGCCAATCGGCCGAGGCTCTTGGCCAGTTCTCGAAGACGATGTCGACGGCGAACGAGTTGTTTGCCAGTGCGAACGAGGTCCTGGGCGACCCGCGTCAGCAGCAGAACTTGCGTCGTTCGCTGGACGCGTTGCCTCGGCTGGTGGGCGAGACCGAGTTGACTTTGAAAGCGGTTCGCAAAACGGTGCTGACGGTGAATTCGAATCTTGAGAACCTACAGGGCGTGACCGATCCGTTGGCACGGCGTGGTGGTTCGATTGTCGGTCGACTGGACGCGACGTTGGGGAATCTCGAGACGTTGACCGGCAACCTGTCCCGGTTTTCGAAAACGGTCAACACACCGGATGGTTCCTTGAACCGGTTGGCGAAGGACCCGACGCTGTATCGGAACCTGAACGATTCGGCGACATCGTTGTCGGTGTTGTTGAGGAACCTGGAGCCGGTGGTCCGCGACCTGCGGATTTTCAGCGACAAGGTGGCACGTCATCCCGAATTGCTGGGTGTACAGGGTGCGTTGCGTGGGAGTGCGGGGGTGAAGGAAGTGCCGGGGCCGGTGCGGTCGGCGAAGCGGGGTGTGGGGTCGCCGCGGTAGTTTGCGGGACAGGCTGGAGCCAGGCACCTCGCCACGGGCCTGTGGGCTAGTCCCTTTTTATTTGCCGATCCGGGACTCGGTTCTCAACGAGTTGGCTCGATCGAGCAGTTCGTTTTTTGGCACGATGACGGACGGTTCCATGGTGAACCGGACTTCTCGGCGGTCGGTGACCCGGCCGGGCGAGAAGTTGTCGGAGAAGAAGTCGAGTGGTGGGGTCTGATACCAGGGCGGGGCCAGTCGGACTTCTCGGGTCTGAGTTTCGAAGCCAGGTTTGACCAGCCGGATTTCTCGGGTGGCGTAGTAGGTGAAGTCGACCGATGTGGGTGTGAAGCCGGCATCCTGTCCGTCGACGTAGACTTTGGCGCCGACCGGTTGGCTGCGGATCGCCAGTCGGCGGTGGACGCAGCCGGTCGAGTGGATTGCCAGTAGAGTGGCGATCAGCGTGATGTACGGGCGTAGGCGAATGGTCACCGGTGGGCTCCAACGCGGCCGGTTTGGCGCGGGGCGGGATATTAGGTCGTGTTCGCGGTCAGGGGCAAGACCGTTTGTTGTTTCCAGTCGTCCTCTTGCCGGGCCTTCGAACTGGATGATAGACTCGCTGGACGGCGCCACACGGTGGCGACGGACAGGGAGGTCGCGATGGTTCTGACTCGCTCGATTCGGTTCAAATTGATCATCGGTCTGGCGTTGGTGCTGGTGATGATGGCGACCTTGTCGATCAGTGGCCTGGTCGGATTGTGGTCGTACCGTCAGGCTGTGCGCGAGTTGACGTTCAGCGTGTTCGAGGCTCCGGATCGCGAGCGTCTTGAGGCCGAGTTGGGTGCCTTGGCAACGCCCTTGCTGGATTCAGTCTCGACGGTGTCGCGTCAGGATCTGAGGGATTGTCATCGTGGTGCGAGCGAAGCATTTTCGGAGTACCAATTGCGTTGGGGTCGCTTGGAAGTGTCGCCGAGTGACCGTTCGAGTCGTGCGGTATCGCGTCAGCTGCTGGCTCAGCTGGATCGTCAACTCCAGTCGATCGACGAGTCGCTTGTCGGAGTGGGGCGGTTGAGTGTTGCGTCTCGGGTCGAGTTGGGCAGCCGAGTGGCAGCCAGCCTGCGAACGGCTCGATCGTTGCCCGATCCGCGGGCGGGGTTACGGAGCCGACTGCGTGATACCGAGGGGGCATTGGCATCTCGGACTCGCTGGCTGATCGGTTCGACGATTGCTGCGGTATTGATGTTCGTGGCGTTTGTGCATGCCGGCTACCGTTGGGTGTTTCAGCCGATCCGGGTCCTGCACGAGGGGGCCCGGCGGGTGGCTCAGGGGGACCTCGACTACCGTGTCGAGTTGTCGACTCGTGACGAGATGGCCGAGTTGGCCGAGTCGTTCAACCAGATGACCGATCGGTTCCGCGAGATTCGCGACGACCTGGATTCTCAGGTCCGAGACCGATCTCGTCAGTTGGTCCGATCCGAGCGATTGGCGGGTGTGGGTTTTCTGGCCGCGGGGGTGGCTCATGAAATCAACAACCCGTTGGCGGCAATCGCGATGGCGGGCGAGAGTTTGCAGGATCGGCTCGAGGCGTTGCTTGGCCAGGCGGCACCGGACGAGCAGACGGTGATCCGTCAGTATGCCGAGATGATTGGTCGCGAGGCGTTTCGTTGCCAGGAGATCACTGCGAGGCTACTCGATTTTTCGAGAGGTCAGGACGCGTCGCGGGCGCCTCATGATCTGATCCAACTGGTCAACGAGGTGTTGGCGTTGGTGGGTCATATGAGTCGTTTTCGGGACCGCAGGATCACGTTTTCCGCCAGTGGCACGTGTCGACTGGAGATCAACGGGCCTCAGATCAAGCAGGTGGTATTGAACCTGGTGGCCAATGCCCTGGAGTCGACGGGTGAGGGTGGGAGTTTGGACATCGAGTTGGCGAGTCAGACGGACCTGGTGACGTTGAGTTTTTCGGACGACGGTTGCGGGATGACGTCCGAGACGATCGACAACTTGTTCGAGCCCTTTTTTACGACGAAGTCGACTGGCAAGGGGACGGGCCTGGGTCTATCGATCAGTCACCGAATCATCAGTGAGCATGGCGGGACGATCGAGGCGAGCAGTGGGGGGGTGGGGCAGGGCAGTCTGTTCCGGTTGCAGTTGCCCAGGCGATCGGAGCAGACCGACTCGGACTGGGTGGTTGAGTCGTTGTCGAGCGAGAGGCTGGACAGTGCGGGATTGGTAGAAGACGGGGCTGAAGGTGGAAAGACAATTGAGGCGGACGGGGAATTCTGATAAGAGGTGTGTTCGCGGACCGGGTCATGGTGGATCTTGGGTGACCGCTTTGAAGGAACCAAAGGAGTGGGCGAAGGCGTGGACAGCAAGGACGCTGGTGAGCAGCAGGTCGATCGGCCGACGTTGACGTCGTTGAGAGTCCTGTTTGTCGACGACGAGGCACCGATCCGCGAGGTGATGCGTATCGAGTTGCCTCGAATGGGCCACGACGTGACGGTCTGCGAGGATGGCGAGTCGGCGTTGAAGGTGTTGGCCGAGCAGGACTTCGACGCGGCGATCGTCGATCTGAAGATGCCTGGCATTTCGGGTTGGGAGGTCACCGACCACATCAAGCAGATGTCTCCTGATACGTTCGTGATCATCCACACCGGTCACGGCGACATGCAGCAGGCGATTCGAGCGGTTCGTCATCGTGCTGATGATTTTCTGAACAAGCCGTGCAAGTTGCTGAACATCCAGCAGGCCTTGTCGCGTGCGGCGGTGTGGCGACAGCGAAGCCGGAAGACGCTGGCGTTGGAGACGCGTTTGCAGGCGATCGAGGGATCAACGGACATCGTAGGCAAGACGGCTTCGATGCATCAGGTGTCAACCTTGATCGAGCGAGTGGCTCCGACCGATTCCAGCGTGCTGGTATTGGGCGAGACGGGCACGGGCAAGGAGTTGGTTGCCCGGCGGGTGCACGAACTGAGTGCTCGGGCGGACATGCCGTTCGTGCCAGTCAATTGCGGGGCCTTGCCCGAGCATTTGGTCGAGAGCGAGTTCTTTGGTCATCGCAAGGGTGCGTTCACCGGAGCCGATCAGTCGCGAACGGGATTGTTTGAGGTGGCTGACGGGGGCACGTTGTTTTTGGACGAGCTGGGCGAGTTGAATCGGTCGATGCAGGTGAAGCTGTTGCGATTCTTGGAGTCGGGTGAGATTCGGCGAGTGGGTGAGAACGAGCCGATGCACGTGGATGTCCGGATCGTGTGTGCGACGAACGGTGATCTTGCCGAGATGGTTGGTGCGGGCGAGTTCCGTGAGGACTTGTATTTTCGGGTGAACACGTTCGAGATCTGCTTGCCGCCATTGCGGGATCGGCTGGAGGATCTGCCATTGCTGGCCCAGGTGTTGTTGTCTCGGGCCCGAAAACGTCCGCTGGCTGACGACGAGACGTTGTCGGCCGAGGTGTTGGCGGGTTTGTCGAATCATGCCTGGCCGGGCAACGTCCGCGAGTTGGCCAACGCGGTGGAGCACGCGGTGATCATGGCGGGTGAGAATGCGATTAAGATGGAGCATTTGCCCGGTCACCTGGCCAGCAGTCAACCGGGGACGGTTTCGGCATTTGTGTTGCCTCGGGGTGTGATGACGTTGCGTGAAGTCGAGCGTCAGATCGTGCTCGGCGTGCTGGCGAAGCATTCGGGCGACAAGCCGGCAGCGGCCAAGGAGCTGGGTATCGCTCTGAAGACGATGTACAACAAGTTGAACCAGTACAGTGCCGCATCGACGGATGTGCCCGAGCAGTCGGAATTGGCAGACTCGTGTCCAGAGAGCGTCTCGGGCGACTGACCCGGCGGGCGGTAGCAGGTGGCCGACGATGACGACGGTGTTGGCGATTCATGCTCATCCGGACGACATCGAGTTTCAGTGTGCGGGCACGTTGCTGAGATTGGCCGATCGAGGTGTGACGTTGCACGTGGCGACGATGTCACCGGGCGATTGCGGCAGTGCCGAGATGTCGTCGGACGAGATTTCCGAGGTTCGGCGTGGCGAGGCAGTTCGGTCGGCCGGATTGCTTGGGGCCGAGTCACATTGCCTGGAGTTCCGGGACCTGTCGATCGTCTTCGACAATTCTTCGCGTCGGCGTGTGACCGAGTGCCTGCGGCGAGTGCGGCCGGACATCGTACTGACGGCACCGCCGGTGGATTACATGCCGGACCACGAGATGACCAGTCTGCTGGTCCGCGATGCCTGTTTTAACGCACCGATTCCGAACTACGTGACCGGCGTGGAAGAACCGGCGGCGGCTCTTGATGCGATTCCCTGCCTATATTATGTGGATGCGATCGAGGGAGTGGACTGGTACGGGGAGTCGTTGCCGGCGGGGATGATCGTGGATGTCAGCGAGACATTTGAGCGGAAGATGGAGATGCTGGCGTGTCACGAGTCACAGCGGTCGTGGTTGTTGAAACAGCATGGGATGGACGAGTACCTGGAGAGTTGTCGTCGTTGGGGTGCGTTGCGGGGTGGTGAATTGGGTGTGGCCTATGGCGAGGCGTTCCGGCAGCACAGCGGGCATCCGTACCCGGGTGAGAACCGGTTGGAAGAACTGCTCGAAGGTCGCACCGAGTGACCTCGACATCGGTCTCGGGATGGGTCAGAATCGCGGCGATGTCGCGGGGCCAAGCGGTTCTGTGGCGAGTGTCAGGACCAAGGAAACGGCGAAACGACGATGACCGAGACAGCAGACGGCCCCGTGACCGATCCGATCTTCAGTGATGCGGAGATTGCGGAATTCGAGGTGATTGACCGAGGTGTGGGCAAGGCGATCGGCGTGATGCTGGCCGTGTTGTTCAGTCTGTTTGTGCCGTTGATGCTGTTCTACTGGCTGGGCGTCGACACGGTGTCGGCTCGAGATGACGACGCGAAGTTGGACGCGGCGGCTGCCAGCGGTGTGGAATCGCCCGGAGCGGGCGGGCACTAGCTGGTAGCGGGGATGGGCGGAGAGTCATTCCCTGCGGTGGGGGCACAGGCGTCGGCGGTGACGGCGAGTTGTTCGAGTCGTTGCCGAGCGGTTTCGGCCCAGGGGCCGCGGGCGTCGTAGGTCAGGTATCGTTCCCAGTGCTCGACGGCTTCGGCGGTGCGGTTGAGTTGGTATAGGATTTCGCCTTTGTGCCAGTGTGCATCGGGGAAGTCCGGGTGCACTTGCAGGGCGACTTCGAAGGCATCGAGTGCCTGTTCGAGTTCACCGAGTTCCGCGTGCAGGCAGCCCAATTGTGTCCAGGCTTCGATGTAGTCGTGGTCGCATTCGACGGCCGCGTGGTAGCGTTCCAGGGCGGCTCGAGTGTGTTTGCAGCGAAAGAGTGCTTCGGCGAGGTGGAAGTGAGCGTCTGCTTCGTCGGGGCGTTCCATCAGGCACATCCGAAACGCCTCGATCGATTCCTCGGCCAAGTCATCCTCTAGCAGCTGCCGTCCCTGGTCAAACCAGTCTCGGAACCCCCAGGCCTGGTGGGGTCGTTCGGGGGTCCAGGCGGTGATGGGCAGCGGGCTGCGGAATGGGATGTGTGCCGTATCGTCGTCGGCCGGTTTGTCTTCGTCGTCGAACCCCAGCAGTCTTTGCCCGCTGGCCGGTTCGATCAGTCCTCGCTTGTCGCGGAATACGATTCGGGAGTCACGGGCGAGCATTTCGAGTTGATCGAGTGATCGGTTGCCGTTTTGGAAGAGTGGTGCCAATTGGCCAAGGCTTTTTTCGATCTCGGTTCGCGGCACGCCGTCGGCGAGCAGTTCGCTGAGTCGTCGGGCGCTGGCGACGTCGCGGAACGAAAAGTAGGGCAGGCGATGGACTCGACGCACCGCCGTAATCAGCCCGGCTCGTTCCCAGCGCCGGATCAGGTGCACGGTGACGCCGAGCAGTTGGCTGAGCATGGCGGGGGTGTAGGCTTTGTGGATTTCGGTTCGCGTCTCGTCGAGGCCGAGCAGGTGCAGCCATTGCGATTCGACGAGCGTAGTCAGGGGCAGTCCGGATCGGGCCAATTCGTTGGCATCCTGCCACTTGACAGAGGGTTGTCCGTTGGATTCCAGCGGCCAGCCTTCCTCGCCGACGACCAGCATTGTGGTGCTGCGTGTGACGTGTGCGGTTGAGGTGCCACCGTGGCGGGTGACCAGTTCCATGGCTTCGCGGTGAGTCATCGAGGCGAGGACTCCGGTGAAGGCCACCTGTTCGCCCTGCAGGCAGGGCGAACAGGTCAGCGGGCCCTCTTGCAGGGTTGGGGTGGTGGCAGGGGATGGTACAGAGTCGGTCACGGCGGAGTGTGATGTGGGGGGGGAGGTGGTGCTGAAGGAGATAGTGGCAAAACGGCGTGCCGAGGTCTATAAACGGGCGGTCTTGAGTGAGACTGTTGCGAGGTGTTGTGCCATTGAGTTGTTTGGCGAAACGAGGCTCGCAGATCGGGCGTGGCAATTCAAGTTGATCGAGTCGACCGGTCTCGGTGGAATTCGGGAAGGGAGTCCGAAGCGTGATGAGTGATCTTGAGCAGCAGGACAGGGCGGTTTGGGCTGCGATCGAGGCCGAGCGAGGCCGGCAGGTTGACGGGCTCGAGCTGATTGCGTCCGAGAACTACACCAGTGCTGCAATTCTCGAGTCGGCCGGCAGTGTCTTGACGAACAAGTATGCCGAGGGGTATCCGGGTCGGCGGTACTACGGGGGTTGCGAGCACATTGACGATGTGGAGAGTTTGGCTCGGGATCGGGTTTGCGAGTTGTTTGGTGCCGAGCACGCCAACGTGCAGCCTCATTCGGGTAGCCAGGCCAACATGTCGGTCTATCTGACCGAACTCGAGCCGGGAGACTGTTACCTGGCGATGGACCTGGCTCATGGCGGCCATTTGACTCATGGCATGCACCTGAACTTTTCGGGTCAGCTCTACAACGTGGCTCATTACGGGGTCCGCGAGGATGATCACCGGATCGATTTCGACCAGGTGGCATCGATGGCACGGGAGTTGAAGCCGAAGATGATCGTGGCTGGTGCCAGCGCGTATCCTCGCGAGATCGATCACGGCAAGTTTGCCGAGATTGCTGCTGAGGTGGGAGCATTGTTGATGGTCGACATGGCTCATTACGCCGGCCTGGTTGCTGCCGGTTTACACAACAATCCGGTCGAGGTGGCCGATTACGTCACATCGACGTCCCACAAGACGCTGCGCGGTCCGCGCGGCGGTTTTGTGTTGACCAGGGAATCGAACGCTCGGAACCTGGACCGGACGGTATTTCCCGGGATGCAGGGTGGACCGTTGTGTCACATCATTGCCGGTAAAGCGGTCTGTTTTGGTGAAGCGTTGGAGGATTCGTTCCGCGAGTACGCTCGATCGGTCGTCGAGAACGCTCGCGTGTTGGCCGAGACGTTGTTGGCTGGCGGGATCGAGTTGGCCAGTGGCGGGACGGACAACCACCTGATGCTGGCTGACGTGACGGCGATCGGTTTGACGGGCAAGATTGCCGAGTCGGCTTTGGAGTCGGCTGGGATCACGGTGAACATGAACATGATCCCCTTTGACCAGCGCAAGCCGTTGGACCCGAGCGGGGTCCGGATCGGGACTGCGGCGCTGACGACTCGAGGGATGGGTGTCGACGAGATGACGCGAGTGGGTGCTTGGATTCTCGAGGTGCTTGGTGCGGCCGACGACGAAGCGGTGGGCGAGCGGGTTCGCAGCGAGATTGCGGAATTTTGCCGCGATTTTCCGGTGCCGGGGATTTGATGGCGGGTGGGCCGAGTCAATCGCCGAGCAGTTGCAGTTCGTCGACAGGGATGACCGAGTTGAGGCTACCGGAGCGGAAGCCCTGGAGGTCGATTGTGACGAAGGCGAATCCGAGGTGTTGCAGCTTGGTGGTGATGGCTTGTCGTTTGTCCGGTTCGAGGATCATGGGTAGCAGGTCGAGGGAGACTTCGATTCGAGCCAGTTCATCGGCCATGTGTCGGACACGAAACTCGACCAGCCCGAATTTGTCTCTCAGGTAGTGTTCGGCCAGGTCGACTCGTTTGACTCGTTCGGTCGTCACTTCAACGCCGTAGGCAATGCGGCTCGAGAGGCATGGCATGGCGGGTTTGTCCCAGACCGGCAGGTCCCAGTATTTTGCCAGGTGACGCACATCCTGCTTGTTGATCCCGACCTCGAGCAGCGGGCTACGGACGTTGTGTTCTGATGCAGCGACCATACCGGGTCGGTGGTCGCCCTGGTCGTCGACGTTGGCTCCATTGGCGATGCAATCGACTTCGAGTTCGGCGAGTTTTCGGCCGAGTTGGCTGTAGAGTTCGGTCTTGCAGAAGTAGCAGCGGTTGGTTGGATTTTTGAGGTACTCGGGGTTGTCGAATTCGTCGGTTTGGATCACGAGGTGTCGAATGCCGATTTGCTGTGCCAGTGATTCGGCCAGTTCACGTTCTCCGCTGGCGAGGCTGGCGCTGACGGCGGTGACGGCGACCGCCTGATCTCCGCAGGCTTCCCGAGCGGCTCGGGCCACGACCGTACTGTCGACTCCGGCCGAAAACGCCACGGCGACCCGTCCGTATCCTTGGAGGGTGGCCAGTAGCGAGTCGAGTTTTTCGAGCAGGGCAGGGGGGAGTGTGTGCGACATTTTGGGTGTGGGGTTGGTGTTGTGTCGGAGTTCGGAAATGGTTGTTTGAGTACTCTGATGCTAGCACAGGTCCATCGATTGGCTCAACGATCATCCGGGATCTCGACGGTGGTATTTCGGCAACGGTCGAGATTCCTCGCTTCGCTGGGGATGACAGTTGCGTTGATGAGCCGGCGAGAACCCGGGTTATTCAGGGGCTGGAATTGAGGCGGTCTTTACCGGCCTTGTTGATCTCTTATACTGAAGGAGCAGACGGCGGGGCGGAATGGGCAGGTGACGGGTTGGCGAGATTGGCGTTTGTCGATCGGGTAAGTCGTCACTGGTGGTCAACAGGGCAAAGAGGGCTGCGACGCCATGCAGGCGAAACGGACGACCGGATTTCTGGTGTGTGTGCTGAGTGCAGCGTGGTTGTCGAGTCTTGTGGCCGACCCGGCGCTGTCTGCTCCGACAGTGAAGCAGCGTCGCGAGTTGTCTACGGCGCGTCGAACGATCACTCGGGCATCGGCCCTGATTCGTCGCAAGAAGTTGGACGAGGCGGGCAAGTTGTTGGGCGAGGCCGAGTCGTCGATCCAGTCGGTGATCAAGGCTGCGAAGTTGAAGCCGACCGAGCGATCGGTAGCGGGGTTGTTGAAGTTCCTGGAGTTGCAGAAGCGTCAGTTGGCGATCCGGCGAGGTGGCAAGGGTTCGCCGATGCCGGCCAAGTCGATGAGTTTTGTGAGCGATGTGGCTCCGATCCTGGTGTCTCGTTGCGGCACGTGTCATGGGACTCGAGCTTCGGGTCGTTTGCGGCTGGATACGTTTGCCGGATTGGCTCGAGGCGGGCGCAGTGGTCCGGCGGTGCGTGCGGGCAATGTCGGCGGCAGCCTGTTGCTGCAGCGGATTGCTGCGACGAATGCGAACCAGAGAATGCCCAAGGGTGGAGCGGCGTTGACGGGCGAGCAGATTGCGAAGATCAGTGCCTGGGTGTCCAGCGGTGCGAAGTTTGACGGCGACGGCATGAACACTCAGTTGCGGAACCTGAAGTCGTCTGATGGCGGCACGCCGAAGGGGACTCCGAAGCCGGTGACGGTCAAGGTTGTCAGGGCGACGGGTGACGAGAAGGTGTCGTTCGTCAAGGACCTGGCTCCGACTCTGGCCACCTTGTGTGGCAGCTGTCACGGTGGCGGGAATCCTCGCGGCGGGTTTTCGCTGCAGTCGTTCGAGTCGATGTTGAAGGGCAGTGATAATGGTCGAGTGGTTTTGCCGGGCAACCTGGAGGGCAGCATCATTTGGCGACGTGTGGCGGCATTGGATCAGGACAATCAGAAAATGCCTCCGGGCAACCGCCGGATCACTCGAGGCTTCTACAACAGCTTGCGGACGTGGATCCAGGAGGGTGCGAAGTTCGACGGCGAATCGGCGACGGTGGCGATGCGTTCGCTGGTACCGACCGACGAGGACATGAAGGCCGAGATGCTGGCGAAGTTGTCGCCGGCAGAATTCAACGACTTTCGCGAAAAGCGGATCGACGAGTTGTGGGACCGCGTGTCGAAGGACGACCGGCCCCGGTTCGTCAAGACGGACGATTTCTTTGTCTACGGCGACGTGTCGGCGACCCGCTTGCAGCAGTTGGCGGAGTGGGCCGACGATCATGGCAAGCAGTTGAGAACGATGTTCGGCGAGAAGAGTGGACAGTTGTTCAAGGGTCGCCTGGCGGTGGTCGTGTTCAAGGAACGGTTTGGTTACACCGAGTGGAACCAGGTGATCCATAACCGCCAAACGCCTCGAGCCATGACCGGTCATGCGGTCGTATCGCCTTCGTTTGAAGACGCCTACATCGTGTTGCAGGATGTCGGCGACGTGGTGACTGGTGACGTGGCGGGGATGAAGATCCAGTTGATCGATCATGTGACCGGTGCGTTCCTGAAACGCAGCGGCAGCCGGTTGCCCCAGTGGCTAATCCGTGGAGTTGGGCTGGCGTTGGCGGCGAAGTCGGATGCGAAGAACGAGCACATTGCCGGATTGAAAGTGACGGCTGTCGATGCCTTACAGGGTTTGTCGAAGCCCGAGGAGCTGTTTGCTGACGGTACGTTTTCGCCCGAGCAGGTCGGAGCCGTCGGGTACACTCTGGTGTCGTTCATCATCAAGGCTGGCGGAGGTGCCCGGTTTGTGCGACTGGTTCGCACTCTGCAGAACGGGACCGGAGTGGCTGCATCGGTCAAGACGATCTACGCTCCGACCGACCTGAAACAACTGGCGGTCGCCTACCTACAGAGTCTTTCGGGCAAGAAACGATAGCCGGCACAACAGCCGACGCGGTATCCGGAGTGGAGTCCGGGCGAGATCGACAGGGATGGCAGCATGACGGACGTGGTGGTGGTTGGCGGTGGGGTGATTGGACTTTCGATTGCCTGGGAATTGTCTCGGCATGGCGTGACGGTCAAGGTGTTGGAACGCGGCGAGTTTGGTCGCGAGGCGTCTTGGGCTGGAGCGGGGATTTTGCCGCCGGGGAACCCGGAACTGGCGTCTCATCCCTACGACCGATTGCGAGGGGAAAGCTGTCGGTTGTGGCCCGAGTGGTCTGAGGCATTGCGCGAGTTGACCGGGATCGACAACGGATTCCGCAACAGTGGGGGATTGGAGATCCGGTTGGCGGGTGAGGCGGACCAGTTGGCCGACTTGGCTGGTGCGTGGCGTGACGAGGGGATTGCGGCCGAGTTGTTGGGAAGTGCGGCTGTGTTGGCACTCGAACCGGCCTTGAACCCTCGGACGGTGGTCGGTCTGCATTGGCCGAGCAAGTGCCAAGTCCGCAACCCCTGGCATCTCGAGGCCTTGTTGTCGGC
Organism: Planctomycetota bacterium; assembly: GCA_963694825.1. GTDB lineage: Bacteria > Planctomycetota > Planctomycetia > Planctomycetales > Planctomycetaceae > UBA8437. The sequence goes on from CAVOEV010000039.1 coordinate 23,289, forward strand.
GTTGGCCGAGGCTGGCGTCGAGTTGGTGTCGGGTTCTCCGGTTGTGGAGTTGGTCAAGGAGAACGGTCGAGTGGTGGCGGCTCGGACCCCGGATCGTGAGCATGCTGGCGGGCAGTTTGTTGTGGCCAGCGGTGCGTGGACACCGGGGGTGTTTGCCGGCCTGGATGCGGACGTTGCGATCGAACCGGTTCGAGGCCAGGTGGTTCAACTGTCGAGTCGGCCTTTGCCGTTTTCTCGGATCATCAGCCTGGGTTCCCGTTACTTGGTGCCTCGTGCTGACGGGCGGATATTGATTGGTTCGACCGAGGAGTGGTGTGGTTTCGAGAAGGGGAACACGGCGGAGGGTGTGGCGGGGTTGATCGGGTTTGCCGAACAGTTGGTGCCGTGTCTGGCTGGAGCGAAGTTCGAGCGATGCTGGTCGGGGCTGCGTCCGGGGGCTGCCGACGGGTTGCCTTACCTGGGCCTGGTGCCCGGTCACGACAACCTGTTGATTGCCGCGGGCCATTTCCGTGCCGGCCTGCAATTGTCGCCGGCGACAGCCGTCCTGATTCGGCAGCTGGTTCTGGGCCAGGACCTACTGGTGCCGATCGACGTGTTCGCTTGCGGTCGTGTTACCGGAGTCGACTCGGCGATCCCATCGGCTCATTGAACGACACTCGATTTGGAATTCGCGAGACTGGTGGCATGACCACAGGGCCAGAGGCTCGAGTTGTGATCATTGGTGCCGGTCCGATCGGCCTGGAGTCGGCTTGGCAATTGTCGGCTGTTGGTTTCGAGACGGTCGTATACGAACGCGCCACGGTAGCCGACAACGTGCGGCGGTGGGGGCATGTCGAGTTGTTCAGTCCGTTCGAGATGAACAGCTCGGCGGCGGGTCGCGAGGCGGTCGGGGCGGGACAGCCGGATCGGGATGCGTTGTTGACTGGAGCCGAGTTTGTCGGCTTGTATCTTGAGCCGTTGGCTCGAGCGGTTGGCGGGCGTGCTGTGATCAACGAGCGGTCGCAGGTGGTGTCGGTTAGTCGCGAGTCGACGTGGAAGCATCACCTGGTGGGTCGACGCGATCAGGCTGGTGACCGGTTTCGGTTGGTTATCGAGACCGAGGGAGTCGAGAGTTACCAGACGGCTGACGTGGTCTTGGATTGTTCGGGGACGTGGGGGAATCCGAATCCGATCGGTGCCGGAGGAATCTGTTGTCCCGGAGAGCGTCGGGTGTTGTTGGCGTGCGACTACGAGATCCCGGACCTGCGAGGTGATCGGAGGTTGGTGCATTCGGGGCGTCACACAGTGGTGGTTGGCAGCGGTCATTCGGCAGCGACGGCGGTCGTGGCGTTGTCCGAGTTGTCGGCCGAGCAGCCGGAGACCCGTGTGACGTGGATCACATCGCGGCGATTGGCCAGGCCACTGGAGACGACGCCCGAGGATCCCCTGGTGGCTCGGACTGCACTGGTCGAGTCGGCGAATCGGCTG
>CAVOEV010000040.1:0-24704 GCA_963694825.1 Planctomycetota bacterium
GCCCGGGTGTGTTCGACAGTAGATCGGTTGCCGTGGTTGATGTCGGATTCTGGCACCAGTTTCAGGGATCGTCGTGTCAAACCAGGGACAACGCAATCGAAGCGCCGATCAGGATGGCACCTGCGAGCCGTTTGAGCATGACTGAGGACGCGGGCAGTGTGTCGGCCAGTCCCAGGGACTTTGCCAGAGTCCAGGTCAGCAGCACTCCCCAGAGTCCTCGCAACGAGTAGACGATATTGACTCGAGTGGCATCGCCGAACTGTGCGATGGTGTAGGTCATGCCGAAGGCCTGCACTGCCATCAGCAGTGCTCCGATAGCCAGTGGCCAGGAGAGTTGCGAGCGGATGCTCTGTCGGTTGGGCCTGGCGAGTTTCAGAAAACCCAGCGACAGCAGTGCGGTCGATGCGAACGCGAGGGGCAGGAAGTACCCGGGTCCCCAGGCGGGCGCCCATTTCTGGATCAGCAGGTCAAAGAGCGTCAGCGAGACTGCTGCCAGGAGTGCACAGCCGATTGAGATTCGGACCTTGGACCGATCGAGAGTTTCGTCGGTCGATTGAATGAACCAGATGCCACCCATGGCGATGGCTGCAGCGAGCCAGATCCGTGTTCCGGCGACATCGCCGACGACGAGCACGGCCAGGGCCGGGACCAGTAGCACCTTGACGCCTTGGACGGGAGTCACGATCGAGACATCGCCGATCTGTACGCCCAGGAAGGTGAAGGTCAGCCCGGCCAAAAAGAGTGCACCGACGAGGGCTGGCTGCCAGACGAGCGAGAGTGGCTGCATGGTGCCACCGATGAGGGTGAGTGCCGAGAAGGCGACGGCGGTGGTCCAAGTGACCACGATGAGAGTGGTCCAGGTGGTTGTGCCCTGGGCCTGGGCTCGCTTGAGCAGCAGCAATCCGAGGACGGTCAGGATACTCGACGCCAAAGGCAGCAGCAGATGAATAGTGAGCCTCTGTGTTTTTCAGGCCAGGACATCGTGGACGACGTGGCCGTGGACATCGGTGAGTCGTCGGGCGAGTCCGTTGTGGTAGTAGGTCAATCGGGTGTGGTCGATGCCGAGCAGGTGCAGCAGCGTGGCATGGAAGTCGTAGACGGTGACGGGATCCTCGGCCGGTTGGTATCCCACGTCGTCACTGACACCGTGGTGGTAACCGGGTTTGAGTCCGGCGCCGGCCATCCAGGCGGTGAAGACCAGCGGGTGATGGTCGCGGCCCATGCCGGGGTTGCCTTGAGTGAACGGTGTGCGGCCGAATTCCGACGACCAGACGACCAGCGTGTCGTCGAGTAGTCCTCGCTGTTTCAAGTCGGTCAGCAGGGCGGCCGCGGGTTGGTCGAGATGTCGGGCCTGGTTGGTGTGATTACGGACCAGGTCCTCGTGAGCGTCCCAGTTGATACGGGGAGACCCGAGTGCTCCGCCGTTGAAGATCTGGACAAAGCGAACGCCTTGTTCGATCAACCGTCGTGCCAGCAGGAAGTTGGAGGCGGATTGGCCGATGACCGAGTCGTCGAGGCCGTAGAGTTTTCGAGTGGCTTGGGTTTCGTCGCCAAAATCGACGACTCGGGGGATACTGGTTTGCATGCGTGCGGCCAATTCGTAGGAACGGACGCGTGCTCTGAGTTGATCGTGACCGGGATTGGCGTGGGCAAAGCGGCGATCCAGATCGGCTAGGAGCGAGAGTCCGGCTTGTCTCCCCTCGAGCGAAACCGAATCGGGAGTCTCCAGGTGTGCGATTGCCTGGCCCTTGGCGATGGTTGAAAAGGCGGTGCCCTGATGCTGTGCCGGCAAGAACCCCTGGCTCCAGTTGCTGGTGCCTCCGTTGGGGAGTCCGCGAGGGTCAGGCAGCACGACAAACGTTGGCAGTTCGTCGTTGGCCGTGCCGAGTCCGTAGGAGAGCCAGGATCCAACGCTGGGGAATCCGACCTGGGTGAAGCCGGTGTTCATCTGGAAGCAGGCGGGTGTATGAGAGGAACTTTTAGAGACCAGGGTGTGAAAGAAGGTCAGGTCGTCGACTCGATTCGCCAAGTGCGGAAACAGCTCCGAGACCCAACTGCCGCTTGCGCCATGCTGCCTGAAGCGGTAGAAGCTTTTTCGCAGGACACCGATCTTTCCGAAGAACGTGTCAATGTCGCCTTTACCCATCAGTCGTTTGCCGTCCAGGCGTTCGAGTGCGGGCTTGTAGTCAAACGTGTCGACCTGGCTGACTCCGCCGGGCGAGAAGATATGAATACAGCGTTTGGCTCGGGCAAGATTGTGCGGTCGGTCAGCCTGCCCACGATCCTGGTCGAGCAGGCTGGCGAGGGCGATCGTGCCAAGGCCACTGGCCATCTGATTGCAGAAGTTGCGTCGTGTGGAAGTCATGTGTGCGAGGGCGAGGAGGCTCAGGGGAGATAAAGGAATTCGCTGCTGTTGAGTAGTGCCCAGCAGGCGTGTTCGAGGCTGTGGTCGTGGATCAGGGTCGTCACCAGTTGTCGTTCGCGTGGTGTTGGCGGTCGATTGAATGCCAATTGGAACATGCGATGGGTCTGTCTGTCCGCGTCGCGTCCGGTTTCGCGGACGACACGTTGGGCGAACCGGCGTCCTTGTCTGATGACAAACGAATTGTTCATCAGTGCCAGTGCCTGTGTCGGAGTGACCGTGCTTGCTCGTCGCGGCGTGGCGACCGACGGGGAGGGGCAGTCGAAACAGTCGAGCAGCGGATCGCGGCCGGTGATCACGTTGGCTCGATAGACGGTGCGTCGATTGTAGGGGGCGTCGGCGCTGTCAAAGAGGTGATAGAAGTGTGTGTTGAAGACGGTGACGGTGAAGGGGCGGACGCTGGGCCCGTGCATCGACGAGTTCAGTTCGCCACTGACGGCCAGCATCGAGTCGCGAATGACTTCGGCATCGTGCCGTCGCGGTTGAAACCGCCACAGCCAGCGGTTGTCGGTGTCGGCATCGAAAGCCTGTGGCCGTGATTGCGACGATTGCCGGTAGGTGGCCGACAGTACGATTTGGTGGTGGAGGTGTTTGAGGCTCCAGCCCGAGCGGATCAACTCGGATGCGAGCCAGTCAAGTAGCAACGGGTGCGAGGGACGGCCGCCATTGAAGCCCAGGTCGCTGGCATTGAGAACCAGGCCCGATCCGAAGTGAAACTGCCAGATGCGGTTGGCCATGACGCGAGCCGCGAGCGGGTTGCGGGGATCGGTTACCCAGCGGGCAAAACGGTACCGGCGTTCGGCTTCCGTCGCATCGGGGGACAGTCGGAGGTCACCAGGCAACCCCGGAAATGCCGAGAGGCCACCAGGAGCGACGCGTGGCCCCCGGGTCTTGATATCGCCTCGCAACAGCACATGGGTGGCCTCGGGTTGACGGCGAGACCCGATGTAACCCATCGGATGAACCAGTGAGCCGAGCCGTGTCTCGTTCGTTTGAAGTTGTCTGGTCAACTGCCGTATTCGTCGTTCGGCGGCCTGCCGGGCCGGTTTCTCGGTGACCCGCGAGAGATCCGCCAAAAGTCCGGCACGGAGCGTATCGAAGTTCCATAGGCCGACGGTGGACTTGTCGACGGTGAAGGGGGCTGGGGCGACCTGATTGATCGGTCGGATCGTGTTTGAAATTCGCACATCGTCGACCGCGCCGTCGCAGCCGACAGGTCCGGGCGTATAACCACCGAAGTCGAGTGTGCCCAGTGGCCCGGGTTGTTCTTTGCGTGTGACCGACTGATGTTTGACTGGCCTGCCGTCGACGAACATCCGGACCGAACTGCCGTCGAACTGCATGGCCAGGTAGTGCCAGCGGCCATCGGTGATGACAACATTGGAGCGAATCGTGGCCGGTTCGTATCCAGGCATGTAGACGCTGAAATCTCCCGTGCCGGAGAACGAATACAGTTCCCAGTGCTCTCCCGAGGACTTGAGGTTGTTGGCGACAAAGACGTTGAAGTTGTCTCGGCTACGGGCCAGGGCCCAGCATTCGATGGTCAGCGGTGGCTGGTGGTAGACAGTTTTGGAGGGCAGGGTGGCCTGGGTGTGGACGGCGTTGAGTGCCCGGCCGTGACGTCCGTCGACCAGCGTGTCAACCGGGCGGCTGCCCTTGCTGGGAACCGCATCGCCGGGCAGCAGTCGACGGAGCCGGGCCAGTTCCGCTTTGAGCGATTCTTGCTGCCGTTTCAGTGGAAGCTTGGCCAGCTCAAGTTGGCTGATTTCTTGTTTTGGCAAGATGGACCGATTGCCGTCATCGTTCTGGCCCCGCCTGTGATCGACACCATCAAAGACCGCCTTGACCCGGTAATAATCGGTTTGCGGAAGCGGATCGAATTTATGGTCATGACAGCGGCAACAGTTGACAGTTAGACCCAGAAACGTGCCGGTTACGGTCCCGACGAGTTCGGCGATCTGCTCCTCATGGGCACGTTGCATTTCAGCCTTGCTTGCACCCACCTTCTGCACTTCGTCCCATTCTCCGGAGACGAGGAACCCGGTGGCAGCGATGCTGTGGCGAGTGGACTCTGGAAGGACATCGCCGGCAATCTGCTGACGAACGAACTCATCGTAGGCCAGGTCGGTGTTGAAGCTGTTGATGACGTAATCGCGGTACCGCCACGAGTGCGGTCGAAACTTGTCGTGTTCGAACCCGTCGCTTTCGGTGTAACCGATCACGTCGAGCCAATGGCGTCCCCAGCGTTCGCCGTGGTGTGGCGAGGCGAGCAACCGGTCGACGAGCCGTCGATCGGCGCCCGGTGCGGTGTCGGAGAGATAGGTGGCCAGTTGTCGCGGTGTGGGAGGCAGGCCGAGGAGATCGAAAGTGACACGTCGCAGGAATCCGCGGCGGTCGATGGGTGGGTTGGGGACCAGTCCGTGCTGGGTCAGTCGGGCCGCGATGAACCGGTCGATGGGATTGGCTGCCCGGGGGGCGTCAACAACTGGCGGCGTGGGACGTCGGATCGGTTGCAACGACCACCAGTCTCGTCCGGCCCAGCGATCGGTCGTGACATCATGGCGGTCGATTGTCAGTGTCTTGGGCCAGCGGGCTCCCTGCGTGATCCAGCGTCGGACGCTGTTGATTTGAGACGGGGTCGGCCGAGGTTGCTTGCCGCTGGGAGGCATCGAACCATCGACAAGACGTTCCAGCAGCAGGCTGGCAGCGGGTTGGCCTGGGACAATCCGTGGGCCGTCATCGCCCGGTTGAAAGGCGGTTCTTGCCGTTCCGAGGTCGAGACCACCCTTGGGGTCGCTGCTGTTATGACAAGCGACGCAGGTGGTACGAAACAACGGGGCAACGTCACGCTCGAATGATACTCGCTCGGAGGGTTCCGCTGCGGTGACGGCAGCGGCGAGCATCCACATGGCCAATGCAGCGACAAACTTGGGAACGGAAGGCATCGACACGGAATTCCGGTGGGTGAGATCCCACGTGGTGTGGCATATTGCGGCGGCTATGCTGTAGTGGTGATTCTCGGGCAATCCCCTGGTCGACGCAACCACTCGGGACCCGGCCGGTCGACTCGACGTGGGCGATGCTGTTGAGAGATAATCCGGACATGGTCAGGCGGGTGTCCTGGCCAATGAATGGCTGGCCGACAGTGGAGCGATCATGACACGACAAACGACCGCGATTGGACTGCTCACCGTTGTGTTGGCCCTTGGGTTCTGGTCGACACCAGCCCGGTCCGAATCGGCCTCGTGGCTGTTCGTATCACTATTGCAGGAGAAAAAGGTCCTGACGTACATGAGGATGCCGGTTTCTGGCAAACTGGTTCGGCTGGACCAGGTCAAGACTCCGGCCGAGCCAGCCCAGATGAACATCTCTCCCGATCGTCGGACGCTGTTCGTTTCGTTTCGATCGACCGGCCAGTTAGCCAGTTACCGAGTCAATCCAGCCAACGGGAAGTTGACACCGTTGAGCGTTGTGGATGGCGGCGAGGACCCGGCGTTCCTGCAGCCGGATTCTTCAGGCCGGTTCCTGATCACGGCCTACTATGTCTCGAACAAGGTGACCGTCCACGCCGTTGACCGCCAGGGGCGGATTTCCGAGAAGCCGCTGCAGACGATTTCAACAGCCGAGAAGGCTCATGGCGTGGCCTTCGATTCAAAGGACCGTTTCGTTTACGTGTCTCACACCGGTGGCAATCGCGTCCATCAGTTCTCCTTCGATCGCAATCGCGGTCGTCTGCGGGCCCTGGATCCTCCATTCGTGGCCCGGCCAAAAGGCGAGCATCCTCGGCACATCGTGATACACCCGAGTGACCGCTGGGCATACACCAGCAACGAGGCGGGTAGTTCGCTGGGTGTCTATGCCGTTGACGGCAAGTCTGGGAGGTTGACACCTTTGCAGACGCTCAGCAGTCTGCCCGAGGATTTCAACCGGGCGAACAATTCAACGGCACGCTGTGAGATGACACCAGACGGTCGCTTTGTCTATGTGGCCAATCGCGGCCATCAGAGCATTGCCTGTTATTCGATCAACGCCAAGACCGGCCGGGCCACCAGGCTCGGCCAGGTGCCAACCGAGAAGACACCACGTTCGTTCACGATTGATCCGACCGGGCGATACCTGTATGCGGCCGGCCAATCCAGCGGCCGGATCGCCTCGTTCCGCATCCTCGACACTGGATTGCTCGAACGCTTTGCGACTGACGAGGCGGGTCCGGTGGCCTGGTGGGTGATCGCCGTGGACACGCCGTTGCCAAGGTGATTGCTGGAGGGTTCTTCCGAGAAGGTGGAGAGACCGAATGTGATGTCGTGCCTGGGTTCGTGAGCGGTTGCTGAAGACGACTCTGCTGAGCCGGACCACAGCGGGTGGGGTGAGTGAGAAACGGGGAGTCCCGCAGTTGGCGTGGGAGTGCCATGGCCGGCGAACTACGGTCCAGGGCGGCCCGTTAGCGAAATAGCCCGGTCAAGGGGCGGCCCTTTTCGACCAGCGGGACCGGGCGGCCCAGGGCATCAGGGATCCGCAGGTCCGGAGAGATGCCCAGTGAATGGTAGACGGTGGCGGCCAGATCACCGGGGGTGACCGCGTGATCGGCCGGGTAGGCGGCGTGTCGGTCCGAGTTGCCGTGGATCATGCCACCGCGAATTCCGGCCCCGGCCAGCAGGCAGGGGAAACAATACGACCAGTGGTCACGGCCATCCTGGGATCCACGGTTTTCGAACTTGGGAGTCCGGCCCATCTCGCCGGCGGTTATCACCAGCACTTCGTCCAGCAGGCCGGTCTGGCCCATGTCGTCGAGTAACGCCGAGAGTCCGAGATCGAGGCCGGGCAGGAGGTGATCACGGTTGATCCGGGTCAGTTGGCGATGGCTGTCCCAACTGCTGGTGTCGTCGCCACGGACGGTCATGTCCCATCCGACCGTGACAAATCGGGCGCCCGATTCGATCAGCCGTCGGGCCATGATCAGTGATTGCCCAAAGAGGTTGCGGCCGTAGTTGTCTCGGAGGCGATCGGGTTCCTGGCGGATGTCGAACGCGCCGGCGATATCCGACGAGGTGATCAAGCCGAGGGCCTGCTGTTGTTGAGCGGTGTAGGTACGGGTGGCGGTTGACTGGTCGAGTTCCCGCCGCCGCGATTCGAGCTGGGTGAGTAGTCGCTGGCGAGTGTTGAGTCGATCGAGCGTGATGCCCGGCAGTGGATCGAGGCCGGTGAGACGGAAGTCGAGTTCCTGGTCGCTGCAATCACGGAAGAACGGGTTGTCTTGCGAGTGGCGTTTGGGGATGGCTGTGGCCATCGGGTCGTAGGCCTTGCCGAGCCAGCCGGCGTACTGGCCGTTGATGTCATAACCGGCATAGTGGCCGAGACGTTGTGGAAGGTAGATGTAGGGTGGGAACGGGAGTTGCCCGGTGGGAGAAGCCTGGGTGTCGAGGTAGGAGATGACCGATCCGAATGCCGGCCAGTCAACGTTGGTGGCTGCCACGTTGGCAGCGCCCCGGTTGGCGGGCGGAAGGGCGTGGCCGGTCTGGATGAAGTGTGTGCCGTTGTGGTCGTTCTGCGGGTGCGTGACCGTGCGGATGGTGGCGTAGCGATTCGAGCGAACTGCCAGCCGGGGTAGGTGTTCGCAAATTCTCAGTCCCGGTGTCGCCGCGTCGATCGTCTGAAATGGTCCCCGATAACTCCGGGGGAGGTCGGGTTTCATATCAAAGGTGTCGAGTTGGCTGGGACCTCCATAAAGGAAGACAAATAACACGGCCTTGGCCCGGCCACCGGTGGTGATTCCGGGACTGGTTCCGGCCACCGATTCGGCGGCCCGTGCCACCGCGGCGTGAACACCGAACATCCCGCCGCCTCCAACCTGCAACCACTCGCGGCGGCTCAGGCCCTGGCAGTTGGGACGGGGGTTTCCCAGGACATTGATCATGGTGGATGTTGGTTGCGAGACCCGACGAGGCGGTTGTGCGGTGGGCGTAGTTTAGCGGCGGCAGACCACACAGGACCAGTCTCGATTGTCACGGAGATCGGTAAGGTGTTTGCAAGTGGTTCGAGAGGGAAAGGTTTCACAGTTGCCTGGTGCTGGCCTTGCGCAGTAACGTGCCACGTTCAGTCGAAACGACGTTATCTTTTCCGTGTCGAATCGAATGGATATCCGCTTGAGTAACCAGCAACGACCAGGACGACGAATCATGGAGAGTGTTGGAATCGGGATGATCGGCAGTGGCTTCATGGGGATCACCTACAGCGAGGCCGTGGCGAACCACACCGAGGGGTGTCACCTGGTGGCGATTGCCGGTGGTCGCCGGGCACCGGCGTTGGCGTCGGATTATGAGGTTCCCTCTGAGCCGGATGTTGATGCGTTGTTGGCTCGAGACGATGTCGACGCCGTGGTGCTGGCGACTCCGGACCAGGATCGTCTCGAGTTAACCCGGAAGGCCGCCGCGGCGGGCAAGCACGTACTGGCCGAGAAACCGATGGCACCCACGATCGCCGAGTGCGACGGGATGATTTCCGCGTGCGAGGAGGCGGGGGTCAACCTGGGTGTGGTTAAGACCGAGCGATATCGCAAGATCACGCTGAAGGCCAAGGAGTTGATTGATGACGGGGTGATCGGGCCGGTCCAGATGATGCGGACGGTCTCGGCCTTTCCGCTGCCGACGACCCGCGAGTTGTTTGACGATCGGCAGTGGATGTTTGACCCGGCAGGTGGTGGGTTGTTCATGGGCATGGCGTCGCACAATGCGGATTTCCTGCGTTGGTTGACCGGTCGCGAGGTCGAGACGGTCTATGCCCAGTCGACGACCTACAGCGATCTCGACACGCCGAATCTTTCGGTGATGGCTCAACTCGGGTTCGAAGGGGGCATCCAGGCTCATATGTGGATAACCGCCGAGTTGCCGTCACCAAGTCTGCCGTCGAGCGAGGTGCGGTTTCAGGTCTTTGGTCGCGATGCGATGTTCGATCTCGAGAACTTCGAGTTTTTGGAACTAGGAAAGGGCGAGTCGTGGAAACGGATCTACGAGCCCGAACGGTTTGATTATCTGAAGGAGCCCAAGTCGCCCGTCCGGCTGTATCCTCATGCCAGGGTGATCCAGGACTTTGTCGACAGCGTTCGAGACGGTCGGCCGCCGCGGATCGGTGGATTGGAGGGTCGCAAGGCGGTTGAGATTTGTGAAGCGTGTCTGAGGTCGGCGGAATCCGGGCAAGTCATCCGCTTGCCTCTTTGACTCTCAAAAGGCGGAAACGGTAGATCCAGATGAACGACACGGAGATGGCCCCTGAGGCGGATGCGAATGATCAGGAATGCTCGCTGGCGCCCAAGGTGCAGATGAGGAACCTGGTGTATTTCGCGATGTGCACCGGGATGCAGTACCTGGCGGCGCCGGTGCTTTATGTCGGGATCACTCAGGCCTCGTTGTGCCAGGCGTTGGGTGCGGACACGCGAGTGTCGAATCTGCCGGCGACGTTGTATTTTGCCTTGACGGCAGTCGTGGTGTTGTTGGCATGGCTGTCGCCTGGCATCGCGTCCTTGCGTCGGAACCTGAGCATTTGCTACGCATCGACTGCGGCAATGTTGATGCTGACGGCATTCGTGCTGGCGATGCCGTGTGCGAACGAGATCAAGATCGGCGTAGTGATTCTGCAGGGTGCGGTGTCCGGAGCGGCTGGTCCGACGGCGATTGCGTTGTTGTGGGAGATGATCGGGCGGGGTTCGGACGAGAGGCGTCGCGGCCTGGCCTTGGGATTGGCTTTCGGAGCGGGGCCGGTGTTGGCGGTGTTGGGTTCGTTTGGCCAGACGATGCTGTTGGGAGGCAGTTTTTTTGGCCTGACATTCGAGGGCTACAACGGGCTGGACGGTTTCGTAGTGCTGTTCGCCTGTGGTGTGCCGGTGATGGGGTTGGCGTCGATTCTGGCATGGTCGTTTCGGTTACCCGAGGTTCAGACCGAGCCGACTCGGGAATCGATTGGCAGCGTGGTTGGGTTGCTGGTCGGGTTGCCCGTGATGCTTCTTTCGATCGGGCTGTTGCAGTTGGGGGAATTCCGCGAGGTGGCCGGTTACAAGTACGCGGCCTACGGTGCGGCAGCTGTTTCGGCGGTGGCGTTTGCGTACCACTTCCGTCCTATCCTGACTCAGCGGGTTCTGTTGATCGCGACGGTGGTCACGGTACTGGTGTATTCGGGCAATACGATTCCATCGAACATGAACCTGTTTTCGGCGGAGGTGTTGGGTGACGAACCGGCGAAGTTTGCCGGGATGCAGAACGCCTTGAGGTTTGCGTTCAAGGTGGTTGCCGGAGCGGTGTTGGGTTGGCTGCTGACCCGTTCGCATCCTCGATCTGGCTTGATTGCCACGGCGATGATTTTCCTGTTGGCCCAGGTCTGGGCGATCTTCGCGACCGGGACGGTGTATCTGGTGGCGTTTGGGTTGTACGGAGCGGGCGAGTTGATTGGCGTCTATGCTCCGAACTACATTCTGTCGGCGTCGCGGCCTGGCGATATTCGCCGCAACATGGCGTTTGTGACGCTGTTGATGGTGCCGGCGGCACCGACGGGATACCTGTTCGGATCGATTGCCGAATCGATCAAGGACGCCAAGTGGCAGTTCGGCGAGATGACCAGTGCGGCGTTGGGGTTCCGAGTCAGTTTTGGAGTGTGTGCGTTGTTGATCTTTTCGGGGATCGTGGTGGCGGTGTTGGCGTTACCCAAGCAGCCCAAGTCTGTCTGACCTACAACCCTGCAGCCAACCCGTTTCGGCGAAAGTCTGCGACGCCGTGCATTTGGCCGGTGTTGGGGTCGATGAGGATCGAGTGAGCGTCGCCTTGGTAGGTTGTCTTCTTGCGTTTACTGACGGTGTGACCCATCGCCTGCAACTGCTTGACGACATCATCGGAGATTCGTCCATCAAACGTTTCCACGATCAACCGATCGGGCAACCACTGGTGATGAATCCGGGGAGCCCGCATCGCTGTGGGCAGATCCTGGCCGAATTCGACGATTCCCAGGACCATTTGCAGCGAGGTGTTGATGATGGTCCGTCCGCCGGGGCTGCCGGTCACGAGCACTGCACGTCCGTTGCGGGCGACGATGGTGGGAGACTGTGAACTGAGCATTCGCTTACCGGGTCGGATCAGGTTGGCCCTGGTGCCAATGCGGCCCTTGGTATCGGTGTGGCCGGGAAACCAGTTGAAGTCACGCATTTCGTTGTTCAGTACGAATCCGGCACCGCGGACCACAATTCTCGCCCCCCAACTGGCTTCCAGCGTGGTGGTGTTGGAAACGGCCATGCCCTGCGAGTCGACGACGGAGAAGTGGGTGGTGGAAGGCGATTCGTCGACGACGCGGATTTTCGGGGCCAATTGCTGGCTGGGGGTAGCCTTCTCGAGATTGATGCTGCTGGCGATCGTTTTGGCGTAGGGTTTGGTGACCAGGTGGCCGGGGATGTCGACGAAATCGGCGTCGCCCAGGTGACGGGCTCGGTCGCAGAACGCTCGCTTCATGGTCTCGGCCAGCACGTGCAGGTTGCGGGCCGAGTAGCGTGGGTGTTTCTTCAATTCCAGGTGTTCGAGCACATTCAGCATCTGGACGACGCAGGTGCCTCCGGAACTGGGCGGCGGTGCTCCATAGATATCGTGGCCGCGGAATGTCCCGCGAACGGCGGGTCGCACTCGTGCTCGATAGCGGTCCAGGTCGTTTCGTGACACGATCCCACCTCCGCGTTTCATTTCGCGTGCGATGAGTCGTGCGGTCTTGCCGTCGTAGAACCCGTCGGCCTTATCGTCGGCGATCCGTTCGAGTGTCTCGGCGAGGTCGGGCAATTCCAGGTGATTTCCAGCTTGCCAACTGCTGCCGTCGGGCTTGCCATAGACACGGCGCAGTTCCCGGTGATGCACGCCGTCGCGAACGCTTTTTTGTGCCAGAACGCGATTGATCGACCGAGCCACGGCTGCATCGAGTTGGAATCCCTCATCGGCCAATCGGATGGCGGGTGCGAGCAGTCGTTTCCATTTCAGGGACCCGAATCGTCGGTGAGCGGTCACCATGCCGTGGACGGTGCCGGGGACTCCGACGATGAGGTGCGTGTGTTGTCCCGATTGGGGGCCGAACATGGTTTCGGTGGCCGAGCGTGGTGCGATTTCGCGGTAGTCGATGCAGACGACCGGCTGATGAGGCTGGTCGCGGCCGGGGTGGACCATCATGAATCCTCCTCCGCCGATGTTGCCTGCTTCGGGCCAAGCGACGGCGAGAGCGAACTCGACGGCGATCGCGGCATCGACGGCGTTGCCGCCTGCGGCGAGGATTTCGAGTCCGGCTCGAGTTGCCGGTGGGCTGACGGTGACGACCATGCCGTGGAGGCTGCGGGCTTCGGAGAGCTTGGTTTGGGCCGACACGGAGGTGGCCAGCAGCAGAGCGAGTGTCGCGGAGAGCAGGGTGGTGATACGGCGCATGAGTTGATCTCGGGGTGGTGTTTGGTGCATGCTAGCTGACGATGTCATACAATTGACATCGAAATGTTCCTTGAAGGAGTCCGCTGGCGATGACCTCATCTGATACGTCTCACGAAAACGTCAACCGTCGTTCGTTTCTGAAGGTTTCGGCCGGTGTCGGGGCTGGTGCCGCTGCAGCGGCCGTGACGGCGGAAGGTGGTGGATCCGAGTCGGCCGCGGCGGCTGTCTTGGCTCGGCCGGTGAAGGAGTTGTCGATCGGTTCGAGACGCGAGTTGTTTATTGACGGTCATGTGATTGAGCGGCTGAGCGGTTCGGCTCGTCAGAGGTTGCACAACCCGGTGACTCGCGAGTTGTCGCTGGTGCATGATGCCCCATGGGAGGGGACCAGTTGCGGGTACCACACGGTGTTTCAGGACGGCGACTTGTACCGGATGTACTACAGGGGGGCGCAGTTGTCGGTGGTTGATGGGCGTTTGATCACGAACAGTCATCCGGAGTTCTATTGTTACGCCGAGAGTCGGGACGGGATCGAGTGGACGAAGCCGGACCTGGGCTTGGTTGAGTTCAATGGTTCGAAGAAGAACAACATCTGTTGGGCCGGCGTGGGGACTCACAATTTCTCACCATTTCTGGACACTCGACCGGGTTGTCCGGCAGACGAGAAGTACAAGGCGATGGGCGGGACGATGCGAGAGGGCGGGATGTTTGCGTTTGCATCGGCCGATGGAGTGCGTTGGCGGTTGTTGCACCAGAAAGCTGTGATCACCAACGGTGCGTTTGATTCACAGAACCTGGCGTTCTGGGACACCGAGGCCGGTTGTTACCGTGCGTACTGGCGTTATTTCACCAAGGGAGTGACGACACAGAAGGTGTGGAAGCCGGCGGGGATCCGTGCGATCCGGACGGCGACGTCGCCGGACCTGGTGCACTGGGAGAACACGGCGGATCTGGTGTACGCAGATTCTCCGGGCGAGCAGATGTATACGAACCAGGTGAGTGCGTATCACCGAGCTCCTCATATACTGGTTGGTTTCCCGATGCGTTATGTCGAGCGTGGCTGGAACCCGTCGATGCGTGCGTTGCCCGAGCGGAAGCATCGGGAGATGCGAGCCGAGGCACACGAGCGATACGGTACGGGATTGACCGACGCGTTGTTCATGGCCAGTCGTGATGGCGTGCGCTTCAAGCGATGGAACGATGCGTTCATTCCTCCGGGTCCCGAGCGTCCGGACACGTGGAACTACAGTCATCTGGGGATGGCGTCTCAGCCGGTCGAGACGGCATCGGACTTGCCGGGAGCGGACCGCGAGTTGTCGTTTTACGGCAAGGAGAGTGGTTGGACGGGGACCAGTTGCACGTTGCGGCGTTACACGTTGCGGCTGGACGGATTCGTGTCGATCGGTGCCGAGATGACCGGTGGCGAGTTGTTGACCCGTCCATTGCGTTTCACGGGCAAGCGGTTGCGGTTGAATTTCGCGACCTCGGCGGTCGGTTCGATCGGTGTCGAGTTGCAGAGACCGGACGGAACGCCGATCGAGGGTTTTGGATTGGCTGATTGCCACGCGGTGTACGGTGACACTGTGGACCGAGAGGTGAGTTGGAAGGGCGGGCGGGGTCTGGAAGGTCTCAACGGGCAGCCAGTGCGGATGCGATTCGTGTTGCGGGGTGCTGAGTTGTATGCGTTGCGGGTTCACGAGTAGGCCCCGTGCGGTGGGGTAAGGTCACTAGTTCTGCAGGAAACTCTCGCTGGCGACGACGGCCTGGATGAGATCCCGGAGGCCTTTATCCTTGCTGGCCATTTCCTTGCTGATCTTGTCGATGCTCGGGCGATCGCTGCTGTTCAGTTTGCGGCCGATGGCGTAGGTGAGCATTTTCTTGGTGAGACAGCGGGTGAAAGTTTTGTCCTGCGCGACGATCAACTCCCTGAACTCGGCGTTTGATGCGAAGGTCTTGCCGTCGGGGAGCTTGCCGGAGGCGTCCACTTTCAATTTGCGGTCGTATTGATCGCGCCAGCCGCCGATGGCGTCGTAGTTCTCCAGGGCGAAGCCCGCCGGGTCGATCTTGTTGTGGCACTGGGCGCAGGTGGCGTCCGCACGGTGCTTGATCAGTTGTTCCCTTAGCGTTGTCGCACCGCGCACGTCCGGCTCGATGGCCGGCACGTCGTCGGGCGGGGGCGGCGGGGTGTAGTCGAGGAGTTTGTTCATGACGTAAATCCCACGCACCACCGGCGAGGTGTCCACGCCATTGGCCGAGGCCGTCAGGAAGCTCGCGTGCCCCAGTATTCCGCCGCGCGACGCGTCCGAAAGGCTGACCTTGCGGAAATGATTCCCTTTCAGCCCCGGCATTCCGTAATGCTCGGCCAGCTCGCGGTTGAGGAAACTGTAGTCGGCCGCGAGAAACTCACGAGGCGGCAGGTTCTCGTTGAGGATGTGCCCGAAGAAGAGCTCGGTCTCCTTTCGCATGGCGCTATCCAAGTGGTCCCGGTAGTAGCTAAGGAAATCCTTCGACGGCGGCATCTTTCCGATATTGTCGAGTTCGAGCCAGATCCGCGTGAAGTTACTCACGAAACGCTGCCCCTTCGGGTCGGCGAGCATTCGCGCCACCTGCTGACGCTGGGTCGCAGGCTCATTCAGTGCGCCGGTGGCAGCGAGTTTGAGCAGTTCGTCGTCGGGCATGGACGACCACAGGAAATAGGACAGTCGCGAGGCTAGCGCGTAGTCCTTGAGTTGTCCCTCGCCCTGGTGCTGGTAAAGAAAACCGGGTGCGCACAGGATGGTCTGGAAACCGATCTGCAATGCGTCCAGCGGCTTGAGCCCGGCGTCCAGCTTGGTTGCGACCAGGAGGCGGATCGGTTTGAGTTCGCCTTCGGTCGGCGGCCGACGGAAGGCGCTACGGGCGAAGGCCCTCAGGCGGCCGTCAATCGTCTCCGGGTTCAGGTCGGCCGGCTTGAGATCGCCGTAGAGCACGCGGTGCCCCGGCGGCGGCCAGCTCTGCTGGTGCGGGCCTTCAACCTGGATCTCCCAGATCCGCAGCTTCGGACCGCGATAGGCCTTCAGCACACCGTGGCTTCTTTTAAGGCCCGGCGGAAGCTTCGCAAATGGCTTAAACTCCGCGTGCTTGTCAGCATTGTTTACGAGCAGTCGTGTCAAACGCTTGGTCGCGCTTGGCCCGTTGCGGAAGCGGACCTCCGGTTCGTAGCCTTTTTCGAGGTAACCGGTCCACTCGAACCACCGGGGCTTTGCACTGCCCAGTTCGTAGGCGGACAGTGACACCGAGCGACTTACGTTGCCAGCGCTGGTGACACTGCCACGGCGGTCCACGGAGGTGATCTCCAATACCAGCGGGTCGCCGTTCCGAAAGTCATCGACCACGTTCCCATAATCGTGTGCGCGATCCACGGCCGCGGCACGAACACGGATCGTGTAAATCCCGCTGTGGGAAACGCCGCCTTGCCGTAGGAGCGGCAGAAAGCCAATGTGCCCGCCGCGATAATGCCGACCGTACAGGTCGGTGTATGGAGTCTCGGGAACAAAACGAAACCTGTCCACTTTGAAGAGCTTCGGCAGGTCGCTGTAGCTCTTGCCGGAAAAGTAGAACGGCGACTTCTGCGCGTATTGCTTGCTCGCGGGCTCTTTTTCGTAGTGCGTGGCGCGTTGAACCGCCGCCTCGGCCGCGGGCAGGTATTTTTCCAACAGCAGGCCGGAGGTTACGAGTTGTGCGCCGTTGTTGTCGAATCCCTCGACCATGGCTTCCGTCGGGAAATCCTCAACCGGGTTCCAGGCGTCGATGTTCAGGCTGAGCAGGTCGCTGATGGTCTGTTGATACTCCACTTTGTTCAGGCGACGGAGGACTGTGTGTCGGCTGGTGCCGGCGAATTGCTCGCGGGCCCCGGCGATGTCCTCGGTCATGGTCGAGACCGCGGCGAGCCGTTCTGCCTGGCTCGGTTGTTTTTCGTCTTCCGGCGGCATCTCCCCCAGGTTGAGTTGGTCGATGATCTCCTGCCATTGCTCCTGCTGCCGAAGATCTTTGATGGTTGAGGACAAGGTGTCGAAGCGGCGATCGGCCTTCTGCTTGTCCGGGCCGTGGCACTTGTGGCAGTACTGCTTGAGGAAAGCCTGGGGCAGTTCGGCGCGCAGGGTACTCGCAGAGAAGAGTCCGATGACGGCAATCGCGATGAGACGAGAGCTATCCATGATTAGGACAAGTCCATATGTGAAAAGGTGCCGCTGCTCTTGCCGAAGCTGTCTCGCTCGACGCCGAACCATTGCAGGGACGACAACCAGAGATTGGACAGGGGCACGCGCTGGCGGTTGTCCGCGGGACAGACCACGTGGCCCTGATGCTTGAGCCCGCCGCCGGCCAGTAGCACGGGCAGATTCTTGTTGCTGTGTTTGGAGCCATCGCTCATACCGCTGCCCATGATCACCAGGGTGTCGTCGAAGATCTTTGCCTCGTGCAAACCGTCGAAGAGCCGGTTGACCTGGTTGAAGATGTAATCCTCCACCACTTTGAGCTGTTCCAGCTTGTTCTCGCCCTTGCTGTGGTGTGAAAGGCCGTGGTAGCCGGAGGTGACGTTGTCCAGGTCGGAGGTCGTAAATCCCATGGGGATTTCGAAGGTCGCGACCCGTGTGGAGTCGGTCTGCAAGGCCAGGGTGAGCAGGTCAAAGAAGAGGGGCATCTCCTCGATGTGCATACGCTGCTCGTCGGCGATCGCCTTGATGCCCGGCTTGGGCTTCGGCTTGTCCAGCCAGTCCTTGGACATCTGCAATCTGCGTTCGACCTCGCGCACCGAGGTCAGGTACTGATCCAGCTTGTTGCGGTCGGCAAGGTTGAGGTCGCCATGAAGGGATTTGGCGGACTCCCGAAGCGCGTCGAGGACACTGCCTCGATGCCCCAGACGCTGACGCTGTTTGTCTCGCTCGGCATTTGCGATCTGCACGAACAGGCCCTGAAACAGGCGGGCGGGATTGTTCACTGGCGGGATGCGCACGCCCGTGCGGGTCCAGCACATGTCAGTGCCCTCTGCCAATCCGGCATTAATCGAGGGGAAGCGGGCGGCGCTGCCGCTGTGTTCGGCAGCGACCTGGTCCAGGGAGACGTTCTTCTCGGGGAAGCCCTTCGATTCTTCCTTGCGGATGCCACCACTCAGAAAAGCATGCACCCCTGAGTGACCTCCATGGGCCCCATCATCCAAGTTGGAAAAAACCGTGAAATTCTTACGGTGCTTCTCAATGTTCTTCAGGGTCTGGCTGCTGACGTAGTCCGCACCGGCGGCCTTCGGGAAGAATGACGGGGGGTGAAAGCCCAGGTGATTACCGATGGCCAAAATCCGTCGAGGTGATTTCTCGGCGGGTAAAGTGCCGGCCGCAACACTCTCCAGGGCCGGGAGCGACAGGGCGATGCCCGTTCCCTGAAGGAACTGGCGGCGGCTCAGGTGTAACAGTTCTTTCATGATCACTAAGTCACTGAGAATTGGAGTTGTTATCGGAAGGAACGGCCTCAACGGCCAGGCAGTGCGGATGCGATTCGTGTTGCGTGGTGCAGATTTTTATGCGTTGCGGGTTCACGAGTAGGCTTCGTAGACCAACTCTTCGGCTCTACGGTTGGACCAGGTGCTTGACTACGTTGACTTTGTGAGACGCCTGCATCTTGTCCCAAGTTCGCAGCTTGGACTCCAGGAAGGACTTTTGCCATGCATCGGCCGACTCAGCGAGTTGCCATTTTCCTCCCTCGTTTTTCACTTTAGCCGTCCCGGTCCATGTCTTGTGTGCGGATGCGATCAACTTGCGGTACTCGACCATGACTTTATGTTCCTTCTCGGACGGCCACATCTGGTTGACTGACTTCACTTTGACCGACACCTTGATGCGTATCTCACCCGCGTTGACGCGGTCCAGTTCGTACTCGCGGTCGAGGTTGCATTTCACCCACGAGTCCTTCTGGAACGTTTCGATGGTGAGAACTGCGATTGAGGATTCCAGGTAGCCGGTCTTGGTGCGTTCCAGAAACAACGTGGATCCCAGGCTGGCTCTGCTGGTCCGAAGCACGA
The DNA here is from genome assembly GCA_963694825.1 of Planctomycetota bacterium. GTDB lineage: Bacteria > Planctomycetota > Planctomycetia > Planctomycetales > Planctomycetaceae > UBA8437. Next base: position 18,905 of record CAVOEV010000040.1, read on the forward strand.
GGTCGTCTTTCGTGTGCCCGATGTTGAAGCCTCCGGGAGGATTGTCTGTCCTGTTGAGATCCGCGACAAAACGTATGCCGAGTTCTCTGAGTTTCCCGTCACCTGCGACGTTAAGAACGCTCTTCGTTTGGCCTCGCTGGCCTGGCTCTTCGTCTTTTGCTTGTGCCATCGTGGCATTCGACTGCTGAACCGTCTCCAGCCACATGGTCTTCAGAGACTGGAACTCGGGCGTCGTCTCAACTGATTCCGTCAAGATGTTGACTGGCGGAGAGAACTCCTTGGCGTCAAAGAACTTGAACGAGACTGCAACCCTGTCAAGGTGCCAGTGCCCATCCCTGAAGTGGAACGTTCCCTCATGGCGAGCGAGATTATCCTTGCGTTGACCGTTGATCACGATCGGGAATGAATAGACAAAGGCGGCCACAGTTTGTCTTGGGACGTTGTGAGTTGAAGTGTCGGCCTGCTTCATTTCCAAGGGTGTGACCAATTGTCGCCCGTGCTGCATCTGCTGCTTCACGGCGGTTCCAAGGTCGTCGATGATCCTGGACAATTGCTCCGCCGGATCGACTCCTTCAAATGACGACTCGGAGACACCTGTTGAAGCCTGGTCCATGCCCATAAATTGTGGAGCCATCACAAGGCCGCCGGCGACCAGTAATAGCAGGACTCCAATAATGGCCAGTGACACCAGGCCCAGAATACAGTGGATCATCGCGATCACTTTGGCTGTCCGGGTCGTACTGGCGCCACTGGGGTCCATCAACCCCTCGTCCATTTGGTTCAGGTCATTGCGAGCCATGATCCAGGTGATGGGGCTCAGGATCGCACACACCAGCCAGCCACAAATGCTGAGAGTGATCAGCAATGAGCCGCGATGAGGAGTTGTTGACGGCAACGGACGTCTCCAAGAACAGTGGCAGGCTATCCTGAGAACTGCACGCAAAAACGATGATGCGGAGGTGCAACCCTCGGTCGGCTTCAAGAGCCGATCAGGTCAAGCCGTTTGTTGGTGTCTTCATCTTCAGCCGAACTGTGTTCGTGCTCGAAACTCCTGGGCGGACTGATGGTTCTACCGGCCGCTTGTGCCGTTGACAGGGGGACTGTTCATCCTGAATGCGTCTGGCCCGGCAAGTAAGAACTGGCAAGCCTCCAGGCCACGGGTCCTGCCCCCAACCTGTTGGAACGTGGCTTTGGCGATCAAGAGCCATTCGCGTCCGGAAACCGAGTTGGGTTTTCCATCCAGATCGAAGAACCGGGCCATCACAAATAACGGAGAATCCTCGAATGCTTCTGCCGGAATGATCTCTCGGTTCCCGTCTTTGTCGAAGGCCGAGAAGAGTTTCAGCAGAGCCTGGTCCGCTGCGGCGGTGGACGTACTGGTGCTGCGATTCATGGTGAGAGGAATCGAGGGGACCAGTACGACATCATCCGGGACGCCCGCATCGTCAGAGGTTGTTCTCGACGGCCGGCCGGCCCGTGCCTTGATCCTGGTCATGGCTGTTGCCGCGAACATCTTCCATTCGTCCACTCGCTGTTGTCTCGTCGAGAAGTGATCACGAATTGTGCGGAGTCTACTCGCGTGCGACGCCGTTTTCTTTCGGACCGTGTTGCGCCATGCTTCACGAGTTCTGGAGAAGTCGGCCCAATGTTGATTCCCGTTGTATCCTCCATCTTCACATTTCGAACGGTGGAGCTTGAGCGCTACGGCGTATTCTCCCGACGCCTGTTTGACGAATTGCTGCCAGGCCGCCAGTGCGTCGCCGCCCGGGGGCGGCGGAACAATCTCGGGAAACGGTGGCCCCAGTGGAAGTGCTGGAGGAAGCGTGAGGTCAGGGAGCAGGTTTTCAATTTCCGCCGTAGACACATCGGCGAAAGCAGATGAGCGAGTTTCGAATCCTGCCGACAGCAGCACTCGGTCCAGGACTTCCATGGACTCTTTGATCGTCAGAAACGAGATCCCATCGCGCGTGAAGAGAACAACCGGCGACCGTTCCAGGAGAGTGTCGAAGAAATAGCCATGCCCTTTGGCGGAGATTGCGTTTTTCAGAAACGCTATGTTGAAACGGTAGAGGGCTCCGTCGGAGAAAACATCTCCTGTTCCTGTTGAAAACCGATCGACTCCTTGGACCGCACGCAGTCCAGCGCCAGCGATAATCCGGGCATCAATTCGTGCCTGCTTGGCTCCAACAAGCGATTGCAGTTGTTGCTCGAGTGCTCCCGTCATGGTCACCGAAAAGGTCTTGCGACCATCCGAGACCAGCGATCGCAAGTGGGTTGTGATCGCCTTGTTGACACTTTCAATCTGGGCCGAGTCGGCCTGACACAACATTCTCAGGTACTGGCTGCGACCATCCAGACCGGTGACCGTCTCGTGAAATGGTGAAAACCCGCCCGGGACCGTTTTGACGAATCGCGTCGAGCCTTTTGGCCAATGCAGTGTGGTCGGAAACGACTCGTCATCCCGAATCGCGAGTGCAGACAAGCCCCAATGCTGACGATTGTGCACCAGTGATTTCTTGTTTGGTGGCAGTGCTGTCACGATGGCTTTCGAGTTCAGGATTGGTGTCTTCACACCATCCACAGTCTCATGGCCGAGTTCACCGGTCAGTACGATCGTGGCGCCATGTTTCCAATTACCTGTCGCCAGAAACCGCTCACAGTTCTCGAGCGATGTAATGAAAAGGGGCAGGGTGGGCGGTGGGTGCAGATTATCCTTGTCGCCTAGAACGCCTCGTTGTTGTTTCAACCATCCTGCCAACTGGGACAGAACGGAGCCCGGGACCCGAAGCAGCAAAGAGGATTCCGTACGTGGTCCAAATCGCAGGCCAAACGACCTGAGTGTTTCGATTACGGCTGGATCAAGTCGGGGCGGCGTTTGCCAATAGGTGTCGTGGTGTGGCGTCCATGCCAAGACAATTGTTGTTCCAACCCGCGCCACGATGTTGCTCGCGACGGATGTCGTACCGGCCGGCGAATCGACGAGCAGTGGATTGGATTTGGATGTCTCGCGATTGGCAGCAACAATCAGCTTCTTCTGGTCAACGGATTTCTGTTCGCGAAGCTGTATTGCAGCCGCCTGGTTTCGGACATTGCCGTGAAAGTCGGACAACTTCCTCAATCCAGCATCCGTTGTCACCGTCTTGAGCGGCGAGACGTGAGTGGCTCGATAGAACTCACGTGAGGGCAAGGCGGTCAATCGCTGGATCGCCGCCTTGTCGTCTTGAGCGGCATCGATGATCTCTGCGAAGATCTTCCCTTTGGCTGCCAACCGGGCGACGCCCACCTGCTGACATCTTGCAGCCAATTCCAGAAGCCGAACGTAATTCGCCGACATGGGGTTCAGTGCCGCGAAGCTCTGCCGAGCTTCGTGGAGTTGACCGTCGAGCGTTGTGAACTTGCGTAGCAAGTCGATGAATTGCAGGCACTCCTTGGTGAGTTCGGGTTCGTCGCCCAGTTCTTCTTGGAGCGATGTCAGGATGGTCAGTTGTTTGTCGCCTTCGTCTGGTGTCGCAGTGTCAGCGGCATCTCGCCATTGGGACACATCCCGAAACACTGTCGACGCTTCCACGATCCGACAAGCTCGGGCGAGCGCTTCACGAGCGCCGGGCGCAACGGGTGCTTCGGGTTCAATTCCACCGCGGGAACTGCTTCCGGGAGGCTTCGCCGGGTCCTGGGCGACCTTGGCTGGCCGCTGGCGAGTGGTTCCTGACTTGGGCACGTCTGCCACTCTTCTGTCGGTTGCGACCTTGGTAGTCCTACCCAGCAACCGGTCTCCCACTCCCACAGCCTCCTTGGACTCTCTTCTCGCCCGCTTCATGTGCTCCTCTAATCCCGTCACCACGCTGAAGCTGGTCCCTAGTGCCAGTAACTCCCCGACCGGTGAGAAGAAGTCCTCGGCGCTAAAAGGTGTGATCAGAAGCCGTTCCCGGGCGATTTGATCCAATGCCCTGCGGGCCGAAATGGCTTCCTGCTCATCAACCAACTCCTCGTCAGCAAATTCGTCAATCAAGAGGTCTACGCGAACCAGAGCCCTCCTCAATTCACGGCGTGCAATGTGAATTTTGTGCAGAACCGGTTCTTTCTTATTCTTGTAGTGCAGTGCGCTGACGGTATCGATGCTGTGCTGGCCGAAACGTCCTCCGTTGTCGTTTTGCCACTGCGTGTTGAGATTGATGAGTGGTCGCACAACGGCAAAGATGGTCACCACGACCACAATCGCCAGCGCTTTCACGAAGCCTGGAATTGCCTCCCATAGCATCCCTGGTAGATACACGAACCCGAGCCACCCCGAATCAGATTTCTTGGTACGGCTCGGTGAGGCGGTTCGCCGCCGCCTTTGTTTTGGCTTGGCCTGGAGGTGCGGGCGATAATCGTCGCCACCCGACTGGGCATCGACGGATTCCAGTGAACTCGAAACAAGGTCCTCGTCGGCCAAGTCCCAATCCGGAAAACCGTCATCTGGCTGGGGGGCTTGTTTCTCGGCGTCCACGTCCGGAAAGACCGTGGCAAAGTCTCGCCACGGACCATTTTTCGATGACGAAAACGTGTCCGTCTTCTTGAGCTGATCCGATTGTGCCATCGACCGCAGACGTTTTCGGCTGAAGGGTCCAGCCACCTTCTGCGATCGCCTGATGAAGTACTGTTTGGCCACGACAGTTCATCCTCCTGGCCTGCGAGATTCGAACTGATCTTGTAGTTCTCCGGGCTCTTGTGCCCAGAAATGTGTTGTTCCTGCCCAATCGCATCAACCGATTCGTTGGTCTTCGTATCCTCGTATCTGCAATCTCGGAATACAAACGAGATAGCCAGCAAATGGGCAATATCGTGAACGGGTTGGGATCCGTGTTCTTGACTGGTTTCGCCGTGAACGACGGCAGTACAAATCTCGGCGGTTCTCGTCGTTGGTTTGTTTCAACGAATCGTGAACGACTCCAAATCTTATACCACTCCGAATGAGAGAGTTTCGGTTCAGTGGTAGTTTTGTGTTCTGGTCATCAAGAGCACTATGTGGTCGAAGCGACAAATTGTTGCGGCTGCGATTACATCGCGCGTCAGGCCTCTCGCCGTTGTTTAGCCTGGCTCTTGGCCAGTAGCAGCTTGACGTCGTAGCGGGCCATTCCGATGTGTTGGCCCAGGTCCAGCAGCACGTTCATTTCGGTGTCGTCGACCGTGCCGTCGGCGACTGCGACATCGGCAACCATCGTCAGCCACTGGCGACCCTGCTTGCCGCTTGTTGGGACCGGCGGGTCGAGTTCCTGCTTGACCGCCTGGTTGACCAGCGACTGGGCCTGGTGGCTGGTCAGCCCCTGCCGGGCAGCCAGTTGAAGGATCGCCCGGTTCTCTTCGTCACTGATCACTCCGTCAGCCACCACAGTCTGCACGGCCCAGTCCAATGCATTGGCAACAGAAGCGTCGTGAACTGCTGGTGTGGCGGTGCTCGTTGCGGCATCAGTCAGCTTCAGACGCTCGAGCCATTTCAGGGCCTGAGCCGAATGGATGGGCAGCCATTGGTCCAGCACCCAGTCGAAACGGCCGTCATTGATCACCTCGTTGCAAAACTCGCAGGCGTGCGAGGCCACGTCGGATTCGGGGGCACCGCATGAAGGGCAGTGAGCCGAGGTGACAGTGCGGTCCAGATTCGAGGCGACTCCGGTTTGACGCCTGAGGACCATCAGCGTATTGATCCGAGTCCACCTATCGAGATCCTCGAGCGAGCCATTTTTGAGCGCCTGGTGCAGGTTGCCTGACCAGCGAACCAGGACCAACGCAAAGTCGGCCTCTGAGTCGCTGAGGACACCAC
>CAVOEV010000041.1:0-24121 GCA_963694825.1 Planctomycetota bacterium
CCGATCCACCCACACCACTCACCGATCCACCCACACCACTCGCCGATCCACCCACACCACTCGCCGATCCACCCACACCACTCGCCGATCCACCCACACCACTCGCCGATCCACCCACACCACTCGCCGATCCACCCACACCACTCGCCGATCAACTCACCCAAAACAACTTGTCTCCAACTCCCGTCTCGCCCACACCCACCAATCGTCTGCGCCCCACATCGCCACGGCCGAAAACAGCGTCGCCCCTACGCCAACCGTCACCGCTCACCAAACCCACTCCCCCACTCACGTCACCGCTTCCAGTACCCCGGCTGCGTCCATCCACCACATCCGCGCCGGTCCCAACTCGCCCGCCTCAGCCCACCCCACCACCTCGAATCGCTCCACCACCCCGGCCGGCCGCCGTGGCCCAACCCGCATCGAAGCAACAAAAGGGAGCCGTCCGTAGCCTGCCCACGGCATTGCCCGACAACCCGTCGCCCGTCTACCCCGTCTCAGCCACCAGACGAGCAGCACAAGGTGTCGTCGTCGTGGCCTTGTCGATCGACTCCAACGGCCACGTGGCCGCCGCGACACTCCACCGTAGCAGTGGTCACGCCGATCTGGACGCCGCCGCGATGACCGCTGCCCGGCTCTGGAAATTCCAACCGGCACGTCGCGGACAACGAGCCGTGGGCATCACCGTGCTCAAGCCGTTCCGGTTCGTGCTTCGGCGACGCTAGATCCACCCGATACTAGTCGTCGCCGCCCAGAAGGATCGTCACTCCGGCAGAGATCCCGAAACGGGGCGTGGCAAAGCCCCACACCTCCTCGTACGTTTCGTCGGTGATGTTGTCCAATCGAGCGAACAGCTGCAGTCGATCGGTGTAGTCCCATCGCGCTGTCGCGTTCAGCAACGAGTACTCGTCGACAGACGTCACGAATCCCCCGCCGTCGAAATCGTTTCGGCGATCCACCCACTGGTAGTTCAAGCCCACAGTTACACCCTCGTCGGCGAATCGGTGGTCCAGCCCAATGCGGTACGTGTTGGACGGACGACGCATCAGACGCGAACCGGTGGTCCGATTGCGGGCGTCCAGCGACGTGTACCCGAATGTCGCCGACGTCGCCTCGCTCACACGCAGGTTCGCCGTCACCTCGACTCCAGCCGTCAACGCTTCGTCCACATTGTACAGATGACCTCCAAAGGGACCCGTGCCGTCGAACTGGTAAACGATCAGATTGTCGATGTCGTTGCGGAAATACGTCACATCAACCACCAGGTCGCCAGCACACAAAGACTGCTCGACTCCCAGCTCCCAACCAAAACTCTGCTCGGATTTCAGATCCAGGTTGCCCAGGTTCGGATCGAACAACTCGTTAATCGCCGGAGCCCGGAACCCCGTGCCAATGCTGCCGTGAAACGCCGTACCACTCTCGTCGGCCGTGTAACGGCTCGTCACCCGATACGTCTCGGCCGGCCCCGCCTTGCTGTAGCGGTCCCAGCGGGCACCCGCCACTGTCGACCACCGATCGTCCAAGACCAGGTGCTGCTGCACATAAAACCCCGTCGCGTACAACGATCTTCGTGCCGATGCCGACGACGACGCACCCTCATCCAGGTAGTCCAATCCGCTCGTCAGGACACTGCGGATCACTTCCGTCTCGTACAACACGACATTCGCCTGCCAGTCGAACTTCGACGTGGATCCATCGAACACCGGAGTTCCGAAAAAGCCCGCGTTGGTGTCGCGGCGGTTGAAATGAGCGTAACTGAAGCCAAACTTCTGCTCGATCAACCCGTCGAACGACTCGGTACGCAATTGCGTCCGAAACGCAAATGTCTCGTTCTTGAGTTTCCTCAACAAGTCGTCAACCGGACCGAGCGGGAACTGGTACCCGTCGATCTGAGTCTCGGCGTCGGTGTACCGGACAACCACATCCACGTCCGTCGTGTCGCTCGCCAGCCAACCAAACCGACCGCTCAGGTTCCCGTTGCGGAAACCGTCCTTCTCGCTGTTCCCCAACCGAGGTGCCGCGGTGGTGAAGCCGTCGCTATCCACGTACGAACCGCCCAGCGAGTAGTACACCCGGTCGGTGCCGCCCGAAACATTCGCCGATTGACGAAATGTGCCGTATCGACCTCCCAGAGTGCTGAATCGGTACTTTGCCGGCCCCTCGCCGCGGCGTGTGATGATGTTGATCACACCGCCAATCGCATCCGATCCGTACAACGTGCTCTGCGGACCCCGCAGCACTTCGATCCGCTCGATGTTGTCGACCGTCAAGTTCGAAAAATCGAAGGCTCGACTCGGACTGCTCGGATCATTCAACGGAATCCCGTCCAACAGTACCTTGGTGTGACGTGACTCGGCGCCGCGGATAAACACCGAAGTCTGTTGGCCCGGCGACCCGGCACGAACCACGTTCAAACCTGGCACGCCTCTCAACGCATCGTGCAACAACCCTTGCCCCGAACTCCGCAGTTCCTCTCCGGTGATCACGGTCACCGAACTGCCGTCCTGGCCCCGCGGAATTTCGGTGCGGGTCGACGAGATGACCGCGCGGCCGCTGAGCGGATTGCGAGGAAAGGGGGCCAGCACGTCGGTGGTGTCCAGAACCGGGGGAGGCTCCTGACCGAACCCCTGCTGAGACCACGCCGGGCCCACCAGCACACACAACCCCACGACCAAACACCGACTCGCCGTCAAATGACATCTCATCCCGGCCCCTCCCACGAGGACTCAATCGGATACTCAACGACCAGATCCGGGTCTCCTGGCTCGGGATCGTCCTAACAACCGCGCCTTCCCGGTCCCTTCGAACCAGTGGCCGTTACGGTTTTCGTCACCCTGACAGTCGCGGGGCGGCGGGAGACTCTCACTCCCTTCCCCGGTTTCCGGTCGCAGCAACATCCTGGATGTCACTTCTCTCAGTATCGGATCACGCCGCCTGCACCAATCACTCCGATTTTGACGATTGTGCAGTTCCCCGCACTCCCGGTTCAACACACCTCCCCCATGACTCACCGAACCAACCGCTTGGCCGATTTCTCACCCATGGTTCTGATCCACCGACTCAGACTGTCGACTACAATCGCCGGTCATGAACCAACTCCTGATCATCGCCGGCTGGTCGTTGTGCGCCCTGTGGTTTGCCGCGTTCCTGGTCCCGCTGCTGGCCCAATGGCGCCGTCGTCTTCCGCGACTCGTATCCAGCCTCGAACCGCCCGACAATTTGCCGTCGCTGAGCGTGGTCGTCACCGCCAAGGACGAAGGACAACGCATCTCCGAATGCCTCGCCTCACTCCTGGCCTCCGAATACCCCGACTTCGAACTGATCGCCGTCAACGATCGGTCGCAGGACGACACCGGTCCTGAAATCGACCGCTTGGCCGCCACCGATTCTCGCGTCCGACCCGTCCACATCCAGACCCTGCCATCCGACTGGCTGGGCAAGAACCACGCCATGTGGCAAGGGGCCCAAGCGGCTACGGGACAATACATCCTGTTCACCGACGGCGACATCCTGTTCCGACCCGACACGATCCGCCAGGCGATGGCCTGGACACTCCGCCACCGACTCGATCATCTCGCCCTGATCCCCTCGATGCTCAGCGGCGGACTCCTCGAATCCGCACTCGTATCGTTCTTTGGTCTCGTCTTTGCCGGTGCCACCCAAAGCTGGCTGATCCGTCACCCCTCACGCCACATCTACGCTGGCGTCGGAGCCTTCAACCTGGTCCGTCGTCACCCCTACGAACAGGCTGGCGGACACCGTCCGATTGCCTACGACGTCGCCGACGACCTGAGACTCGGACAGCTCCTCAAACGACACGGTGCCCGAGCCGACCTGCTGATTGCCGGCGACTACCTGCAGGTCCGCTGGCAACAATCGGCCTGGACCACGATCACCGGACTCGAAAAAAACGGCTTCGCCGGCCTCGACTATTCCGTTCTCCGCACCGCTTGGGCCATCCTCGCTGCCAGCATCCTCTTCTATTCTCCCGTGGCAGCACTGCTGGCCACCAGCGGACCGCCGGCATGGGGCTTTGCCGCCACCCTCGTCGTGGCTCACGCCAGCTTCGCCATCGCCGCCGTCTCGGTTGGTTCACGCCCCTGGGTCGTACCACTGATGCTCCCCGCGTCGCTCGGAATCCTTTTCGCCTTCCTCCGCTCCATGATCATCACCCTCAGACAAGGCGGCGTCCGCTGGCGCGACACGTTCTACCCGCTCGAAGAACTCAAACGACGACGCTACCGCTAAAGACCGCCAGCCGAACCTGCCTTTGCCTCGAACCAGAAACGAGACTATAAACCGCCGGCGCCAAATGCCGACTTTGTTTCCGGTCCAGAGGAGAATCAGCCATGCTGGTTGAGACCACACACCAAACCACAGAAGTCGATACCACCGCATGGTCCGGACTCGGTGACCAGGTCCAGGCCATGGCCGTCGAATATGCACCCCGACTCGGTGCGGCGATCGCGGTCTTTGTCCTGTTCCTCATCGGCGGCAAGATCCTGATGAAGGTCATTCATCGGATGGGACACAGCAACCGGATCGATGACGAATTGTCCAATTTCCTTGGCCGATCCGCCAAGGTCGGCATGATGCTCTTTGGAGCCGTCTCGGCACTCGGAACCCTCGGCATCGATATCGGCGCCCTGATCGCCGGACTCGGGCTCACCGGATTCGCTCTCGGATTCGCACTCAAAGACACCATCTCCAACCTGCTCGCCGGCATCATGGTCATCATCTACAAACCCTTCGACCTCGACGACATTATCCAGGTCGGAAAGTTCGAAGGACGAGTTGTTTCGATCGACCTTAGATACACCGTGCTCGACTATGACAACCGAACCGTGTACGTCCCCAATGCCAAGCTGTTCGTTGATTCGATTGTTGTCGATCCCGACGGACTGGTCGCAAAAGCCGAAGCACAAGCCGCCGCCAGCCAGGGAACAGACCCCGCAATGGGCAGTGCCTGACCTCGTCATCAAGTGTCTTCGATACTCAGCATTCGGCTAGGACTTGAAACCGAACGCCACTCGACCTAGATTTATGAATTCCAGTAGCGGCGTTGGGTCGCCATGGGGCAGTCTCCGGAGAAACACGGAATGGGTCGGCACACCGGACCAAAAGCACGCATCAACCGTCGCCTCGGGGCGATGATCTTCGAAAGTTCCGGGGCGGTTCGCTCGGCCGAACGGCGAGACTTCCCGCCCGGCATGTCGCAGCGACGACGCAAACCCTCGAACTATGCGCTCGCGCTGATCGAAAAACAAAAAATCAAGTACTACTACGGGCTGCGCGAACGGCAACTCAGACGTCTCTTTGATAATGCCAAACGGACTCAAGGCAACACTGGCGAACAACTGCTGGTCCTCTGCGAACGCCGACTCGACAATGTGCTCCGCCGGGCAGGATTCGCCGAGACGCGGCCCCAGGCACGCCAGGCAGCATCGCATGGCCACTTCCAGGTCAACGGACGTACGGTCACTGTCCCCTCCATTCGAATCCATGTCGGCGACGTCATCTCGGTCCGCAATCGACCGAACCTCAAGACGCTCTACGCCGTTTCGGTCGAATCGGGAAGCCGAAATGATACCGATTGGATCGATGTCGACACCGACAACCTGACCGCTACAGTCACCGCACTCCCGACGTCAGAAGATGTCAGCCTACCGGTAGACGTCGGAAAAGTCGTCGTATTCCTGTCTCGCTAGCACGGCGTTCGACACGATGACTCAACCACCACCGGCTGCGATCCTGCTCTTCGGCGCACCCGGAAGTGGTAAAGGGACCCAGGGTGCCGTTCTCGGACGTCTCCCCGGATTCTTCCACCTCTCGTGTGGCGAAATCTTCCGGAAGCTCGACCCAAGTTCTCCGGACGGACAAGTCGTCGCCGAATGCACCTCCGGTGGCAACCTCGTCCTCGATGACTTCACCGTCTCGCTGTGGCGCAAACAACTCGCCGAATGGATCAATGACGGATCCTTCGACCCCGATTGCCAAATCCTCCTGCTCGACGGCATACCCAGGAACTCCGCTCAGCACAGAATGCTCGACGGCGATGTCGACGTGCAACTGGTACTCCACTTCGGCGGGGACGATTACGAACCGCTGGTCGAGAGGATCCTCGAACGAGGTCGCAACGAGGGCCGCTCGGACGACGCCGACGAAGCTGTCGTGCGACACCGCTTCAGAGTCTATCAGTCCGAATCCGCACCCGTGCTCGAATTCTACCCAAACGAACTAATCGCACACGTCGATCCGATCGGACTCCCAGGCGAAGTGCTCGATCGAGTCCTCCAACTCGTGCTGCCAGTTCAGCGACGGTTTCTTGACCGTTCGAACTGAACGCTACTGACCATCCAGCAGCGACCTGCGGATGCGGTCCAGCTCCTCCAACGCCGCCAGAGGTGTCATCGCCTCGAGGTCCATCCCGCGGATCTCCTCGAGCAACGGGTGAGGCGGCGTCTCGAACAGCGACAACTGCCGACTCGAAGTGGGGTCGGTGGGCCGAATCGGCAGGTGACGACGGCCGTCCTCCCCCAGGTGGTCCGACTCGAGTGTCCCCAGGATCACTCGCGCCCGGTCGATCACTTCGCCCGGAACACCTGCCAGCCTCGCCACGTGGATCCCGTAACTCTTGTCCGCCGAACCCTCGACAATCTTGTGCAGAAATACCACCTCATCGTCCTGCTCGTGCACCACCACGTTCAGATTCACCGCACCAGCCAATGTCCCACTCAATTCGGTCAACTCGTGGTAGTGCGTCGCAAACAACGTGCGGCAACCCACCCGATCGTGCAGGTGTTCGGTGATCGCCCACGCCAGCGAGATCCCGTCGTAGGTGCTCGTGCCGCGACCGATCTCGTCGAGCACCACCAGGCTGTGACTGGTGGCCGCGTTGAGTATCCTCGCCGCCTCGGTCATCTCGACCATGAACGTACTTTGCCCCTTGCTCAACTCGTCACTCGCTCCGACTCGAGCAAACACCCGGTCGGCAACGCCCACTAAAGCCTCACTCGCCGGTACGAATGACCCCATCTGGGCCAATATCGTCAACAACGCCGCCTGGCGAATGTAGGTACTCTTGCCCGCCATGTTCGGGCCGGTAATGATCTGCACGTGGCCCGATACGCCACCCACTCGAACGTCATTGGGGACGAACTCGCCCGTGGGCTGGATCCGATCAAGCACCGGATGACGACTCTCCCGAAGATCCAATACAGGCTCGTCGGTCAACTCCGGACGACAGTAGCCTCGCGATGCCGCCAGCACACCCAGGCCGCTCAGTACATCCAGACGAGCCAATACCGCAGCACTGGCCTGGAACCTCAGACACTCGGCCGCAACCCGGTCCCGGATCGCACCAAAGAATTGCTGCTCCAACGCCACCGCCTGCTCCTCGGCTCGCAGCACCTTCTCCTCGTGCTCCTTCAGCTCCGGAGTCACGTAACGTTCCTGGTTCTTCAACGTCTGCTTGCGGATGTACTCCTCGGGCACCTTGCCCAACTGTGTCGCGGTCACCTCCAGGTAGTAACCAAACACCTTGTTGAAGCCCACCTTCAAATTCGCGATCCCCGTCCGCTCGCTTTCGCTCGCCTGGTACGCCGCAATCCACTCCTTACCACCGCGGGCCAGACCACGCAGTCGATCCAGTTCCTCGTCAAAACCGTCCCGAATCATCCCCCCCTCGGACACCAACAAGGGCGGTTCGTCGACCAGCGTCAGAGAAATTTGCTCGAGAACGTCTTCACACAGGTCCAGCCGCTCGTGCAATTCCCCCAACAACCCCGCACCACGTTCACTCAATATTCGCTTCAAGGCCGGCAATCGAGCCAACGTCCCGGCCAAACACCCCATGTCACGCGGCGACGCACGCCCGGTGGCTACGCGTGACGTCAGCCGCTCCAGGTCGTACACGCCACCCAATTGGTCACTCACCTCGCGACACACAGCCGGCAGACTCCGGAACTCCTCCACCGCGTCCAAACGAGCAGCAATCCGCTCGATATCCCGCAACGGGTTCGACAACCACTCGCCCAACAACCGAGCCCCCATCGACGTCACCGTCTCGTCGATCACCGACAGCAAACTCCCCTCGCGAAGACCGCCGATCAGGGTTCGAGTCAACTCGAGACTCCGACGCGTTGCCTCGTCGATCATCAGGAAACCGTGGCTCGAATGAGCATCCAGTCTCGAGATGTGCGGCATGGCACTCAGGTGGTTCTCCGAAACATAACTCAACACCGCTCCCGCTGCGGTCACCGCCGGGCTGTCCCCGTCGCTGAAACCGAAACCCTCCAATGTCAATGTCCCGAAGTGCTCCAGCAACGTCCGGCGACACGCCTCCACACCAAACTGCCACGCCGAACGACGCGACAGGCTGATTCCCAACTGCTCACTCAACCCCGCAAGCCCCAACTCCGCCTCAGCCTCCTCGGCCACCAGGCACTCCGACGGCGACAGCCTGGCCAACTCGTCGGCCAATCCGGTCAAGGTCACCGTCATCGCCTGAAACTGACCGGTCGACAACTCGAGCCACGATAGACCGATCCCGTCCCGAGTCGACGACACGCCGGCGATGTAGTTGTAGCTGCTGGCATCGAGCAGGGCCGGGTCGGTCAGAGTGCCGGGAGTGACCGTCTGAGTCACCTCGCGACGAACCATGCCCTTGGCCGTCTTCGGGTCCTCCACCTGATCGCAAATCGACACGCGGTAGCCGGCACGGATCAGCTTCTGCAGGTAGCCGTCCAGCGAGTGGTACGGGAAACCGGCCATCGGGACCGGGTTGTCCGAGTTCTTGTCGCGACTCGTCAGAGTCAACCCCAGCACGGGTGACGCGATCCGGGCATCGTCATAAAACAACTCGTAAAAGTCCCCCATGCGGAACAGCAACAACGCGTCGGGGTTCTCTGCCTTCACTTCGACGTAACGCTGCATCATCGGTGTCAGCTTGCCCGTCGGGCCAGGCTGACCCACCGATGATCGGTCGGCTCGGCCTTCCAAGTCCGCAGAAGTGGCAGAAATCGATCCCTCGACACCCCGCGACGACACATCACCCTCGAATTGTGGATCGACTGGATCGACCTGCTCGGAATGTTTGCCGGAATCCGCCATGACACCGGTGTCGGTAGAGGTCAGGAGACAAAAATTTCGCGAGACATCAAAGACTAGGCTCGGGGAACAACTGGCTGACACTGCTGCGCTCGTGCACCGATCGGATCGCCTCGGCGAACAACGGTGCCACAGTGACCACCTCGACGTTCGCGGGCAACGGCTCCGATGCCGTCTCGATCGTGTCGGTGACCAGCATCCGAGTGATCATGCTGCTGCCGATCCGTTCGGACGCACCCGCAGAAAACACGCCGTGACTGACCGCCGCGTAGATCTCACGCGCACCTCGCTCCTTCAACAACTCGGCCACGCTGATCAACGAACCACCGGTGATCGTGAAGTCGTCGACCAGCAGGACGTTGCGGCCCTCGACATCACCCACCACCTCGAGCACCTCGGCCCGCTCGTCATGACTCGTTCGCTGCTTGCAGCCAAATACGGCAGGTACGTCCAACACCCGAGCGTAGTCGACCGCGTCCTTGGCAAAACCCGTGTCCGGACTACAGACGACCAGGTCCGGGATCTCCATCTCGCGAATACGATCGCACAAAGTGTGACGGGCATACAGATGATCAACCGGGATCCGGAAAAAGCCCTGGATCTGAGGGCTGTGCAGGTCCATTGTCAGCACCCGGTCGGCTCCGGCTGCCTCGATCGCGTCGGCACACACTCGAGCCCGGATCGACACCCGCGGCTCGTCCTTCTTGTCGCCCTTGGCATAACTGAAAAACGGAATCACTGCCGTTACGTTCTGAGCACTCGCTCGCTTCAATGCGTCGATCCAGAACAACAACTCCATGAAATTGTCGTTCACCGGATAGTGCACACCCTGGATCACATACACGTCGCGACCGCGGACGTTTTCCTTCACCCGCACAAAGACGTTGCCTTCGCTGAAGACATGAGCGTGACAGGGGACCAGCGAGACATTCAGACAATCTGCGATCGCCTGAGCCAATACCGGGTTACCCGAACCGGGCAATACGGCCAATTCGCCCTGAGGAGGCTGGAAGGGCTGAGCCCGTGGGCCGGATCGTGCAGTGGACTGATCGGAAGCAGCGTTCATCCGCCGCATGATAGACAAGCCCACCACAACCCGAAAGTCGGCCGACGAACTGGATTGACGACCCACGCCCCGCGGCTTATCACAACTGCTGAAGCCGACACCCGACGACAGCCTTGACCACGAGCCCGCCGCAGTGACACGCCTGTTCAATTTTTCGGCCGGGCCAGCCACGCTGCCCGAATCGGTGCTCGCCACCGCCAGCCAACACCTGCTGTCGCTCGATCAAACCGGCATCGGAGTGCTCGAGCACTCGCACCGTGGGGATGCGTTTGCAGAGATCATCGAACGAGCAGAAACGCGAATCCGTCGACTGCTCGATCTGCCCCAGGACATTGAGGTGCTTTTCCTGCAGGGCGGTGCGTCGCTGCAGTTCGCCATGCTCCCAGCCAACCTTCGCCAGAACGGACAAACCGCCGATTACATCAACAGCGGACACTGGTCGCAAAAAGCGATCCAAGCCGCCTTGCACAATGGCAAAGTCCACGTCGCCGCCTCGGCCGAAGACTCCGAATTCCGTCAACTGCCCGGCAAGCCTGTCACATCAAACCACACCGCCTACCTGCACTACACCTCCAACAACACCATCGCCGGCACACAATTCCAACTCCCACCCAACACGCCACACGACGTCCCGCTCGTCTGTGATGCCAGTAGCGATATCCTCTCGCGACCGATCGACTTCAGCCTCCATGACCTCGTCTACGCCGGAGCCCAGAAAAACCTCGGACCCGCCGGACTCACTCTCGTCCTCATCCGACGCACACTGCTCGAAAAGGCACCCGATTCACTCCCCGAAATCCTCCGCTACAAGACGCATGCCCAAGCCGGATCGCTCTATCACACACCGCCAGTCTTCTCGATCTTTGTCACCGAACTGGTGCTCGAATGGATCGAAGAGCAGGGGGGGGTGAGGACAATCGACGAACAGAACCAGGCACAGGCCGCTCGGCTCTACCAACGCATCGACGCCAGTGAGGCATTTTCCGGGCGAGTTGTACCCGCGGCACGGTCGGTGATGAACGTCGTCTTCTCGACCGCTACTCCCGATTCCGACCAACGATTCCTCCAGAATTGCCACGACGCGGGCATCGTCGGACTCAAGGGCCACCGCAGTGTGGGAGGCCTCAGGGCCAGCCTGTACAATGCTCAGACCCACGCAGCCGTCGATCGGCTGCTCGAAGTGATGGATGCCTTCGAGGCGGAGACGACAGGGTGAACGACGAATCGAAGCCAACCAGCAACGTGCCCAACTCGACTGATGACGATATGGCTCATGCCGATATCGGATTCGTCGCCGCCCTGAATATCGAAATTGACCCCTTCCTGCGACGCTGCCTGACTCCGAAAAAGTACACCGGCGGCGAGTTCACCTTTCGAGGCGGCCGTTACGACGATGCCCGAGTGGCACTGGTCGAATCGGGACCGGGTTTCGCACAGGCACGACGAGCCACACAGGCTCTCGTCCAGGCACACACACCAAACTACATCGTCTCGTGCGGGTTCTCCGCAGCATTGCAACCGGAACTGAAACCCGGACACATCGTCATGGCCGATGCCATCTGCGACACCCACGGACAACACATCTCGCTCACCCTCAACCTGCCAGAACAACTTCCCGCAGGCGTCCATGCCGGACGACTCGTCGTCGTCGACGAACCGGTCACGACCAGCCAGGACAAACACGACCTCGGACAGACTCACCATGCGTTGGCCGTCGATACCGGAAGCCTCGCCGTAGCACAGGTCTGCCGTGACCTTGGAGTGGGATTCCTGGCCGTTCGTGTCATCACCGATCCTCTCGACACCGACCTCCACCCCGAAGCCCAATCCGTCCTCGCCGCCACCACCGGCCGACGAATCGGAGCCACACTGGGCTCGCTCTGGAAACGACCCGGCAGCTACAAGGAGCTCTGGCAACTTCGAGAACAGGCTCGCTTTGCCGCACAACAACTTGCAGGCTTCCTCGACGGCGTCGTCGAACAACTCTACGACGCCATCTCTGAAGCCACACCTGAAGACTGACACGTACAGCGGATCAGACCCGATCCAACCGGACAAACCCACAGCATGAACTCACCCAACGGAGAATTCTCGGACCGCATCGTCGTCGTCACCGGTGCCTCGCAGGGCATCGGCCGAGCCACGGCACTCGCCTTCGCTTCTGCCGGTGCCACTGTCGTCGCCGGCTGCCCGGCACTCGAAGCCGAAAAACACCGGCAGGCGGTCGTCGACTGGCGAGAAGAAGCCGGGCTTCCGGCCGAACGCGTCGCACCAGTCACTGCGGATGTGTCGCAGGTCGATGAGGTCGTCGAATTTTACAATACCGTCAAAAAACACTTCGGACGCGTCGATGTGCTGGTCAATAACGCCGGGATCAATCGAGACCACACCCTCGCAAAAATGACCGATGAAGATTGGCGAGCCGTACTTGCCGTGAACCTCGATGGCACGTTCTTCAATTGCCGAGCCGCACTGCCGCTGATTGCCGACGGCGGACGGATCGTCAATATCTCGTCCATGGTCGCCCAGACGGGCAATTTCGGTGTCGCCAACTATGCGGCCAGCAAGGCCGGGGTCTTGGGACTCACCAAGTGCCTGGCGCTCGAGCTCGCTCCCAGGAACATTACCGTCAATGCCGTCTGCCCCGGCTTCATCGACACCGACATGACACAAAGCATCCCGGACACCGTGCTGCAGTCCTACCTCGCCAGGATCCCGCTCGGTCGAGCCGGGAAGCCCGAAGATGTTGCCGCCACAGTGCTATTCCTCGCCTCACAGGGCGCCTCGTACCTGACCGGACAAAGCCTCGGAGTCAACGGCGGACTCTACACCGGCGACTGACACGCTGCCGTCGCTCAGCCACAACGGTGGATCGCCAAAAGATCGCTCAACAGCGACAACCCGGTCGCCTCCTTGCCGGCCCCGGCTCCCACGATCGTCACCGGACCCACCAGGTCGGTTTCCAGCGTCACCGCGTTGGTCACTCCAGTCACCGACGCCAACGGATCGTCCAAAGGCAATGCCACCGGAGCCACCGATGCGGTCACCCGCCCGTCGATTCGCTCGACCTGACCGATCAACTTCCATCGACGTCCCGACACCGCAGCCGAAGCCACCTCGTTGGAGTCCAGTCCCGTGATGCCCTCACACGACACGACGTCAACATCCAGTTCGGCCCCCATCACCACGTTGGCCAGGATCACCACCTTCGCCGTCACGTCGTGCCCCTCGACGTCGGCCGTCGGATCCGCCTCGGCGTAGCCCAACTCCTGAGCTGTCGACAATGCTTCGAGGTAGGGACGCCCCTGTTCCATTTCCGAAAGTATGTAGTTTGTGGTCCCGTTGAGAATTCCGCGAATGCGGGCAAAGTCGCAGCCGGCCAGCGACTCGGTCGCCGTCGACAACACTGGAGTGCCACTCATCACGGTCCCCTCGAAACGGAACTGCACGCCGCAGGATGATGCCAACTTCGATAACTCACGCCACGCCAATGCCACCGGCCCCTTGTTCGTCGTCACCACGTGAGCACCCGCTTCGAAGGCCGCACGGCAGTGAGAAATCGCTGGCTCACCGGTCTCGAGATCCGTCACCGTCACCTCGACCACAGCGTCCGCTCCACTCTGCACAATCGTCTGCCAACTGTCCCACTCGCTCCCGGACTCCGAATAACCCGACAACGAACCCGGCTCGGAACCAGCATTGGCCACCCGCTCGAGCAAACCAGCCAGGTCCAGTCCTTCCGGATCGTGACACGTGCCGTGATAGATGTCCGACACGGCGACCACCCGAGGCTCATAACCGTGCGAGTCTCTCAAAAACTCTCGCTTCTGCTCGAGAATCTCAACCAGACCGCGGCCCACCGTTCCAAAACCAATCAAGGCAATTTTCTGCGACACCTGTGACACCAACAGCTTTTCGTTGAAATTCCCAGTCCCAAACCGCAAGACTAATCAATCCCGCTCCACTCCCCCAGCCTCACCCAACCCCGACGCCGCACAAAAGGCGACGGCGGTCAGAGCGTACACCGCCGCCACCCGGACCAACTCGGACACCGGACACTGTTCGTTGACCGTATGAGCCCCCAGGGCCCCCGGGCCGTGAGTGATCGCCGGCACGCCACCCAGGCTCACGAACGCGTTGCCGTCGTCGACAAATGGCTTGGATCCCAATGGCAAGACCTCGCCACTGATTTCCGATACCGCCGCCTGGAATGAACGCAGCAACGGACCCTGGTCGTCGATCTCGTAGGCGTCGCGTGAAACCCGGAACTCGGACTCGATCCTCGTCGAGGTCGCCGACGCCACCTCCGCCAACACCGCTTCAAACTGCTCGCGGACCGACTCGATCGTCGTACCCGGCAACCAACGGCGAGTCCCCTCGAGGATCAACTCGACCGGCGACTGGTTGAAGATCTCTCCAGCATGCACCTGCCCGACAAACAGGCTCTCGCGGCCGGCCAACGGATGAGTCAACTTTTGCAACTCGCGGTCGATGTCCGCGAATCGCTCGACCAATCTCGCCCCGCCGGAAATTACACTCGGCGCGTCAATCCCACCCAACACCTCGTGACACGGCTCGCCCTCGCGAAACACTCGAACCCGAAACATCGCCTGGCCACGCCCAATCACCGGACAATTGTGGCAGTGGTACTCGGGCAACAAAACCCCATCGCCCACGTACCCCTCCTCGATCAACGTGTTCACCTGGCTCCCGTCGCCCCAGGGCACTTCATGCAGATCGTGTGCCGTCAGCATCACGCCACCAGAACTCAGCAGACCCGTGTCCCTGAGCACTCGCATCGCCTCAATCGCCGCCGCAATGCCACCCTTCATGTCTGACACGCCGCTGCCGGTCATTACACCGTCTTTGACACCCGGCGGGACAAACGGCAGGTGAACCGTGTCCAGGTGCCCGTTGAATTGCAGCACCCGGCCGGGACCACCCGCATCAAAGCGAGCGACCACCGCCGGTGACTCGGCGTAGCCGGCCACCGGCCTCTCCACCACAAAACCCTCGTCCGACATCAACTCGGCCAAAACGTCAGCCACCTCGGACGCAGAACGAGTGGGACTGGGGATCCCAACCAGTGTCGTCGCCGTCGCAAGCAACCGCGACTCGTCAACCGCGTTCCGGATACGCGAGACGACATCTGCAGAAAGTGATTCCAGCATCTCAACCCTGTTCCTGTTGGCGACACGTCTTCAGTCGGGGTGCCGATTATGCAGTATCCGACACGAAATGTCCCCAAGAAACGGTTCCGTGCCAGTCCACAATCGCAAGCGACGCTCATTTCCGATCGGGCGTTCACACCCCCAATCTGCCAAGATATG
This sequence comes from Planctomycetota bacterium, assembly GCA_963694825.1. GTDB lineage: Bacteria > Planctomycetota > Planctomycetia > Planctomycetales > Planctomycetaceae > UBA8437. Next base: position 15,505 of record CAVOEV010000041.1, read on the forward strand.
CGGATTGCCCTTTGCACTGGCGATCACATGCTGGACCTGTACTTCGGATTGGCCCTGATGGGCGTGCTCTCACTCGGCGCGTTCGTGCTGGGTGTGCGTCTGGCCGTAGGTCACCGCTGGATCGGCAACGGCCTGGCGATCACCACCGTATTGCTGACACTGTTCTACGTCCGCTTTGGCTGGGACGACATCCGCCTGGCACGGCTGCTACCAGTCTCGAACCTGGTCGTCGTCGGGAATTGCCTGCCACTGCTGTCGACTTTTCTGTCTGGAGTCGTCTGGCGTCGAATCCAACACTGGCGCCGATTCTTCGGGGTGGCAGCACTGTGGATTGCAGGCGGCTACGCCGCAGTCGCTCCACTGTTGCCACAACCACCGGTTTGCAAAGACACCTGGACCGACATCGGCATCTGCCTGCAGACCAACCCGGCCACCTGCACTCCCGCCTGTGCCGCCACGCTGCTCAAGATCCATGGCATCACTTCGACCGAAGGTGAGATGGCACGACTGTGCCTGACCGGATCACACGGAACTAATTGGACCGGTCTCTACCACGGCCTGAAGGTCAAGACCCGCGATACGGGGCTGGAAGTCCGAGTCTTTTTCGGATCGGCCAAGGATCTGCTCGACAATCCGCCCGGACCAGTCATCCTGTCGGTCGGGCTGCCGTTAGACACCCGACCCGATTCGTATTACCGGACCAAGTGGGCTTGGACGCCGGGCATCGAACACTCGGTCATCCTGCTGGGCACGACCGAGAAAGGAATGCTGCAGATTGTCGACCCGGATCCAGGCATCGAATTCGAACTCTGGTACCCCAGGGATCTCGAAGCGTTGTGGCGAGGGCAGGGGATGTCGCTCGTGGGCCGACACGCGTCACGATGACAGTCGACTGGCATTCGGGTAAACTCCGGTCGACTTGGGTCAACCGACGCAACAGTTGCCGTGTCTCTTCTTTCGAGCCCACCGATGCACACCCCAACACCGCGCCCGCTCCTGCTGACCTGGGCCTGCCTGCTGCTCGCCGCAAATCCGCTGCCAGCCCAGAACGCCGGCCCGGCCGCCGATGTTGCCAAACCGGCCGCCGATGTTGCCAGACCGATCGCCGTCGAAGCACTCGCCCAAACCGCGATGAAATCGATCGTCGTCGTTCAGTTCGCCGGCCGCGACGGACGTGACAAGGGACTGGGCAGCGGGTTTGTCATCGACGCGAATGGGCTGGTGGCCACCAACCTGCACGTCATCGGCGAAGCCCGCCCGATCACCGTCACCACGCACGACGGCACGGTCCACAAGGTCACCGCCATCCATGCCACAGAACGAGCCACCGACCTGGCCATTCTCAAGATCGATGCCAAAGACCTGACACCGCTGAAACTCGGCGATTCGGACAAGATCCGACAGGGACAACCAATCGTCGCACTCGGCAACCCCCTGGGTCTGAAACTCAGCGTCGTCAGTGGAGTCGTCTCGGGCACACGAGATATCGATGGGAAACCGATGATCCAACTGGCCGTGCCGATCGAAGAAGGCAACAGCGGTGGTCCGGCCATCGACCGCCATGGCAAAGTGATCGGCATCCTGACCCTCAAACATCGCTTCACAACAAACCTGGGCTTCGCCGTACCCATCAATGCCCTGAAACCGCTGATCGAAAAACCCAATCCCGTCCCGATCAGCCGCTGGCTGACGATCGGGGCACTCGATGACGCCGACTGGCGCATCCACTACGGCGGCCGCTGGCGACAGCGAGCCGGACGAATTCATGTCGAAACGCCAGGCAGCGGGTTCGGAGGCCGCTCGCTGTGCTTCTCGAAACACCCATCTCCCAACGGCACTTTCGAAATCCAGGCACGAGTCAAGTTGCACGACGATGACGGAGCCGCCGGACTCATCTTCTGTGCACAGGGAAACGACCAGCACTACGGGTTCTACCCGACCAGCGGTCAACTGAGATTGACTCGGTTCGATGGACCGACCGTCACTTCCTGGGACATTATCAAGACCGTCCCAGCCCCGGATTACCGACCCGGAGACTGGAACACCCTGAAAGTTCGAGTCACTCCCGACACAATCACCTGCTTCTTGAACGACAAGCAGGTGATCCAGTCCACCGACACGCGGTACCGAACCCGCACGGTCGGTCTGGCCAAGTTTCGGCACACCCGAGCCGAATTCCGCTCGTTCCAGGTCGGCACGCAATTGCCGCCCGTCGGACCCACCCCGAAGATTACTCGAACCATCACTGACCTGGTCAAGAACCTACCGGCCGCGGGCGAATTCCCGTCCGAATTGCTCGGGCAACTTGTACCACTGGGCGAGGCCGGCCCGCAGGTCTTGCGCAACCGTGCGCGTGAACTGCAACAACAGGCCGCGAGACTGAAAGTCTTGGCCCAACAGGTGCACCAGCGACGGGCCGTCGAAGCAATCGAAGCCGCTCTGAAACTTCCCGACGAGAAAATTGACCTGATCCACACCGCGATGCTGATCGCATGGCTGGACAACGACGAGGTCGACGTCGAGGCCTACGACCGGCAATTCGACCGCATGGCGAACAAGCTCAAACGCAGCCTGCTCCAGGATGCGACACTCGAACAGAAATCCCAGGCCCTGCAGACATTCTTCTTCACCCAACAAGGCTTCCACGGCAGCCGCATCGACTACTACAGCCGCTCCAACAGCTACCTCAACGAAGTCATCGACGACCGCGAAGGACTGCCAATCTCACTGGCTGTCGTCTTCATGGAACTGGGACGCCGCATCGGGCTGGACGTCCAGGGCGTCGGACTTCCAGGTCACTTCGTTGTTCGTATCCCCGCAAAGACCACGCCCGGCCAACTGATCGATGTGTTCGACGGCGGCCGCTCGATGCCTCTCAACGAAGCCCATCAACGCATCCTGAGTTCCTATACTCAGGCACCAACAGGCGAAGCACGCGACACGGTGCTCGCCGAATTCCTGGCCGCTGCCAAACGCAAGGACATCCTGGTCCGAATGCTCGGCAATCTCAGCGGCAGCGCTCGCCAACGATCCGACGAACCGGCCATCAGACGCTACGCCGACGTGATCCTGGCCGTCGACCCCGACAACTGGACCCAACGAGGTATCCGCATCCAACTGGCACTGCGAAAAGGACTCTACAAACAGGCACTCGCAGACATCGACTGGCTACTGGAACACCAGCGAGAAGTCATCGACGTCCAACGACTCGAAGGACTCCGCCGGCAGGTCCAACAGGCCCAGGCGTCTCAGCCCTAACGATTCAACGCCATCCGAGCCACCCGCCCAAACCGGCCGGGGCCACCCTCGGGAGCCACGTCGCCGATCACAACCGGCAACCACATCGGCCTCTCGACACGCTCGTCAGGCAACCGATCGATCATCGGCAGGTCGCCCGGTGCATTCTCGGCACGCAAATCATCGACTCCGGCCGGATACAGGTACAGCTTGCGTGATGAAACCAACTTAGCCAGCGTCGAAGCCAACTCAGAAGGGATTCCGTACCACAACACGATGTTCGGGTCGCTTCGCAATGCCAATCCCTGCTGCCCCGACGTTTCGATGAACGGGGCGAAATCGCCCAGTAACTCGGCAAATGTCACCTCGTCGCGACGCCTGACGTACTCGACCAACGCGGCGGCCACCTGCCCGTGCTCGGCCAACTCCAACCACTCACCCTCACCGTCGTCACCGTCGGCTACCGCCTCGAATGTCGTCTCCTCCGAATGACCATGCTCTTCCTCGAGCATCTGCACGACTCGACTGTCCGGAGTCGCTGGACGACATCGGTCTCGAGCCCACTCTCGTAACTCGAAAATCTGCTCCTCCATCGTCACCGACAACGGCACCGTCTCTTCACGAGCATTCTGAAGGTCCGACTGAGTCAACACGCGACCTTGGTTGTAACACTCGACCATCGCCGTCACCACAATCTGCTCGATCTCCGCACCACTGTATCCCTCGGTCTGCCGAGACAACTCGTCCACATCGAACTTCTCGGGCTTCCATCCTCGTTTCAACAAATGGATATCGAAAATCGGCTTCCGCTCGTGGAAGTTCGGCAGATTAACGAAAAACAACTCGTCGAAACGACCGCGGCGGAGCATTTCCGGAGGCAGGCGGTGGATCGAGTTGGCCGTGGCCACGACGAAGACCTGAGAACGATGCTCCTGCATCCAGGTCAGAAATCGACCCAACAGCCGGGTCATCGTCGTCTCCTGGGCCATCTCGCCACTGCCCGAAAACCCCTTGTCAATCTCGTCGATCCACAGCACCGCCGGAGCAATCGTTTCGACCAGGTTCAACACGTGACGCATGTTCTGTTCCGACTGACCCTGGTCGGCCGCCAACAGGTTCGAGACGTCCAGGCGGACCAGAGGAAAACTCAGCAACCCGGCGATCGCTCGCGAAATCAACGACTTGCCACAACCCTGGACTCCCAACAAAAAGACTCCCTTGGGCGTTGGAACTCCCTGTTCCTGAGCACGAGTGCTGAAGGCGTTGGCCCGCTGAATGATCCATTCCTTGAGCCCATCCAGGCCGCCGACGTCGGCTAAACCCTCCTCCAGGTCGTGGAACTCCAGTAGATCCGAACCCTGCACCAGGTGCTTCTTTTCCGATACCAGCTGACGGAACAGGTCGTCGTCGACCTCGTCGCGGCCCAGCAACGCGCGGGCCAAAGCCTTGCGACCTTCTCGAGCAGTCAAGCCCAACACGGCCTTCAACAATCGCTCCTCCGAAACCGTGTCGAACTCCAACGTCGGCTCACCCGACTCGCGGCGTTCCAAAAAGACACCCGCCAACTGCTCTCGCATCTCCTCCAAATCCGGCAATGGCAACTCCATTGCCACCGCCTCGCTCTGCAACTCGACCGGGATTCGAGACACCGGGCCGACAAACAACAGGGTCTTCTGCTGCTCGGTCAGAGTCGGAACTAGGTCCCTGAGTCGACGCACCACTGTGGGATCGTCGAGGAAGGGATGAAAGTCCTTCAGCAGGAAGACGTGCTCGGATGGGTAGGCGACGATGTCGTCCAGAAAAGCCGCCGGACTCTCCGAAACATTGCCGTTGCCAATCGCCGGCTGCCAACCCGATGTCGACGACCAGGTCACCAGGCCACGCTCGATCTCCAACGCCAACTCCGACAACTCGTTCTCCCAACGCTCCTCCTCCCATGTCTTGAGAAACAACATGGTGTAGCGCGACAGAATTCGCGATCGCAGTGTGTCCAGAGCTTCTGATGTGTTCATGTCGCTGGCTTCGCCTTCCCGGCCCGTTTCGACACGCCCGAACGCTTCGCCTCGCGGCCACCACGCTCTGTCTTCAACTTCTCGATCAGACTCTCCAACTCTTCGAGAAACTTCGTCTTGTTACGACGCCAACCAGTGAAGTCGGCCAAGACACGGCCTGCCACCTCGGTCGCCTCGGCATGCTTCCAACTGCCACTGAACAGGTACCCGTCGAGATTCAATGGCCACATCACTTTCACCGACTGCCCAGTCTCTGACTGGATCGACTCCTCGCGACGCTTCACCGTGCCAATCAAGGTGTCCATCCACGTGGCCGACAGCGTGGCCCGAGTGGCACACAACAGCACCCGGTCCCAGGCCCGAAAACCTCGCTCGGGCACCTGCCCGGTCAGGCCGTTGTCGTCGTCCGCACGCCGAGGATCCAACCAGCAACGGACTCCGTGCTTCTGCAACGTGTTGTGCAGCCGACCGGCAAACGGTTCCTCTTCCACCGCGTAGACAATAAAGAATGTGTCCGATGCGGCCGCCGGCTCCTCGTGAGATTCGTACGTCTCGATCCAGTCCTGCCCCACACCATTACCCCTCAGAAACGCCTTGGGAATCCGCGTTCCCGAACGCTCCAAAGTGTCCAGACCGATCGAACCGGGACCGAGATGAGTCATCGAGTCCAGGCCGGTGGTCCGCGACAGATCGACATCGGTCCAGGTCAACCATCCGCAACGAACGCGTTCGAAGTTCGCACGGTCCAAGTCGGCGTGAGCAAAATTCACTCCCAGTAACTCCGCACCCGCCAGGTCCGTTTCCTGTAGGTCGGCGTCGACAAAGCTGGTTTGGCTGAGTACGGAATCCGTCAGGTCGCCGCCCTGCAAGACCGCTCGCGAAAAATCTGTGCCCTCGCCACGCACCTCCTTCAATGTCGCACGAAACAACCTCGCAGCACTGAAGTTCACTCGGCTGACCTCGGCACCCGAAAGATCCGCCCTGGTCAGATCGACGCCCGACAGGTTCGCACCCGTCAGCCTCGACCGACACAGCTTCGCACCGACCATCTGGCTCCGCCTGAGATTGACTCCGGCAAGATCGACTTCGCTGAGATCGGCGTCGACCAGATCCAATACCACGTCGGGATTCTTGCGACGCCACAACGAGACCGACTTTCGACCCTGCCGGACCATCTCGACCAGTTCTTCCTTCGCCATCACCCCGTCGCCTCGTGAATAACCAACCACGCCATCTTCCACGCCCGCAGACGCCGGTACAAGCAGTAGTTGCCATCAGCCAACGTGGAATCGACTCCCGCAACCGGTTTGGCTGCTAGAATCGCTACATGCCACACGCTCAAACTCCACCCCCAGGCTCCCGCTTGACGTGGATCCCAGCCCTCGCACTCGTCATCAGCCTGATTACACAATCCAGCCAGGCCTCGGATCCGCCACTCCCCGACACCAACACCGACACCGACACGTGGTGGTCACTTCGGCCGCTTGCTTCGCCGGGCGTCCCGGTTGCCGCAGCCACCCTACATTCCGGCTGGCAAAGAACCCCCGTCGATGCCTTCATCGCTCGATCCCACCAACGACTCGGACTCACACCCTCGAACCCCGCCTCTCGTCGCACCCTGGTCCGTCGTGCCACGATCGACCTGCACGGCCTGCCTCCCACACCGGACCAGGTCACAGCGTTTCTCGAGGACTCGTCACCCGACGCCTACAGCCGGCTCGTCGAACGACTGCTGCACAGCCCCCGCTACGGAGAACGTTGGGCTCGCCACTGGCTGGACATCGTGCACTACGGCGACACTCATGGCTACGACAAGGACAAGCCGCGACCCAATGCCTGGCCCTATCGCGACTACGTCGTCCGAGCCTTCAACGACGACAAAACTCTCGACCGTTTCGTGCTCGAACAGGTCGCCGGCGATGTGCTGTTCCCTAACACGACCGACGGCATCGTCGCCACCGGACTCCTCGCAGCAGGCCCTTGGGACTTTATCGGCCACGCCGAAGTGCCCGAAACCAAACTCGATGGTCAGGTCGCCCGAAACCTCGATCGCGACGACATGGTCCGCACCGTCATCAACTCGTTCACCAGTCTGACGGTCCAATGTGCTCGCTGCCACGACCACAAGTTCGACGACGTGTCGATGCACGACTACTACAGCCTGCAGGCGGTCTTTGCAGCCATCGACCGTGCCGATCGGCCCTATCCCGCTCACTCGACTACCCCCGGCCCTGGCCCCGCCCTGGTCTACGCCGGAACCGTGCACACCGGCAACGGCTCGTTTCGCGGCACCGGACACGACAACGGCCGACCCCGACCGATTCGCCTTTTGGCTCGAGGCGACATCCAACGCAAAGGCCAGTTGATCGAACCCGGTACCGTGCCACTCGCCGCCGGACTCGCGTCACGCTTCGCTTTGCCCACGGACCACTCAGAAGGCGATCGCCGAGCGGCGCTGGCCCGCTGGCTGATCGACCGACGCAACCCGCTGACTTGGCGCTCCTTCGCCAATCGATTGTGGCAATACCACATCGGACAACCGCTGGTCACCACCCCGAACGACTTCGGTCGCATGGGCGAAGAACCCTCGCACCCTCAACTCCTCGACTGGCTCGCCGCTCGGCTCCGCGACGGAAATGGCTCGATCAAGGACATCCACCGCCAGATCCTGCAAAGCGCCACCTACCGCCAGTCCTCCAAAGACCGACCCGACGCCACTCGCCTCGACGCAGGCAATCGCTTCCTCTGGCGAATGAACCGCAGGCGGGTCGAAGCCGAAGTGATCCGCGACTCGGTTCTCAGCGTCGCCGGACGACTCGACAACCGGATGTACGGACCCGGCTTTCAGAACTTCGTCATCGAGAAACCGCAACACTCGCCCCACTACCTCTACCGCAAACACGACCACAACGACCCCAGGACACACCGCCGCAGCGTCTACCGGTTCCTGGTGCGTAGCCAGCAGCAACCCTTCATGACAGTGCTCGACTGCGCCGACCCGTCCCGGATGGTGCCGCAGCGCGACGAGACCATCTCGGCCCTGCAGGCACTCGCCATGCTCAACAACCGCTTCATGACCACCATGTCCGAACACTTTGCACGCCGCCTAACCGGGGAAACTCCTCGCCGGATCGACCAGCTTCGCCACGCCGTCCAACTGGCACTCTCGCGAGACGCCGACGACCTGGAATTGCAACTGCTCTCCGACTACGCCACCCGGCACGGCCTGCCCGCTACCTGCAGAATCATCCTCAACCTCAACGAATTCGTTTTTGTCGAATGACCTTCGCCCGCTCCTCCTCGCCAACACCCGCACCAGCCACCACACCGGACACCGGTTTGGCCGCCACTTCGCGCCGCGAATTCCT
>CAVOEV010000042.1:0-24003 GCA_963694825.1 Planctomycetota bacterium
ACTCAACAGTTTGAGCTCGGCGTCCCGCGTCGTGGCGTCTCGGCCGAGCAGTCGGGCGGCGATTGCTCGGTCGGCCACCGACTTGTCCGGTGCCGAGGCCATCTGTCTTGCGAAAACCAGAACGGCCCGAAAGGCTTCAACGGCCCGGCGGGTGTCCGCTCCACCGTTCTTGTGGAGCTTCGATAGCGTCAGGCCGCGACGCTCGAGTGTGTCGAGCAGCGTGGCCGACATCGAGAAGAGCCGCCGGGGCGTTTCACGAAGCCTGGGGTCGGCGCACAGTGAGATCCAGGTGAGCAGCGAGCCCTTGTTGCCGTACGCGTTGTCGAGTTCAAACAGGCGGGACAACAGGAGTTCGGTGCCTGGCTTCGAGCTGTCGGGCTGCTGCAGCACGAGTGAAATGACGTGTGCCACGTTGGCCTTGCTCAGCGAACTGATGACTGCCGGCTCGAAGAACGGCTGGCCAATCAGAGTGGGCAGTTGGCGGGCCAGTAGCCGAGACTGCTGTTGGGGCGTGCCCAGGGATCCCGAGCTGAGTGCCAGTTGCAGCCTGACCTGTGGATCGGAATCGTTGGCCAACCCGGTGAGCTTTTCGGCAAGCTTGTCGGAGAGTTGCGGAAGCGACTCGGCCAGCCGAATCGCATGCCGACGGATGCCGGGATGAGTGTCCGTAAGAGCTGTGGCGATCACGTTTTGGTCCAAGCCGCCCAGTCCATCGGCGGCACACAGTGAATGCAGTCGGCCAAGAGGTCTCGGTGATCGAGCCGCCTGCTGTAGTAAGGCTTTCAGAGCCCGGCGGTCCCCTCGATGGACCAACGCTTGCTGGACCGTGTCGCGTTGCCAGCCATTGGGGCTGTTCAGGGCGCGGACCAGCTGGTCGGTGTCGAGCCGATCGAGACGCGGGATCGGACGGGGTGTCTTGCCGGTTGGCACGATGCGGTAGATCCGTCCGAGCTTGTGGCCGGCGCGCAGGTCGAGTCGCTCTTGCCAATCGGGGGGAATCCATTTGGGGTGCTCGATCACGAAGCGGTACATGTCGGCAAACCACAGGCACCCGTCGGGACCGGTACGGATGAAGACGGGTCGGAACCAGTTGTCGCGGGACGAGAGGAATTCTCTGGGCGCCTCGTCCGAGGCACGGCGGCTGGTGAATGTCAATCCGCGGGCAGAGACCTGCTCGCGGTGGATCAGGTTGTGGACCGGTTCGCAGACGAACGAGTTGCCGGAGAAGGCCTGGCCATAAAACTGGTCGCGATAGATGGCGGGGCTGCACGCGGATGTAAACCGGTTGACCCCGCCGGGATCATTGAACCGGTCGAGCGTGCGGCTGATCGGAAAGACTGGAGCGGCTCCCGGTGTGACCGAGACGTTGACACGTGCATGGGGTGCCGCGAAATGGGGATTGCGGCGGAGATAGTGGTCCCCGAGGACAAAGTGCCACATTGGGTTGGAGTTGTTGCAGCCGAACCAGTTGCCCCAGTCATCGCGACGACGGCCGAACTGTGTCTGACCGGCCTGGGTGTCAATACGCCCGCTGTCGGGCTGAATCCGAAAGTCGCGGCCGCTGATATCAACCGTTTCCCCGGTCATCGTCGAGCGGATTTTTCCACCACTGTCACCGTTGGCACAGTAGATCCAGTTGTCCAGGCCTCGAGAGAACCCGTTGACCCGGTGCTGCTGGTTGCCTTCGACGAAGCCCTGGAACAGTACGTCACGTCGATCTGCTCGGCCGTCGCCGTCGGTGTCTTCGGCATAGAAGATCTGGGGCGCGGCGGAAACCAGTACGCCGTTTTTCCAGGCCAGGACGCCGTTGGGGAAGTTCAGTCCGTCGAGGAACAGGGTCGATTGGTCGAAGCGGCCATCTCCGTTGGTGTCCACCAGGCAGCGGACCCGGCCGCCCGAGCGACCCTGGCCATCGCTTCCCAGCGGGTAGTCGGCCATCTCGACCACCCACAGCCGTCCGTCGGGGCCCCAGTCGAAGGCGACGGGGTCCTGGACCAGCGGTTCGGCTGCGACCAGTTCAACCTGAAACCCAGGCCGCAACCGCATGGCGTTCATCGAGTTGCGGGGTGAGCGTGGACTCGGCGGTCGAGCGGCGAGCAGGTCGATGAACCGTCGGCGGTCGACCATGTGAGGCATCCCGGCAGTGTGCTCGTTCTGCCAGATCAACTGTCCGTCGTGGACAAAGAACCCGTTGTCAGTTCCATCGGCCAGTGTGATCGGAGGCAATTGCTGGTTCGGCTGGGCTTCGGTCCGCGTGCCGCTGAACACGTGGTGCGCCCAGCCGGATTTCATCGTGTCGAATAACCAGATGCCGAAGGACTCGTGATTCGACGAGATGACATCCAAACAACCATCGTCGTTGATGTCGACCAGCCTGACGCCTCGGTCGGCCCCGGCCGCCGTCACCAGGCCTGTGCCTCCGGGTAGTCTGAAATCCAGTCGGGTCCATCGGCGACCGTTTTCCGAGGCCCGGTACACACCGTTGTGTTTCCCGTCGGAGATGATCAACTCGTCGGCACCGTCGTTGTCGATGTCTCGCAGACGAAGTCCTCTCTGGTTCTTCAGCGGGACGCGGATCGATTGGTCTTGCACCGTCCTGTTGCGGATCGGAAAGGATTGTTGATCGAGACGCCATTGCTGACCGTCGAGGTGCAACCAGAGGTTTTCGTGCCGGCTGCGGAGCAGGATGGAGGGGGGGCCACCTGGCCGCAGGACCCCCAGATGGGCGATCTCGGAGAACCGCTCGGCTCCCTGTATCCGCGTGGTCTTCCAGGACCGGGACTTCGGTTGCCAGGTCCTGACGGTGCCAAACGATGTCCCGTCGACGCCCCTGAATCCGCTGATCACGTCCTGGTACCCGTCTCGGTTGATATCCACGACGCGGTGTCCCGTGTCGTTCTGGAAAGGAGGAGGGCGTTTCTTGCTGTCGCGTCGAAGGCCCAGGTCGCTTCCGAGAAAATGCCGGGTCATGCGATCGTTGGCTTCGCGGAAGTTGAGGAATTTGACCTTTTTTCCGTGCCGGGAAACGGCATAGTCAATCAGTGAGACCAGTTGGGAGTTGCGGCACCACCCGTGAGGATGGAAGACCAGGCACATCACGCCCTGCTTGATCACAGTGATGTCCAGCGCTGCCTTCCAGTCGTCCAGCAGACGGGGATTGTTGTTGCCTTTCAGGTGCTGGCTCTCCCAATCGCTGGGGACGACACAGGGGAATTCCCAGCAGGTTCGGTTGATGACATAAGGGTAGGGGTAGTTGTGAATCGTGTTGACGAAGTTGTCGTAGGGGCCGTCTGTATTGCGAGGGACGTATTTCAGGAACCGCTCGGTGCCGTCGGCGTCCTGGACCAGGTCGCGGGGGATGTCGGGATCGTCGGAGGTGAAGACGTTGAAGATCGACGTATCGATCCGCAGGAACTGGCCTGATGGAGTCGTGCGATTGAAGATCTCGCTGAAAAACCTCGGGCTGACGGTGTTCAGCGAATCGCAACAGGGCATGCGAAAGGCCACCGGTCGGTTGCCCGGAATCCGACCGAGCAGCTCGACGCAGCGATCGTAAGTCGACTTGGCCCGCAGCAGGTCACCTCCGGACAACAGCGGGCACGGATGGTCGATCGTGTGTGCCTCGATCGAGAGTCCCTCGCCAAGCCAGCTTTGCAGCTGCGGGTCGTCGGGGCGGATCGAATTGGTCAGGATGCTAACGGGGGCGCGGCCATCGATCTTCTTGAGCCGTTGCAGGACGGGACGCAGGAAGGCCTCGTACCGTGCCGGATCCCGCATGTCGTCGACGCCCAGGATCACCACTGCCTCGACACCCTCTTCCCCCACCCATTGGGGTGTCGTCAGCTTGGCCGTGCCCAGGCCCACGTGGTACAGGGTGTTGGTGTCGAGGTGCGAGAGATCGAGCCGCTGGGCCTTTGCCGGGGCGGCAGGGAGCGCCAGGACCATGCAGCAGGCCCAGGCCACTGTGCCGCGGCGCAGTGAGACGGCAAGACGCAGAACGGGAAGGTGTCTCCGCTGGAAGCGACTCATTCGGTTCGACTTGTGATTTCGATCAGGTGATAACCAAACTGGGTTTTGACCGGACCGTGGACCTGGCCCAACTCGCCGCTGAAGACGACCTGGTCGAATTCGGGAACCATCTGGCCGGGGCTGAATTCGCCCAGTCCTCCACCGTCGCTGCCCGAGGGGCACTTCGAGTGCTCCTTGGCCGCATCGGCGAAATCGACGCCACCTTCGATCTGCTGCTTCAACTCGTCACAGACCGATTCTTCATCGACCAGAATGTGCCGCGCGCTGGCTCGTGCCATGGTGTCCGTCTCCTCATGTCTCGTTTTTGATGAAATTTCCGGAACCGGAATGAAGGGCCGTACCGTCCGAAGCCCCCAAGTGTAGTGAATCGAGACGGACTTCTCGCGTGTGCCACACACCGCGGCATCACACCTGATAGAATTTATTTTGGAGCGAGCACTGCCGAATAGGACGACCGCTGAATGAACCTACTCGGGCGAATCCGACCCACGAGTTGGCTGACGACGCTGTGTGTGGTGTGCAGTCTGTCGAGCGTGGGATCCAGGGGCCTGCAGGCCGATGATGGGAAGGGCACCGAGTTTTTCGAGCGCCGAATCCGTCCGGTGCTGGTCCGTGAGTGTTACTCGTGTCATTCGGCGGCTGCGACCGAAATCGAAGGTGGTCTGCGAGTCGACAGCCGGGCGGCGCTTCGGGCTGGTGGTGAGACCGGTCCGGCGGTTGTGCCGGGGCGGGTTAGCCAGAGTTTGTTGATCGCGGCCTTGGAGCATCGCGGCTTGCAGATGCCTCCGAAGAAAAAACTCTCGAAACAGGTCATTGCTGACTTCAAGACCTGGATTCAACAGGGGGCAGTCGATCCTCGCGATCGTGCGCCGACTCGCGACGCGGCGGCTTCGGAGTCGTGGACGCTGGTGTTGTCGGAGCGACGGGATTGGTGGAGCCTGCAGCCGGTGGCTCGGGTGTTTCCGCCTGTAGTCGAGCCGAGCGGCTGGTCGAAAAAACCGATAGACCGGTTTGTGCTGGAGCGGCTCGATGAGGCTCAATTGGTGCCGGCGCCGGATGCCGAGCCACTGGTCCTGCTCAGGCGGTTGTCGTTTGTTCTGACCGGGCTTCCGCCGTCTTCAGAACTGGTCGAGGACTTTCCGCGACGGTTTTCTGTCGACCCCGATCGGGCCGTGGCCGATCTGGTTGACGCGTTGCTGGATTCGCCACACTTCGGCGAACGGATGGCTCGCCACTGGATGGACGTGGTTCGTTACACCGACACGTATGGTTATGAATGGGACAACCCGGCCAAGGGGGCCTGGGAGTACCGCGACTACCTGATTCGTGCTTTCAACTCGGATATTGGTTTCGACCAGTTGATCCGCGAACACGTGGCTGGTGATCTGCTGTCTCGACCGCGGATTGACTCGGTCAGCGGCCTGAACGAGAGCCTGATCGGACCGATGTTTTATCACATGGGCGAACACCGGCACGGCGACAACGTGCGAATCAACGGGGTGCGTGAGGAGATGATCGACAACAAGATCGATGCCTTCTCGAAAGCGTTCCTGTCAATGACAATAGCCTGTGCCCGATGTCACGACCACAAATTGGACGCCGTCTCGCAGCGAGACTACTACGCACTGGCCGGAGTGTTCATGACGCCCCGCTGGACGACTCGGTCAATCGAAGCTCCCGGCCAGCATGCATCGGTGATTGACAGGCTGGAGAATCTTCGCGATCGGATCACCGAGCAGCTGCGGCAGTCGTGGCAGCGGCAGGGGCCTAGATTTGCGGCCAACCTGCAGTCGGCCCTGGTTCAGCCGGTTCCAGCGAGTCGGTCCGAGAGTCCGCGGGTAAAATTGTGGCGTGCGGCTTTCGGTGCAGTCGCCGGAGACAAGAAGCTGGTGCCCACGGCTCAGAGTGACTTTTCGGCGGGCAAGGGGATGATGGGGCTGCGGGGCCTGGTGTCGAGTTTGGGTGCGGCGAAGAGCGATGCAGCGGCGCAGGCCGTCTGGGAGCAGGTTGGTTCAGACTGGAGGCAGGCCAACCGGTCTCGGACCAGCTCGAACGAAAAGAACTTCAAGCCGCTTGTCGATATGAGCCACGACGATTGGCCTGACGGTTGGGTGATCGAGGGAGCGGGCCTGCAGCACGGTCGTGTTGCAGCCGGCACACCATTGATCGCTCTGGAGGGTGCCAATGTGGTGCGGACTCTGCTCCGACGCGGGCATCACACTCATGCACTCTCTTCGAAGTTCCCCGGTGCACTCCGGATGCCTCTGCAACAGAACGTGCCGGGACAGCATGTCAGTTTCGAGTTGGCTGGCGGTGAGTGGAGCGGTTCGATTCGCATGGTCGACAACGCGTTTCAGACCGAGGCGGTGAAGTTCTTTAACTGGAGTCAACCACGTTGGACGAGGTTCGACGACATCGCTCAACAAAACGGTATTCAGCGAGTCAGTTATGAGCTGGTCACCAGCGATCTGAATCCCAACTTTCCGCCACGAACCGGAGTCGCCC
The DNA here is from genome assembly GCA_963694825.1 of Planctomycetota bacterium. Classification (GTDB taxonomy): domain Bacteria; phylum Planctomycetota; class Planctomycetia; order Planctomycetales; family Planctomycetaceae; genus UBA8437. The sequence goes on from CAVOEV010000042.1 coordinate 6,535, forward strand.
GTGTCGGTGCCCTCAAGTTGCCGGACAAGGATGCCGGTTTCGACAAGCGGAGCTGGTTCAGTGTCACCGGGATTGTCACTCACAACGCGCCGGGACAACCGGCCGACAGCCTGACTCGGTTTTCGAAGTTGTTCGATGGTCGAGGGGTCCGGAGTGCTGGCGATGCGTATCGGCGAATTGGCAGTTGGTTGAGTGCAGCGGTGGTGGCGTGGGGCGAAGGTCGTGCCGACGGCGATGACGTTTTGGTATTGAACTGGTTGTTGGAGAACGGACTGCTGGAGAACTCGGCGGTGGCCGAGTCCGAGTTGTCACGATTGCTCGAGAGTTATCGCGAGACAGAGGCGTCGGTTCCGTTTCCCAGGACGGTCAACAGCATGGACGAACGTGCGGTGGTGGGGGTCGACTATCCGTTGAACATTCGCGGCAGCATTCACGACCGCGGCCCGAGAGTGCCTCGACGGTTTCTGCAGGTATTTGCCCAGTCCAAAACCCAGTCCAAAACCCAGTCCGAGGCTGGCCGCTCGAGAAGCGGTCGACTCGAGTTGTCTCAATTCCTGGTCGACGACCGGCATGCTTTGGCAGCTCGAGTGCATGTGAACCGGCTTTGGCAGTGGGTGTTCGGTGTCGGGTTGGTCCGGACTCCGAACGATTTTGGACGTCTGGGCGATCGGCCGTCTCATCCGAAACTATTGGACTACCTGGCCGGTGAGTTTGTTGTTTCGGGGTGGTCCAGCAAGCAGTTGATCCGCCGAATGGTCCTCAGTCGCACATTCCGCCAATCGGGTCAGACGACAGAGAGGTCGTTGGAGACCGATCCGGGGAATCGGTTACTGCATCACGTGGCGACGCGTCGTCTGGAGGCTGAAGCGATTCGCGATTCGTTACTGGCGGTGTGTGGCCGGCTGGATCGATCTCTCTACGGTCGCCCGATCGAAACTCACCGTCATTCTGAAGACTCGGCCAAGCGGTTGTTTTCGGGCCCGGTCGATGGCAACGGTCGCCGATCGATTTACTTGAAGGTTTCGATCATGGCTCCGTCGAAGTTCCTGTTGAGCTTCAACTTTCCGAATCCGAAGCTGCCGACCGGTCGTCGCGACGTGACGAACGTCCCGGCTCAGGCCTTGGTACTACTCAACGATCCGTTTGTCGTGTTGTTGGCCGACGGATGGGCCGGTCGCTTGGTTGTCGACGCTCTGGCGACTCCAGAAGCTCGTGTCGAGCGGATGTTCCAGCGAGCCTTGGGACGCCCCCCGGAGGTTGAAGAAACGCGTGCGTGGGTTCGGTTTGCCCGCAGCCTGTCCGGGGTGGAACGACTGATGACTGACCGGGTGGCGTGGAAAAACGTGGCCCATACGATATTGAACACCAAGGAGTTCATTCACATCCGCTGAACGGGGAATTGGCAAGATATTTTCCCGCTGAGCGAGACAACTGGAAACGGCCTGTCTGAGGAACTCGCGTTGGCTACAATCAGCGACATGCCCAATCGTTTCGAGACGTGCAGTGATGATGCCAGCCAGTCGGCGGCCGTGTTCACTCGACGTCACGTGCTGCAATCTGCATCGGCAAGTTTCGGATGGATGGCATTTGCGGCTTTGCAGGCCGAGCGGGCCGGGGCAACGGGGTTGGCGTCGCATCGCCGTCCGAAGGCTCGCAGCGTGGTGTTCTGTTTCATGGACGGCGGTCCGAGTCACGTCGACACGTTTGATCCCAAGCCGATGCTGACCAGGCACCAGGGAGAGAAGATCGGCGATCGGCTGAACAACACGCTCTACAACGATCCCAGTCGAGTCTGGCTGGGGTCACCCTGGAAATTCCGTCGTCGCGGCGAGAGTGGTCTCTGGGTCAGCGATTTGTTTCCTCGGATCGCATCAATCGCCGACGAGATTTGCGTCTTGAGGTCCATGAAGGGGCAGCAACCGTTGCATGGGCAGCAGAACCTGTTGTTGCACACCGGTCGGGTGTTGGGTCAGGCACCCAGTTTGGGGGCGTGGGTATCGTATGGGTTGGGGACGGAGAACAAGAACCTGCCGGGCTACGTGCTGTTGAACAACGATTGGGTTCCCAACGGTGGCATGGAGAACTTTTCGAGTTCCTACCTTCCAGCCAGTCACCAGGCGACGTTGTTGCGTGCCAAGGGTGTGACTGTGGACAACATCCGTCCGTCGGACACGGCGTCGATTCAACGGCGCAAGCTGAAGTTTTTGGCTCGGCAGGATACGTCGTTTTCCGAATCGGCTTCGGATGCGTCGGCGATCGAAGCGGCGATTGCGAATATGGAGACGGCGTTTTTGATGCAGAGTGTGTTGCCCGGTGTGGCCGACATTGGTCGCGAACCCCTGCACATCCAACAGATGTACGGTGTGCACTCTAAGGACGAGCACCAGCAGTACTATGCCACGCAGGCTCTTCGAGCCCGTCGTTTGGTGGAGGCGGGTGTGCGGTATGTCGAGATTACCTGTCCGAGTTTCGACAGCAACAACTCGCCTTGGGACCAGCACAGTAAGTTGAAGCAGAATCACGAGAAGAACGCCCGGATCACCGAGCAGTCGGTGGCGGCATTGATCAGTGATCTGAAGCAGCGTGGACTTCTTGACGAGACCCTGGTGGTTTGGGCCGGCGAGATGGGTCGGACGCCGCACACACCGAGGATCACGTCAGGCTGCGGTCGCGACCACCACGTCAACGGCTACTCGATCTTCCTGGCCGGTGGCGGGATTCGTGGGGGGATGAGTTACGGTGAGACCAGTGAGTTCGGCAACGAGGCGGTTGAGAACGTACTGACGATCCACGACGTGCACGCCACGATTCTGCACCAGTTAGGGATTGATCACGAGCGATTGACGTTCCGTCACGGGGGTCGCGATCAGCGATTGACCGATGTGCACGGTCACGTGCCGCCCGAGATTCTGGCCTAACGATTCGGTGATGGACTCGAGACGTGTTGGCCGCGGTTGTAGTCTCCCTGGCTCTGGTGCGGTGTCAGTGGCCAGTTGTCGGTCCGGAAGGGGAAGGCGGGCAGTTCCAACTGGTTCATCAGTCGGCCCACTGGCAGATTGGACCAGGCGTAGCGGACCGCGACGGGTTGTTTGACGGTGTCGGCCCAAACTTCCAGTTGTTCGACGCGATCCTTTCGAGTCACCCGAGCCTTGGCGTGGTGAAACACTCGGTCTTTCCCGGCGATGTAGAATCCGATGTCGTCGTCTTTGTCCAATCGCAATCCGCGAGCCGTCTGTTTTTCGAACGCGATGACAATTCGATTGTCTTGGACATGGTGTGAGGTGTAGACGGGCCCCTTCCAGTCGAGGGGCTGTCGAGATGTGGCTGCTTGTATCTTGTAGACTTCGCTCAACGCCCAGCGTGCCGTTCGTTCACCGACCGGCCGCTTGGCCGCCGGGTGGATGCTCTGGTTCGAGTTCGTGTCGTAGGTGGCAATCAGGCCGGTGTCGTGGGTCGACCTCCATGTGTCGAACTGGATTTCACGGATGACGTTGGTGTGGTGGTTCATGTCGTAGGTCATCGACCGTCGGTTGCTCCAGCCGGCGATCTGGATGATTCCGAAGGGCAGTGGTCCGAACGTTTCACGCCACTGCTTGATGACCAGCGGAAAGGTCTGTGGGAACGGTTTCCACGACTCTCCGAACGAGTTGTTTTCACCCTGGTAAAAGAGGATGCCTCGAAATGCGAAGTGTTGAATTGGGTGGATCATGCCGTTGAACATGCCAGCCGGGTGCCGCTGCTGGCGGGGGTCCTGGTATGTCCCTGCGTTGGGGCGTCCCGGAACCCGGTCTCCTTTTTTCTTCGCCTCGTCACGACGTGCCTCCCATTCCTTCAGGGCCTGTTGGTAGGCACGTTGGGCTCCCTGTTCGCCACCCCACTTGTTCCATTGTTTCAGTCGAGCCGCGTACTGGTCGAAGTAAGGTGTCATCTCCGGGATTGGCTTCAATTTGTCCTGGGCCACCCAGTGCTGGGCCATGGTTCCGCCCCAGGACACATCGACGAGTCCGATGGGGACCTTCAGCATCCGGTGGAGCACTTTCGCGAAGTGGAAACCCACGCCGGTGCAATTGCCAACGTTGTCGGTTGTCGCCAGTTGCCAGTTGCCCTCGTCGGCCTTGGGCTCAGGGGGCGGAAGATCCACCTGCGGAGTTCCTCGACTGATCAGCGGAACTCTCAGGAAGCGAATGGCCTGGAAGTCGGCCGAGCCGATCTCGAGGTCACGATTTACCGTCGAGCGAAGAGTCATCGCCATGTTGCTCTGGCCGCCACACAGCCACACATCACCAACCAGTACGTTGTGAATCACCGTCCTGGAGTCCTGGCCTCGGAGGACGAGGTCGCGGGGCGTCGGGCTGGCCTGGAGTGTCTCGAGCGTGACACTCCAGCGGCCGTCGGCATCGGCGGCGACCGTCCTGTTCTGCCCGGCGAATTCGACGGTGACACTCTCCTTGGCGAGGGCCGTTCCCCAGATCTTCAGCGGCCGTCCTTGCTGCAGGACCATTTGGTCGCCGAAGATCGAGGCCGGTTTTGGGGCGGCAATCAGGTGCGGCGACGAACAGGCAAGTCCAAGACAGACGGCCAGGGGCCAGCAAAGTCGAGACGGCATCCGGGAGTTTCCCATTGTGAGGAACTTGGCTGGGGGGACACGGGTTGAGTGTATCAGGCGTGAGCGGCAAGCGTCCGGTCTCAATGGCGAGTGTGGCGACTGAAGGACGCGAAGGTGACGGTCTGGTAGAATCGGCGGCTTGGTTGTACGGGACCAGTTGGATGGAGTTGGGTTGATGAGAGTGTTGATGTCCATGCGGTGGGACTTGGTCCTACTGCTGCTCGTCTTGATGTGTAGCGTCTCGGCGACAGCGGCCGACGCACCGAACATCATCCTGCTGATGGGCGACGATCATGGATGGGACGAAGTCGGGTACAACGGTCATCCGCACTTGAAGACTCCGGTTCTGGACGAGATGGCTGCCGGCGGTCTGCGTCTGGACCGGTTTTATTCGGCCCATCCGTCCTGTTCACCGACCCGAGCGAGTGTGATCACCGGGCGGCATCCGGTTCGTTGCGGTACGTTTGCTCCGAACTGCTCGATTCGCCCCGAGGAGATCAGCGTGGCGACGATCCTGCAGCAGGCGGGTTACGCGACGGGGCACTTCGGCAAGTGGCACCTGGGTCCGGTCAAGGCCGATTCGCCGACGAACCCGGGCCGCATGGGTTTCGATACCTGGCTCTCGCACGACAACTTTTTCGAGTTGAATCCGGTGTTGTCGAGAGACGGAGCGGATCCGGAGAAGATTGCGGGCGAGAGTTCCGAGATCCTGATCGCCGAGACCGTGCAGTTCATCAAGCGGGCGTCAGATGCCGGCAAGCCGTTTTGTGCAGTTGTCTGGTTCGGGTCGCCTCACCAGCCCTACAGCGGACTCGACAAGGACCTGGCTCTCTATAAGGACTTGCCAGGAATGTACTCCAAGAGCACCGTTCGTGTGACGTCTCACGAGACCGGGAAAATGGTCTCGCGGCCTCTGGGCGAAGTGTTGCAGGAGCGTTACGCCGAGATCACAGCCATGGACCGTTCGATCGGTCAACTCAGGAATTGGTTGGGCAAGCGTGGTTTGAGCAAGGATACGCTGCTGTGGTATTGCGGCGACAACGGCACTCCGGACGGCGGTATCGTGACGTCTCCGTTTCGAGGCAAGAAGGGGACGATGTACGGCGGCGGGATTCGTGTGCCGGGCATTATCGAGTGGCCTGCTGCGATATCGCGTCCGGCCACGAGCGATGTGAACACGGTGACGAGCGACATTTTTCCGACCTTGTGCGAGATCATCGGTCGTCCGGTTTCCGGGCAATCGGATCGGCCCAAGCCGGCGAATCGCCCGATCGACGGAATCAGCCTGGTGCCGTTGATCAAAGGCAAGATGACTCGACGGTCCCGGCCGATTGGTTTTTGGAGTTTCGCCACTGGCAACATGGGACGCGGCAAGCCGTGGATCGAGGCCCGGCTGCAGCAGGGGACGACGCCGTTGGTCAAGAAACTTGCCGGGCGATTCACTCGCAACTTCACCAATTTCCATCACCCGAAGATCCGTGAACAGGACTTCGGCGGTGAGCGAGTGTTGCTCGGGAATCGTTACAAGTTGATTGCCAGGAGCCGCCGTGGGAATCCGGACCGGATCGAGTTGTACGACGTGCGGAAGGACCCGTCCGAGAAGCAGGACCTGACGCGGTCGGAGCCGGAGGTGGTTCGGAGCATGTCGAAATCGCTTCGAGCTTGGCAACAGTCGGTACTGGAGAGTCTGTCGGGTGCCGATTACTGATCCCGGGTGTTGTTGAGGAGGAGAATCGAAATGCGTTGTGGCTGGTTGGCGGTGGTTCTGATCGTTGGCATTCCGACGTGTGGCGTGTCGGCGGACAAGTCGCGGACAGTGGATTTTGCTCGAGAAGTTCTGCCGATCCTGTCGGACAAGTGCTTTGTCTGCCACGGGCCGGCCGGTGAAGCCCGCGACGCGTTGCGGCTCGATTCGTTTGCCGAAGCCACGCGGTCTCATGACGGTCGGTATGCGATCAACACGGCCAGGCCGGCCCGAAGCGAGATCCTGGTCCGGATTCATTCGACGGATGAACCGATGCCGCCGTCTGATGCCCGGAAGCAATTGACGGCGGCTGAGAAGACTCTGCTGGATCGCTGGGTTCGGCAGGGAGGAGCCTACGCGAAGCACTGGTCGTTTGTGCGGCCGAGGAAGGTCGAGTTGCTGGGGCGTCGTGGCGGCGAGCACATCATTGATCGTTTTGTCGGAAAGCGATTGCGGCAGCAGCAGATCGACTTTGCCGAAGCGGCCGATCTTCGCACGTTGGCACGTCGGGTGTCACTGGTCCTGACCGGTCTTCCTCCAGATCCGAAACCACTGGCCGCATTCCTCGCCGATGGTGGCCAGCACGCGTATCGTCGTTTCGTCGACGGGTTGCTCGAGCATTCTCGATTCGGTGAGCACCAGGCGAGGTACTGGCTGGACGCCGTGCGATACGGAGACACTCACGGCCTGCACCTGGACAATCGTCGCGCGATTTTTCCGTATCGCGACTGGGTCGTGAAGTCTTTGAATCGCAATCTGCCTTTGGACGAGTTCATCACGTGGCAATTGGCCGGCGACCTGATGACGGACGCGACGCTGGAGCAGTTGGTGGCAACGGGTTTCGTGCGGATGAATCCATCGACGGCCGAAGGGGGTGCGATACCGGCCGAGTTCCAGGCGAAGAACAACTTCGACCGTGTCGAGACATTCGGCACGGTGTTTCTGGGTCTTTCGTTGACGTGTGCACGATGTCATACACACAAGTTCGACCCGATACCTCAGTCTGAGTACTACAGTCTGCTGGCGTTCTTCAACAGCACGGCCGAGTCGTCGATGGACGGCAACAAGTACGAATATGGGCCGGTGGCTCGTGCCCCTGCGAGTTTGCCGGCTTGGCGAGCTTGGGACGAGTTGCTGGTGACACGTCAGCGGTTGTTGAACGAAGCCGTCAAACGGCTGAGAACATTGAAGTCGGCTACGGCAGATGACCACAAGGCTTGGGCGACGGCCGATTCCGGTACGAGGCTGAAGCGATTGGCCGATCCGCGTGGTCCGTTTGCGACACTCGCACTTCACAAGCGGGCGATTGTCTTGTCGCGGCACTTGGCCACGTCTCGCAAGTCGTTCACGTCGACTCTGGTCGCCCGCGACCTCAGTAAGCCTCGTGTGACTCGTTTGTTGGAACGAGGCGAATACGACCGTCCGACGGGCGATCCGTTACAGCCTGGCATCTTGACTGTTCTGGGCGAGTTTCCTGCCGATTCGCCACGGAACCGCCTGGGCCTGGCTCGCTGGTTGACGTCACCTGAACACCCATTGACGGCTCGCGTGCTGATCAACCGCATTTGGCAGCGAACGTTTGGCGACGGGTTGGTGCGAACACCCGAGGACTTTGGTCTGCAGGGTGAGCAGCCGACTCATCCCGCGCTTCTCGATTGGCTGGCGGTTGAATTCCAGGAGAGCGGCTGGGACCTGAAGCGTATGCTGCGTCTGATGGTCACCAGCCGGACGTTTCGGCAGAGTTCTTCGTGGCGTGAGGGAATTGAAGATCCTGCGAACCGGCTGTTGGCTCGAGGCCCCAGCCACCGGTTGGATGCGGAGGTCATCCGGGACATGGGTTTGTGGGCGAGTGGTCTGTTGGTCGAGCAGGCTGGTGGCGAGGGAGCCAAGCCGTACCAGCCATCGGGGTTGTGGTCGGCTTTGATGCACCCGGGCAGCAACACCAAGCTGTACGTGGCGGACAAGGGCCGCAGGCAGTACCACCGCAGCCTGTATGTCTATTGGAAGCGGACGAGCCCGCACCCGATGATGACTCTGTTTGACGCTCCGAGCCGCGAGTCGAGTTGTGTCCGGCGTTCGCGAACCAACACCTCGCTGCAATCACTCGGGCTGCTCAACGAGACGCAGCGAGTCGAAATGGCCCGGGTCTTGGCTGGCCGTTTGCTGCACGAGGCGACCGACGACGGCGATCGGTTGGACCGTCTGTTTGGCCTGCTGGCGTCGCGCAAACCGAATTTACGAGAGCGAACCGCCTGCATGGGATTGCTCGAGACGTTGACGCAGCGGTACAGCGAGTCACTCGATGAGGCTCGCCAACTGTTGTCGACTGGTCGATCGTCTCACGCCACCACGCTGAATGTGGTCGAGCATGCGGCCTGGACGCAGGTGGTGATCACCGTACTGGCCAGCGATGTGTCCATTCTTCTTTACTAGAATCCCGTTGTGGTCCTGATGAATCCCATCCAACACGACCGACTTGATCTGACCCGTCGCCAACTGTTTGGTCGCGGAGCGCTGGGCTTGGGGACCGCGGCGATGGCCCAGCTGCTGGGTCGAGATCTCCAGGCCGAAGGTGCAGATATCCGTTCCGGTTTGCATCACACGGCGAAGGCCAAGCGGGTGATCTACCTGTTCATGAGTGGCGGGCCGAGTCACCACGACTTGTGGGACTACAAGCCGAAGATGAAGCAGATGTTCGGTCAGCCTTTACCCGATCACATTCGCAACGGCCAGCGGATCACCGGGATGACGGCTCGTCAGAAGACGTTGCCGATTTGTCCGAGCAAGTACAGGTTCACCCGGCACGACAACAACGATGGTGGCGTGTGGGTCAGCGAGCTGTTGCCCCACACGGCAACAGTCGCTCACGAGTTGTGTGTGGTGCACAGCACGTTCACCGAGGCGATCAATCACGACCCGGCGATCACCTACATTCAGACCGGCAGCCAGGTGCCTGGCCGTCCGAGCCTGGGTGCGTGGTTGAGTTATGGTCTGGGCAGCATGAACGAGAACTTGCCCGGTTATGTGGTGATGCATGCTCGGACGAGTTTTCCCGAGCAGAGTCTGTTCAATCGTTTGTGGGGGACCGGGTTCCTGCCGTCGGATCACCAGGGCATACTGCTTCGCAGCCAGGGCGATCCGGTCTTGTATCTCAGTAACCCCAAGGGCGTGGCTCGTCGCGACCGCCGCAGCCAACTCGATACTCTCGCCGTGTTGAATCGTGAACAGTATCGGCGATCGGTTGATCCCGAGGTATTGGCCCGGATCAAGCAGCACGAATTGGCCTATCGGATGCAGGCGTCGGTGCCCGAGTTGATGGATCTGTCGGGTGAGTCGAAGGAGACGTTCGAGTTGTATGGCGAAGCGGCTCGGCAACCGGGCACGTTTGCGGCGTGCTGCTTGAATGCTCGGCGATTGGCCGAACGGGGCGTACGGAATATCCAGATCTTTCACCGTGGCTGGGACGCTCATGGGGGACTGCCTCGCGAGCACGAGTCGCAGTGCAAGGATATTGACCAGGCGTGTGCCGCCTTGATCAAGGATCTCCGGCGACGGGGCATGCTCGACGAGACGCTGGTTGTCTGGGGTGGAGAATTCGGTCGAACGGCGTATTGCCAGGGCGGTTTGACGCGAGGTAACTACGGACGTGACCATCATCCGAGGTGTTTCACTGTCTGGATGGCTGGGGGCGGTATCAAGCCGGGGATCACCTACGGTCGCACCGACGACTATGCCTACAACATTGCAGATTCCGACGGTCAGCCGCTGGATCCTCAGCCAACTCCCGCGACTTGGACACCCGGTTCGATGCATATCCACGATCTGAACGCGACGATTCTGCATTTGTCGGGGATCGATCATCGGCGATTGACGTATCGGTACCAGGGCCGAGATTTCCGTCTGACCGATGTGCATGGGCACGTGATGGCCGATTTGATCGTCTGATGCGGTCGGTTGTCGGATCAGGCGATCAGTTCTTCGATGACTTCGCCCCCGAACTGGCTCAGTTGCTTGAGCCGTCCGGCGTGGAAGTATCTCAGTCGGTTGTCATCGAGTCCCAGCAGTCGTAGCAGAGTGACGTGCAGGTCCGGGATTGGCCGCACCACTTCGACGGCGCTATCACCGATGTCATCGGTCGCACCGACGGTGTGTCCGGCGCGGACTCCTCCGCCTGCCAGCCAGACGGCCATGGCGTTAGGGTTGTGGTCTCGGCCGTACTTGATGCCACCCCGGACGCCGTTGTCGGGTGTCCGGCCGAATTCGCCCATCCAGACGATGAGTGTCTCGTCGAGCAGTCCACGTTGTCGGAGATCCGAGATCAGACCGGCGATGGGTCGGTCGACGCTGTCGATCAATGATCCGTGGGCTCGTGCGATGTAGTCGTGGCTGTCCCAGGTGCTGGCATAGAGTTGCACGAAGCGGACTCCATCTTCGACCAGTTTGCGAGCCAGCAGGCAGCGTCGTCCAAGGTTGTCGGTGCGAGGTTGACCGATTCCATACAGCGAGTGCGTGGCTTGGGTCTCCTGTGCGAGATCAATGAGCTTGGGGACTCGGGTTTGCATGCGGAACGCGAGTTCATAGTTCTCTGTTCGGGATTCGAGTTCGGCGTGCTGGGGGTGTCGCCTGGCGTGATGGCGGTTGAGTTGTCCGAGGAGATCGAGGTTTCTGCGTTGTTGTACTGAGTTGATGGTTGGCGGTGGCTTGATGTCCAATAGCGGTGAACCTACGGGTCTTAAGGCCGTCCCCTGGAGTTGGTTGGGCAAAAAACCGTTGGACCAGTTGGCCGGTCCGCCTTGGGGAAAGGAGAGTTCGGGCAGGACGACGAAACCCGGGAGGTCCGAATTCTCGGTCCCCAGTCCGAGGTTGACCCAAGCCCCGAGTGCCGGATCACCTCCGAAGCGATTGCCGGTGTTGACGTGGAAGTTGGCGGTGGGGTGGTTGACCGATTCCCCCTGCAGCCCGCGAAAGAAGCAGATTTCGTCGGCAACTTTGGCCAGTTGTTCGAAGCGAGTGTTCATCCAGGCTCCGCTGTCGCCAGCCTGTCGGAACGAGAAGGGGCTTTGGACGTAGTACCTCTTGCCCGAACTCATGGCACTCTGTTCTTCTCCGCTTCGTTGAAACTCTTTCAGGTGCAGCGATTCGAGCTTGGGTTTGGGGTCGAAAGTGTCCAGGTGCGACGGGCCACCTTCCATGTAGAGGAAGATGCAGCGTTTGGCCGTTGCCTTGGCGTGGCGCTGCGGCTGGGATGCGACCGAGCTGGCCCGGGCTGCTTCGGAGAGCATCGAGGTCAGGGCGACGCTGCCGAGGCTGGCGCCCAGTCCGAACAGTTCGTGAAAGAATTGGCGTCGCGGCACGGTGCGTTGGCCTGGCGGTTGGTGGTGGTCAGTAGACGTAGACGAATTCGTTGGCATTGAGCAGGACCAGGCAGAGTTGAGCCAACCCGCGAGTGCGAGCGTCGACCTGGTGAGGTTGCAGGTCAGGCACGTAGTCCTGGTACTCGAACAGTGTTTCGGTGAAGGTGAATGGTTCGCCGGTGTTTTCTTCGTTGGCGAGCCGGGTGATCGACTGTGGGGGTGTGAGCTGTCCTGCTGAGGGGAGTTGGTTCTGCAGTTTGGTGGAGTCGTTCCAGTGAGTGAGTGCGGCGGTGTGCTCGGCGGGTCCGGCGTGTCGACCGAAGGCGAGCCGAAACAGGAGGTCGATGGCTTGGCGGTCCGAATCGGTGGTCCGAAGCACTCTCGCGGCCACGGCCAGGGCACGGTCGGACGATTCGCGGCTATTGAACAGAGCAAACACCTGGGGAGTCACATTGGAGGTGTCGCGTCGTTCACAAGACGCATCGGGTCCGGGCTGGTTGAAGGTGGCCAGGAAGGGATCTCTCTGGCCTCGCAGTTTCAGCGCATAGATCGTGCGGCGGTTTCTCTGGGCTGGCAGGGGGTCGGGGACGTAACTGGGAGCGAAGGTGCCCATGATCATTCGGGGTTGCAGTGCGGCTTCGAGGTTGATGTCGGGTCGAGCCGGTAGGCCACCTGGGGTTGTGTTGAGTTCACCAGAAACCGCCAGCATCGCGTCGCGAATCTCTTCGGCCGCCAACCGTCGCGGCCGGAAGACTGAGTAGCTGTTGCGATCGGGGTCGAGTTGATCGAGAGTGTCGGGGCGGGGGTGAGTGCTCGAGCGGCGGTAGGCGGCGGAGCTGACGATCAGGCGATGCAGAGTCTTGATGGACCAGCCCTTGCTAATGAGTTGCGACGCCAGCCAATCGAGCAAACGGGGGTGAGTGGGTTTCTGTCCGGTGGAACCGAAGTTGTTGGGGTTGGCGGCGAGCCCACGACCGAAGTGTCCCTGCCAGATTCGGTTGACGATCACTCGGGCTGTCAGTGGGTTGTCGGGTCGGGTGATCCAGCGGGCCAGTGCGGTACGTCGACCGTTGATCGAGTTGGGAAAACCGGCAGCGAGTCCGGTGGCCGAGATCGCGCCGGGTGTGACCGGGTCACCGGGAGAAAACACGTCTCCTCCGTCCAGAACGGCAGTTGTCTCGGGGCGTACTGTGCCGATGGGCGAGGGTTTGCGAAGTCGCGAGAAGACTCGTTTCCGGGTCGTGGCGGGGCCGTTGTAGACCGAAAAGGCGATTGGCTGGTACGTGTCGGCTGCCCAGCTGATCAGGACTTTCCACTTGCGTCCCAGCCGATCGCGGCCGAAGTCGTTGGGGGTAATGCGTTGTTTGGGCAGTGAGGCCATCAGGGCTCGGTTGGCGTCGGTTCGGAGCCGGTGGTACCTGCGATGGGCCGTAAAACCATCGGTGTTCTCGTCAGGAAGAAACGCGGCATCGACCTCGGCAAACTGCGTTGTGGCGAAGACAGCCTGGATCGCGTAGTAGTCGCGGGTGGGGATCGGGTCGAACTTGTGGTCGTGACAACGAGCACATCTCAGAACTTGTCCGAGAAAGACCTGGCCGATGGAGTTGGTCACATCATCGAGAAAGAGTTGGCGGGTGACCCGTGCCACCGACATGCCGGTGTGTTCCCAGGGCCCCATTCTGAGGAAGCCGACAGCGACCTTGTGTTCGGAGCTGTCCGGTTTGAGCTCGTCTCCGGCAATCTGCTCGCGCACAAACTGGTCGTAGGGTTTGTCGGAGTTGAACGAGCGGATGACGTAGTCGCGGTAGCGCCAGGCGTTGGGGCGAAGGAAGTCGTTGGCAAAACCCGAGCTGTCGGCGTAGCGGACGACATCCAGCCAGTGTCGTCCCCATTGTTCGCCGTATCGGGGCGAGGCGAGCAGGCGGTCGACGAGTCGGTGGTAGGCGTCGGGTCGTCGATCGGACATGAAGCGATCGATGGACTCGGGTGTTGGGGGCAGTCCGTTGAGGTCAAAGCTGAGTCGGCGTATCAGGGTGCGTCGGTCGGAAGGTGGCGCGGGGAAGAGCCCGCTGGGCTGCCGCAGCCGGAGAAATGCATCGACAGGGTGCGGTGCCGTTCCGGGTGGGAGTTGCGACTGCAGTGGGCGAAGGGCCCAGAGATCGGCCGCAGGGTAGCGTCGATTGGTCCAGTCGTCGGATTGGCCGCCACTGGTGGAAACGGTGACTGGCTCGGCGGTTGCGTCGAGTGGTGTCTCGGCTGCCAAGCACGCGTAAGCGGATAAGGAAAATCCGATTAGCAGCGGCGGTACCCAGACTTTCACTTCAAGCGGTCTCGACAGCAGACGATGTCCGGTTATTCTAGCGGGCGGCGTCGACCAAGCGAACACTTCGGCCGACATCAGAAAACGGACGTGCAACAGGATCGGTTTTCGTGTTGGGAAACCCGGCGTCGGAGTGGTCGGTGAAAAACGACGGGTCATCGCGAGGGTGTCGGTTGTGTCGGCAGGGGGAGGGCCAGCCGTTTCATGACGAGCGGCGTCGGTACTATCGATGTCCGAATTGCGGTCTGGTGTTCGCCGATCCCGTTTTTCATCTCGATGAAGAACGCGAGCGAGAGGTTTACGATCAACATCGGAATTCTTCGGACGATCCTGCCTACCGCCGCTTCCTGTCGCGGCTGTTTGAACCCGTGTGCGATCGGATCGAGGCTGGTAGTGTCGGACTCGATTTCGGTTCCGGCCCGGGTCCGACGCTCTCGGTGATGTTCCAGGAGGCGGGGCATCAGGTGTCGTTGTTTGATCCGTTCTATGCTCCGGTGCCGACTGTCTTTGAGCTTGAGTACGATTTCATCACTGCCTCGGAAGTCGTCGAGCACCTGTATTGGCCGGGTGTGGAGCTGGACCGTCTGTGGCGGTGCCTGGTGCCGGGTGGGGTGTTGGGAGTGATGACCAAGCGAGTGATTGACCGGGCTCGGTTCTCAACGTGGCATTACAAGAACGATCCGACTCATGTCTGCTTCTTTGCGTTACAGACTTTCGAGTGGTTGGCCGATCATTGGGGTGCCGATCTCGAAGTTGCCTCGGACGATGTGGTACTGTTGTTGAAGTGACGTGGCGTGATCTTGTGGAACAGGTGAGACGTTCGGCATGTCCAGATCGGTTTATGTTCCGCATCAACATCATGGCGGCGAGCGGCCTCGGGGTTCTCGGCAATCCAGTCGCACGTGGCTATGGTGCGTGTTGATCGGAGTGGTGCTGTTGCTCGTCGGTGGTGGAGTGGCGGCGATTGTTCTGAGTGGTGCTCAGGACGACGGATCGTCTGCGGATGTGGCGTCCCAGCCGGTGGCACTCTCGCACGACCCGGAAGAAATCGAACGCGCTTTGCGTCTGGACCGGGCGGCTCGCGTGCTGGATCGAGCCGCTGCCTGGGTGGGCGATTCGTCGGCGATTGATGACACGGGTCTAGCCGAGCGTCGCAGCGAGTTACAGGCGATCGCGGCCGATTACGGTGATCGGGCGATCGTGGGCAAAGAGGGGTCGCGGATCGACAGGCTGCTCGATCGTCACACGAAGGTGGGTCGGCAGCTCGAAACGGCTCGGCAGGCGTTTGTCGACCTGGACCCGTCGCGGCCTCGGTATCGGGGTCCGGCCGAAGCGGCCGAGGCGGCTCATCGTGTCGGTGTCGCTCGTCTGACACGTCGCTCGGACGAATTCAAGGAAGTGCTGCGGTTGGCTCGGGACGACCAGTCTGCATTGGACAGGTTAGTCACGATGTCGCAGGCGGAGTTTGATCGAGCTGTGCAAGTCATGCCGTTGACGTCGACAGCACCGCGTAGTCGGATCCTTGCTCTTGCTGGGTTCCACGCCCATCAAAGGGTGGCCAGTCGAGCTCTCAAGCAGCGTAATGATCTGGCGGGTGCGAGACTGGCGAGGACCGAGTCGAGGAACCGTGCGGCGACTGAGTCGAGACCGGTGGTCTTGTTGAGTCCGGCGGAGGTGAAATTGGCGGTCGACGATGTGGCGAACCGCAGTGGGTCCCAGGTGATCCTGGCCTGGAGCCCGTCGGTGGATTGCTATTGGCCGACGCCTTCGGACTCGAACCAGCCAATAACCGGCGGGGCTGGTGTGGCTCTTGAGGAACTCGAACACTCGTTGCAGGCGGCGGGGCTGAGGATCTGGCGCGAGGGGGTGCAGAGTCTCGAACTGCGTGTGTCGAAGTCGATGCTACGGCAACTGGCCGATTGGATTGCCGGGCAGCGTCGGGCGGCCGACGTAGTTTCGGAGCGAGACCGTCCGTTGTTAAACGTTTCGAAGCGAGCCAAGCACCGATATCTGGCGACCGGTCATTGGGGTCTGGGGGCCGAGTTGATCGTGGCGGGCGAGTTGGTGGTCGAGGGCGGCAACGCGGGTCCACGTGCTGTCTTGAAGGTGACTGCGATCGTCGCCGGAGTGGCTCCGACGTCGGCCACATTGGCTGAGAATCGCAGGAGTTGGGGGTTGGTTGGCCGGGTGATTCGCGTCGAGAAGTCGTTCTCGGTGACGCTGCATCGTCCTCACACGGTTCGGCGGATGGGAGGGTCAGAAGGGGCCGAGTTTGAGCCGTTTGGTGGTGTGGCGATTGAGGTAGCCGGTGGAGGCGAGGCGGGTTACCTGAGGGTTCTGGTTGGCGGCAGCGAGGCAGAAATCAAGCGTCTGAACGTGACGGTGACGGATCGGATGCAGTCGGAGGTCAAGAAGACTCGTGCAATACTGCCGACTCTGACGGTCGCCGTTCTGGAATCGAAGCTGGTTGGTCTGGTGGGTGCTCGGCAGGCGAAGATCGACGCGAGGTTCATTGGTGGTGCTGGTCTCAGAGCATACCTGGGGGCTCATCGGCTTGCTGCGGCGAGTTCACGGATGTATTCCGACGGCGCCCTGTATGCCTACAACATCAAGCTGATGGGCAATTCGCTCTCGGCCAAGGGACGCGGTCTGTTCGACACGGAAGTCCGTAGCAGGTTGTTGGAGTTTGTGATCGCCCGTGACGGCATCTGGTTGCTGTCGGGCCAGGAATTGTGCGATGTGGCCGAGTCGGTTTTGTCGCGTGCGGGGTTTCCGACCAGCGGGAGTCCGACGGCATTGGTGCCATCGGGGCGCGATCCTGACGTGGCGGTTTTCCAGCCGTGGTTGCCTGGTCCGCCGCGGGATCCTCTTTTGCCCGTGCTGCCAGTCGCGATCCTCGAGCCAGGCGATGCGGATGGTCAGTTGGCCTGTCGGCAGCACAATCGTCGGCAGCGGGTTGCTCATCAACGGGCACTTCAGCGGCACGATCAGAACATCAAGAACGGAGTCTACAACACCGAGGGCGAGTGGAGCCGATATCTCGAGGCGCGGGTCCATTGGGAGCGGACGCGGACTGCTGTCGAGGCGAGGCTGGTGCTCTACAAGACGCGTTTGGGCGAGAGCGTGTCGCTGCGGGGTCGGTTGCAGCAGACGTGGAACCAGATTGCGACGACCGCAATGGATCAGGTCCGTCTGCGAGCCGGCCGACCGGAGAAGTCGACGGATGTGAGGCCGTCTGAGGCCGGCAATGTCACCGTGCTGCCGTCAGTTCGGGAAGCGTTGCAGGATCGGTTGGCGGGAGGCGATGGATGACGAGCGGAGCGACGAATCTCAGGCGCTGGCAGTTTCGATCTGTGTGCCTGTATCTGCTGTTGCTGCCTCAGTGGATCGGCTGTGGAGAATCTCAGGACGAGGTTGACAGGTTGGCGGCCGAGGCGCGAGGTCG
>CAVOEV010000043.1:0-23681 GCA_963694825.1 Planctomycetota bacterium
GCCGGCTTCGCCGTCGATTGCACCGGTCAGCTCGGCGTCGATGTCGAAGGTGTCGTTGGCGGCACCGCCGTTGAGGTTGAAACTGCTGGCGGCGGTGACGTTGAAGGCGTCCTTTTGATTGCCACCGTTGAGGTTGTCGACCGCGCTGAAATCGATGGTTCCAGCACCACCCACGTTCCCTGAATTGCTGCCGGTGATGTTGAACGTGTTGTCGATATTGGGGCCAACCAGGGTGTCTGAACCGGTGCCACCGTTGAATGTGATGGAGTGAACGCCCTGGAGGTCACCACCACTGTGGTCGATTGTCAGCGAGTCGTTTCCGCCCAGCAGGTTAACGGTCAATAATGGCGAAGTCCCTGAGCCGGCGGCGATTGATTGGATTCCCGCGGTGCCCGGATCGAAATCCGTGCTGCTGTCGTAGGTGAGAGTTCCGATTGCCTGGAGGTTGTGGGCGAGGTTTCCCCCGGAAACGGACAGGACCAGGGCGTCCGCTTCATCGGCTGCCGTTTGATCGCCCGTGAAGGTTGCCGTCCCGGCCGCAGTGGCGACCGACGTGATGTCCACCGTGAGCATCGTTCGGTCTTCGAGTGTCTCAACAACCGCGGCCCTGGGTTGAGGCTTTCGTAGCGGTTCGGACGGCATTGTCTTGCGGCGCTTCCGGCTTCGGAGACGCTGGCCGATTGAACGTAACCAAGGTGTCAGGAACATCAGGTGATCCTCATCGTTCAGATGATCTTTGAGATGATGAAATCAAGTGAGCAGCAGTGGTCCACAAAACGACCTCGCCAGAACAGACCGCCCAGGGCCCGCTGGAGTCTTCGATCAGGTCGTGGGGTCTTCGTCCATGAATGAGAAGTCAGCGGTCGAGAACTCGGAACGGGACCAACAATCACCCACCGTGGAAGAACAAAGGTCCTCGACCTTGAAGACCCGTCAGTGAACACCATGTCTTCGCGGTCCCAGCAACATATTCGTCAGTTGCACGTAGGCGCAACGGAAGCCTCACCGCAGAAGACGAGGCAATACAAGTAGTATGGGTAGTCTGTGTCGGGTGAGGTGAATATGCAAGCCGGGATGTGTGGGATATGGCGTTGTGGTCTGTGTTCTCTCCTGACTGGCGATCGGGCCGGTGGTCGAACCGGTGTCTTTGGGGGTCGTTTGGGTCACAGAAACCAGCATTTTTGCGAAAAAAATCTCTTTGTTTGTGTCTCTAGGACACAACTCCGAAAGAACTGATCAGCACTGGACCGATAAACGGTACAGGCGCTAGATTCGTATCAATCCGTACGACCCGTATTTCAGTTACCACTGGAATCGGTCCGAGGAAGTGAGGGCATTCCATGACTCTGCCGAAGGTTGTACTGACGTGTGCCCTTCTGTGTTACCTGTCAGTTCATAATTGTGAGCTGCAGGGCCAGATTCTTGGAGTTGCGGGCGATCCGGAAGCGAATGTTGGTGACACGGCTGCAACGACCAACACGAAACAGAAAGGCTCTCGAATCGAAGAGCTGTTTTCCACGGAATCCGCAGAGAATGCGGAAGGGGCGTCGAAGCCACGCAACGGCTCACCGTCAGGGATAGCGCCACTCGTGGCGTCTCCCTACCAATCACTCACCTCGTACGCGACACAACCGGATCCGACCGAGCCGGACAATTCGGGAACGGTCCTGGTGGGTGACAGGGAGTTCAATGGAGGGGGGCAACATGTATTATGGTCGCGGTTCGCGGGTCGAAAGGGCTCGGGTCCCTGTGTGGAGCCTGGTTGTTTCGAGGAGATTCTGGAGGCTCATCGTTCGGGGATCATTGCCGAATTCATCTACCTGCACCCTCGCAATGTCGACGTGCCCTACGCGACACCGATGGATGGGATTGGTTCCTCGGCAATACCGATCGGTGCTTCGAGCATGGCTGGGCCGGGGTATCAACCAGGTTTTCGGCTCGGGCTGAACTGGAACCTGACGGATGACTCCAGTCTTTCGGCGACCTACTGGCTTTACCAAAGCCAAAGTCGGGACTCGGAAACTCTTCCGGGAGGATCGGGTTTCCTTAACGCGGACCTTGTGCATCCCAACACGACATCTGTGGCCACCGATAGCCTGGCGGCCCAAGCTTCCCACGATATCGATTTCGACATTATCGACGTGCACTACCGTAGGACGATTTCCGAGAAGAACTATCTGATGTACCTGACCGTCGGTGCCCGCTACGCGCGTCTCGACGAGGACTTTCGAGCCAGTTACACGATGCTCGGATCAACCGACGTCTCTTCGGACATCGGTTTCGACGGTGTGGGCCCTCGCGTTGGACTCGAGATAGAGCGAGCCATGGATGGTGCTTCCTACATGTACATGCGGGGTGGCGCGTCGTTGATGTTTGGTAGTTTCAAGGCAAGTTACCTGCAGTCGAACGTCTTCAGCGGCACGCAGGCTTCGGTCGGGTTGGAGGACAGCCGCATGGTCCCGATCACGGAAGTGGAGTTGGGACTGGGCTGGGGAAACACGAGCGACACGTTTCGTTTTTCGGCCGGCTACTACGTCGGCACCTGGTTCAACACGGTGACGACCGGTGGTTTCATCGAAAGTGTGCAGGACAGCACGCTGTACAGCATCGGCGGTGTTGGTGACACGCTGGTCTTCGATGGCCTGGTGTTCCGCGTCGAGGCTCGCTACTAGGTTCGCTACTAGGTTCGCTACTAGGCTCGCTTGCAGGCTGGGCAGAGGTCGCGGCGGGCGGCGGGGGTGCGTTGGGATGTGCGTTCTTCGGCCAGTGGCTGCGACCTGAGACTCTCGGTGAGTGCCAGTGGGCGGTTGTCAGGCAAAGAAGAAGTGCATCCAGACGGCGGCGGCACATAGAATCGCCGCCCACGTCCGGTCGTTGCTCCACCATCTCCGCCCGGCGGCAGCGTGGTCGTGGTCGTGGTCCGCAAGTGTGGTTCGTCGTTGGGCGTTGATTCGGAACGCGACCAGGGTGACTGCTGCTGCGATCAGTGCCGCGGCCCAGGACGAGAGGATTCCGAATTTCATCACGGCGGCGGTGATTCCCAGCACTCCGATCGTCCCAAGCACCAGTTTGACCAGTCGTCCCAGTTCACCCGGATCGTGACCTCCCAGGTCGGTCCAGGTCAGGCGGGCCTGTTCCGGCTCGACTGTCGTTTTCAGGCTGACCACGACGTGGACGGCGAGGCAACTGAAGATGACGGCGACGACGCGGTGAAAGAAGTTGAGATCGGGTCCGAAGGTGCGGTTGACGATATTGAGTTGATCGCGGTGGTCTTCGATCCTGGCAGCGATGGCGACGGTTTTGAGTTCCTGCCAGTGGGCGGGCAGTTGGTCGATGTGGAGTTGATCGAGTTGTTGTTGTTCGGTGAGAACGTTGTAGGCGGCTTGTGGCATTCCAACTGTCTGTTGGTAGGCCTGTTGGTAGGCGAGCGAGAAGACGACACCGGCGAAGATGGTCACGACGGCACCGGTGGCTGTGGCTCTCCGCCAGAACATGCCGACAAGGAATGCGACGAGCAGTCCGGGAGTCAGCAGGCTCGAGTAGTCGACGATCTGGAGGAAGAAGTTCGTTTTGCTGTTGGGATCGATCACCACGAACGTCAGCCCGGTGGCCAGGACAACGAAAACGATGATCGAGAGCCGGCCGACTCGGACCAACTGTCGGTCGTCGGCATCGGGCCGGATGAACTTCTGGTAGACATCGATGGTGAAGATGGTGGCTGCGGAGTTCATCATCGAGTCGATCGACGAGAGGATGGCTCCGATCAATCCCGCCGCCACAATGCCGATCAGTCCGACTCCGGCCGGCACGACCAGCCGGACCAGTTCAGCGAATGCGGCATCGGGATCGACCGCGTGTTCGACTCGATCGGTGATCAGGTAGTAACCGGCGATGCCCGCGGCGATTGCGAAGAAGGGGATCAGCAGTTTCAGGAATCCGGCGACGATGATTCCCAGTCGGGCTTCAGCGTCACTGCGTGCTGCCAGGGCTCTTTGCACGATGAACTGGTTGGTGCCCCAGTAGAAGCAGTGCATGAAGATGAGCCCGGTGAGCACACCCGACCAGGGCAGCTTGGGGTGATTGCTGGGCAGGTAGAGTTGCATCTTGCGGGTGTCGGCCAACTGGTCGAGTTCGAGCATGCGGTTCCAGCCATCGACCACTCCGTTGCCGTCACCCAGTTCGGTAAAGATCAACACCGCCAGTAGGATGCCGCCTCCCAACAGCAGTAGCGATTGCATGGCGTCGGTGAGCACGACGGCCCGCAATCCTCCGACGACGGTGTAGATGGTCGAGACGAGTGCGAGCAGGATGATGAAACCGGAGTACCAGGTCATGTCGACCTGGACGACCGGTCGAGACGTCAATTCCTCGGCAGTCATCTCGCCCGCTTCGATCGCTCGTCGGTCTGCGACGGTTTCGATCGGCACTTGTTGCGTCACGACGGCATCGTCGCCGACCATCACGCAGGCCGAGCGGGCTCCAATATACAGGCCCGGCATCATCTGCACTCCGACCATGATCAACACCATGATCACTGCATAGGAGAGTCGGCTTCGGTCGTCGTAGCGGCGTCCGAGGTATTCCGAGAGCGTTGTGATCTTCAGGCGACGATAGACGGGCAGGAAGCCATAGCAGAGCATCAGCAACCCGAAGATGGCCCCGAGTTCAAAGTGGCTCTGGGCGAAGCCGATCGAGAATCCCAATCCGAGCATGCCGACCAGGTGGTTGGCACTGACATTGGACCCGTAAATCGAACCGGCGACTCCCCACCAGCGGATCTGGCGACCGGCCAAGAAGTACTGTTCCGACGACTCGCTTTCGCCACGTCCGGCCAGCAACCCGATCGCCATCACGGCGACCAGTGCGGTAAAGAAAACGGTCAAATCGACCCAGTGGAACCATTCACCCATGTGCGACTCATCCACTGTCATACTGCAGGTCGATGTGCAAGCTGCACAACATAGCAGAGTTACCAGTCGAGAACACTTGTTCCAGGTGTTCAGGTTGACAGAACCTCACCCATCAATCATTTTGTCAATCGAGTAGCGAGGCGAAGCGGGCCCGTGAGAATTGTCTTTAGCTGATGTGATCCCGACGAACGGTTGCAGGACCCGTTTTCTTTTTTCCGCCTTAGATGCACATAAGTGCGGGCCGAAGTGTTGACGGCCGGGTGCGTTTATCCGAGTGGTTTCGGGTTGACGGTCTCTGGGCTGCGGCCGCTTCCGTGCCAACTGAACGGCAAGAATTCAATGAATGAACGAGCCAAGGTATTTGAACTGGAACGCATCGACAATGTACTCGTCGTGGCTCCACTGGGTGATGAATCGTCTTTTCGTTATTTCGACATTCATAACCAGGCGAACCAGGTGATGCGGGAATTGGACGAACCGGCGATTCGTGCTGTGGTTGTTGATTTTGCCATAGTGCCGACTTTGGGGTGGGTCATGACGAGCGCGATTGTGCGTCTGGTCAGGAATCTCGATTATCGAGGCGGTCTGGCCGTATACTGCGAGGCGTCGCGGGCCAATCTCGAACAGTTTTCCCGCATGAAACTGGGAAGACCATGGACTCATCACCTAACCCGTGAAGCGGCTGTCGACTCGGTTCGAGGCATGCCCTCCAATGGGGATGACGCGGTTCCCGGAGGTGAGTGAAGGTATGTTGGGCGAACTGGTTCCCGTTGGTGGAGGCGACCCGATACCGTTAACGCAGGCGCGGCTGTTGGTTGGGCGTCGCAGTCGTTGCGACATTTTCCTGGATTTTCCAAACGTATCGTCGCAGCACTGCGAACTGGAAATGGAATCCGGGTATTGGCAGGTCCGCGACCTGCGGAGCACCAACGGCGTCAAGGTCAACGGTCAGCGGGTCGAGGTGCAGGTGTTGATGCCCGGCGATACGCTGACGATCGCGACGATGGAATTCGAAGTGGTGTACCAGCCCACGACCGACGGGCCGCCTCCCGACATGGAAGAGGCGGAGCCGTTTGCGATGTCGCTGCTCGAGAAGGCGGGACTGGAGGGGCGTCGTTCGGAACGCAGGCGAGCCGAGCGTCGTCGGCGTCAGTTGCCCACCAAATCGGCACCCGATGCACCCGATGCGGCCGACTCGAAGACGGATGGCCAAACTGGGGAGGGTGACACCGAAATCCTCGGTTGGTTGACTGACGACGACGTGTCCGAGTAGGCCGTGGCGAACCGACCTGCTGGAAGAATCAGGCGGCGTTGCGAGCGGCTTCCGGCTCGGAGATTCCGTCGAATCCGAGTCGGCGAGCGAAATGTCTAGCGGAACTGGCGGCGGCGCCGCGACTGCGGAATAACGGGCTCCCGTCCCTCCGTTTTACGACTCGTGCCGGCTCGAGACCGGGCAACTGGATGGTCGCCGTGTAGAAAGCGACCTTGTTGAGGCGACTGGTCCCAATCGTGACAGAGAGTATGGCCGGCGTGGATACGGATTCGGGCGGCAAAGCTGAGAGAGTGTCCAAGTCCGGCACGGGATTGGTGGTTGGGTCGGCCTGGGCAGGATCCAACGTTTTGGAGCCGTGGTGACTCCGGGAGATCCATCGCAGGATAGTGACTGGACCGGGCATTTCGTTTGTCATCAGTCCAAGAACGAAAAGAGCGATGACGATCGGGCCGAACATCCACAGGATTAACTTCTGATCGGCGGTGATGCCGAGGACAGTTGTGCCGGCGTCAGGTTCGTCGGTTTCTGACGGTGGCAGCGTGCCCTGCGACGGGGGTTCGGAGAGAGTGATGGGCAGGGCCGATTCGTCTGATGTCAACTTGATTGGATCGGCGGCGTGATCGTTGGTTGGCGTGGAGGACGTTGAGATTGGTGTCGGAGGTGTGGTGACCGTGTCGCCCGATTCGATTGACGACCGGGGTTCGACTTGGGACGGTCGTGGCGGAGTTGGCGGAGTTGGCGGAGCTGAGGGAGCTGAGGTTCGGGGTGGTGTGACCGGTGGCACCAGAGCGTCGTCGGTGCGGCGTTGGTCGGCATCGTCTTCGGGTTCAGGCCAAATGGGCGGCGCCGGCTCGGGCGGTTGCGGCTGTGACTCGGCTTGGTTACCGAGTTTGTCTTCGCTCTTGTCTACTACGGTTTCGCATTCGGGTCGATCTGTTGCTGTTGCTGTTGCTGTCGGTGTTGCTGTCGGTGTTGCTGTCGCTGGGGTTTGTCCGGTCGGTGTTTCGTCAACTGGCGGCTTGAGGACTCGAACTGTCTCGAGGGGTATGGTCCGTGTGGCGGTTTGAGGCCGTGTGGCAGTTTGAGGCCGTGTGGCGGTTTGAGGCCGTGTAATGACGATTGGCTGAGGCGATGGAATCACCTTGTTGATTGTCGGATTCTGGTCCGAGATTCGGCGCCCCGGCAACGCGTCGCGGGTTGTGGCTTTCGGTTGTTTTGCAATGGCAACGGTGCCACAGCCGGGCGATTGTCCTGGTTGAGGCCCTACCAATCCGGCCTCGTGCCTGATCACCAGATCGATCAGCTTGGCATCACGACCCGAGAGCGTGAGATTGTGGGCGCGTGCGAGGTTCTTAGCCGTGTGGTACCAGCGGAGGGCTTCGGTCGTGCGGCCGGTTTGCCACGCAACTTGAGCCGAGGCAATACAACGATCGAAGGCCTGACGCCCCGCGGGGGAATCGGCATGTTTGGGTGCAGCGGCGATTCCGGTTGCAATCAGCAGCAGCAGAATTGCCATGAAACGGCGAATAATCACCTGGAATCTCCTCGGAGGGCAGCAACATGCAGCGGTTTTGCAACCGACGATGCACTCCTTTACAGTCACAACAAGTCCACCGCGACGACACCACACAATCGTCGCAAGCGGCTCCATTCGGCTTATCGACAGATTCCCACCGTGGCCATCAGGGCATTCATCGGGAAATACCGAGGGAATGCTCGGTTGAAGGGCGATCGTTTCGTCCGAAACGGATCAAGAGATCTCGACTGTGCCGCTTTGACAACGGCCGAGATCCCTTGATGCCCTCGGGATGACACGGAGCGACACTCGGGAAACCGAAGCCGCGTGTTGCGTCGTCTTAGTCGTCCTGAACCGTCGACTTGGTGACGATGGTCAGGTCGAGGCGTCCGTCGAATGACATTCCGTTGATTTCCATCTTCAACGGGCCGGTCATCTGGAGCGAGTCGGTTGCCTGGACGGTGAGGCCACGTTTGACGTCGATCAGGAGTTCGCCGGTCCCCTTAGCGACCTTGAGTTTGGCTTCAGTAAGTTTCGTCGGGCTGCCTTCAGGCGGGTTCTGTGTGAGCGAGACTTCGAGCGACTTGGTGGTGACCCTGTGCAGCGTGGTGCTGCCTTTCTTGATGGTGCCCGTATAGGTGTACTGTCGTTTGACGGTGAGCACCTGTCCGGCTTCGAGCTTGGTAACGATGGTGTGTTCCCATTTGTCTCCGACCTGAACCGGCTTGGACGGGATTGTGTCGGAGAGGTTCTGCCATTTCTTTTTCAGCGAGTCGGCGCTGAGTTGATCCCCGAAGGTCTTGCGAACGGCCGGATCGAGGCCCTTGAGGGCCTCTTCGACGCCGCCGACTTTCAACAGCTTATCGGATTTGTTGAAGGTGTAGCTGGTCTTGAGTTTCGAGATGACTCGCAGAATATCGAGGATCGGCTCGAGTTGTGGGAGGGGTGCCTTTTTGTCCGGGTTGTCGGAATCGAACGACAGGTTGATCCCTGGCACTTTGAGTTCCTGCTGTAACTTCTTGATCACTTCGACGGTCTGCAGTGTCCCGTCATCGGCTCGGGCTCCGGTTATTGAATGAGCGATGATGAACTGAGTTGTTTCGGTTTCGATGTCCATCCCGTTGAGGTTGAGAATCTGCTTGGTGAAGTTTTCGACGTGAGTGACTCGTTTTGTATTGGGCTGAAGTTTCAGCTTCAAGACAACCTGGGCGTCGAGAGCGGGAGCGATCAGCATGGCCACGACTGCCGGCAGAAGAACGGACTGAGGCCTGAAGCGAATGAGACGCGGCATGGTGATTCCTGTCGGACTGGAGTCGCGTATGAAAATGGCAGGGGGTAGGATCGCGGGTGCTGGCATTTGGCACCGATGGCGCAGTTATCAGCTATTCGATTGATTCACGCAATTCTTAGGTGGAAAACTATGCCCAAGCGGTGGTTTGACCGTTGTGGGATGAACCGTACAGGTTGACGGCAGCAAGGAGACCGCGATGCGACGTCTGACGATGCGAATGACAGTGATCATGGGCATGTTCGCCAGCCTGTGTTGGGGCATTGGCGCCGATGCAGCGGCTCCTCGGCTGGTATTCTTGATTGGCGAAGCGGAGTACAAGACGCGTGAGACTTTGCCACGATTTGCTCGTGACGAGTTGGTCAAGACACAGGGTTTTCGATGCACGTTCGTGCATGCGGATCCGAAGGACGGCAATCGGTTCCCGGGTATCGAAGCGATCGACTCGGCCGATCTGGTGATTCTCAGCGTCCGCCGCCGTACTCTGAAGTCGGCTGATTTGGATCGGGTCAGAAAGTACCTGGACGCCGGAGGACCACTGGTCGGAATCCGCACGGCGAGCCACGCTTTTCACACTCGTGGCGAGCATCCCGAGGGTCATGCCGAGTGGCAGGACTTCGACCCCGAGGTCTTGGGCGGGAACTACGTGGGTCACTATGGGAGCAAGTTGGTGGCCACGGTCGCGAGGATTCCGGCGGCGGCAGGCCACCCGATTCTGGCCGGTGTTTCGGTTCGGCCGTTCGAGTCGGGCGGATCGTTGTACCGGGTGAACCCGTTGAAGAAGGCCTGCGTGCCGTTGTTGAGTGGAACGGTGAAGGGGCACCCTGTCGAACCGGTGGCTTGGACACACCGTTACCGCGGTGGCCGAATCTTCTACACGTCGCTGGGCCATCCGGCGGATTTCCAACTGCCGGCATTCCGCCGGCTGCTACGAAACGCCGTTCTATGGTCACTCGGCCGCGAAACCACTCTATCCCGGCGTGACACGAATCCGTCGCCCGAGCCAAAGACGCAGCCGGTGTTTTCGGGGCCTCAGGTCGGCGAAACCCTGCCGAAGTTCGGTGTGAAGCGAATGTTCGGCAAGTCCACTGACGAGACACTCGAACCGATCGCCGCGGCTGGCGGAAAGCCGGTTGTCGTGATCTTTGTCCACAAGATCTCTCGGCCCGGCATCGCCGCCATGCGGGTGATGAGCAAGTTCCTGGGTCAACAGAAGAAGACGGGGGTTGGTGGAGCGGTGGTGTTTCTGACCGAAGATCCGACGTCGACGGCCAACTGGATGCATCGAGCGCGCCGAGCCCTTCCCGCGGAACTCCCGGTTGGGATTTCCCTCGACGGAATCGAAGGCCCCGGTGCCTATGGACTCAATCGCAAGGTCGAGCTGACGATCCTGGTGGGGAATCGGGGAAAGGTGACGGCCAATTTCGCATTGGTTCAGCCGTCGACTCAGGCCGATGTGCCCAAGGTGCTGGCCGCGATTGTTGCTCAGATCGGCGGCAAGGTGCCGACGCTGGCGTCGTTGGGGGTGGCTGAGCGTCGCACACCAGCACGGGGTGGGTTGCCTGCGGAGATCGGGATTAAGCTGAGGCAGATGATTGGGAAGATGGCGACGGCGGCGGATGTTGAAAAAGCCGCCGTTGAGTTGGAAGCGGTCTTCGCCAAGCGGCCGGCCGTGGCGAAACAGGTTGGCCAGATCGGCCGGCGGTTCATCAAGGCCGGTCGACTCGACATGTACGGCACGCCACCGGCTCGAGTCTATCTGAAGAAATGGGCCGACAAGTATGCTCCGACTCGATGAGCATCGCCGAGGACGACTGGGATCAGCGGTGGTCGTGACCGCCGCGTTTCTCGGTTGAGCGACTTTGGCAAACGGCCAGGTTTGGCGACGCATTGGCGAAGGATGTGACCCGCTGGGTCGTGTGGACGGCGGTCGAGGGCCGGCTTTTACCGCGTGACAGCCGGTCCTCGGGAGCAGGCCGAATACATCAGCAGTTCGTTGTTGGGACTGCGGCTTCGGTGTGCAAACTGCCACGACCATCCGTTGGACATCTGGAAGCAGGATGATTATCACGGTTTGGCGACGGCGTGAGCCCGACCGACCTCGTGGCCACCATCTACACCTTGCTCGGACTTGACCGCAGCAAGACGCTCAACACGCCCGCCGGCCGACCAGTCCAACTGGCCGCATCGGGCCGAGTGATCAATCTTTGACCCCAGGAACGTTAGAACGATTCGTGGGTCTTGGGGAACTGGATCAGCAGCCAGCGTTGTTCGTACTGGTGGCAGTGCGACCAGTCCAATTCGAGGTAGAGGTCTCGACGTTTCTTGACGTACCAATAGTTGGGTGGTGAACCGGAGTAGTATTTCGAGAGCCATTTCAGGGCCATCGCCGGTCGTCCTCGCCGTCGTTCTCGTCGGATGTGCAGCAGCACGTAGTCTTTTTCTGTGGTGTCGACCCAGCGTGCGAGTTCCTTGAAGTTGTTGTCGAAGTCGTTGTCGTGAGCCGTCTTGTCGGGGATCGGGTGTTGGGCGAGGACATCGGGCAGTTCCATGTAGGCCAGAGCCCGTCCTTTGCGGTAGAGGGCGTCGACGAGCACGGCCTTGTCGGCAGAGCGTCCGCCGCGTTGTCCGAGCGTGCGGGCCAGTTTGTCGGTGTCGATGGTGGCGATCAGGTCATTGGCTGCGGCCACGACGTCCGGAAGCCTTTGTTTGCGATGGTCGGTGTGGTCGAGGCGTTCGAGTCGGGTCAGTAGCACGGGGCGCAGAGCGGGCGTCTGGGTGAGGAGTTTCTTGGCGAGTGCGTCGAATTCCTTGCGTCGGCTTTCGAAGGGGATCCTGGCCAGGCGATCGACGAGGAACTGTTGTTGTTCGCTTGCGAGGTCCTTGGCGGGCGACTGGGTTTTCGGCTTCGCGGCATCGGACTCGTTGGACTTTGTGGGTTTGCCGGTCTTGCCGGATTGGGCCGTCACAACCAGTGACAGTCCGAATCCACCGGGCCGGCGTCCGGCTCCGTGCCGTGCCGGATTGTCTTTGCCATACTGCACTCGGCCCATCAGCAGGTCGCCGGATGCAGCTGACGCGGGGAGTTGGCTGGAGCTGGGAGCGACCAGGAAAACTGACCGGGATTGACCGACGGCCAACGGAGCGGAGGTTTTCGAGCGGATTCCCAGTGATCTGAGTCCTCGATTGGCCGCCACTTTGAGGGTGATCGGCTTCGGCAGCGGGCGATCCAGTGCGAGTCGAAGCGACTTGTGCCGATTGAGTAATGCCAGATCGGTGTGTCGCAGTTGGAGTTTCAGCCGATACGAACCGGCGGGCAGAGTTAGAGATTTAGGAAAGGCATCGTCGCAGCCGACTCGACGCTTGTTGCTGTCAAAGAGCATCCAGAGTTGGGTGCCGAAGGGCGAGTCGTACAGCTGGTTGTCGAGTTCGGGGAAGCGTGGTGTGAGTGATCCGGATTGAGATTGCTGGAACTGGTATTCGAGCACCAGCCTGTGGATGACTCGGTTGTCGGTCAGTTGGTCGCGACTGGTGTCGAGTGGTGTGATGGATGAGGATGCGGGTGTCAGCAGGTTGCGGTGTGTCGAGAGAGTAGCCTTGGGGTTGAGTTCTTCGGCCACCAGTCGGTTCTGCAGGTTGACCACGGTCCCCCCCTGCCCGGTCACCAGTGTCACGTCGTGTTGATCGGGTACGATTCCGTGGAATTGGATCGAGCAGTCGACCGACGAGTTGCCGAGGCTGGACCAGTACTGGGCCAGGCAGACTTCGAGCATGCGGCCGGGGACGACCGGGATGCTGTGGACGACTTCGGCTCCTGGTCTGAGTGTCAGGTAGGTGCGAGATTGATCCATGCTGAAGCTCCGGCCGGGCCGAAGTTGCAGGGTGTGCAGCACGAAGCGACGATTCGGCCCGGCCACAGTGTCGGTTGGTTGGCCCGGCGATTGGTTCGGTGTGTCGGCCGTCCGGCTGGCCGGTTTGATGGGTGTGTTGGAGTTGGTCCGGGCATCGGATCTCAGAGTCAGTGAGATGTCGGCCCATGTGGTTCCGGGCGGCGTGTCGAGGAATCGCCGTGCGAGACCACCGGGGGTGAAGTTGAGACTGGCCTGCCAAGTCGAGGGGTTTTGTGCCGTGTGTGGTTTGATCACGGTAATCGGAATGCGTGCCAGCGGCCCGCGTTGGGGGTGTTCGCTGTCGTGGACGAGGACTTGTCCGAAGTGGGCACCCGGTTCGAGTTGGCCGGGGTCGACGACCAATTGAAAGCTACCTCCGCCATGAGTCAGCAGCAGTTGTTGTCCGCACTGGATCCAATCCTCGGTCGCTTCGAGTGTCAGGTTCAGCCCGAAGGCGACTCGTTCCTTGTTGTTGAACCCTTCGGGGAAACGAGGCGTGAGTCGAACGAGACGAGCGGCAGCCTGTCGAGTTTCGTGAGCGTCTCGCAGGTAAACGCCTCGCCGACCTCGTCCTCCAGAGACCGTCACATCGATTTCGAGCAATTCACCAACGGCCTGGACATGATCGAGGAGGTGTTGCCAGGCGAGGTCGACCTGCAGCAGTCCGGGTCCCTGGCCGAATCCATCGGCGGCGGTTCCCTGGATCGGCACGGCCGTGTTTTGGATGGCTCGCTTGAGACTGGTGGGTGTGTAGGAGACGCCTTGTTGTTTGAGTCCGGAGATGAGCAGAGCGAGGTTGCCGCAGGCATTGGGTGCCGACATCGACGTCCCGTTCATTCTCATGCTGCCTTGCAGCGTCCAGTTCGGGACCGGAGCCACGGCACCTCCGGGTGCAAAGATGTCGACCCCGGCATCGCCATCGGAGGTGGGGCCACGGCTGGACCAGGTGTAGGGCATGCCGGGCAGTAGTTTTCGCAGCGAGTACTCAGCTCGCATCATGGCCGGCGAGACGTAGGCACCGACACCCAGCAGTGCTGAGGAGGTGCCTCCGGGCGAACCGACGGTCGAGAGAGCTGGTCCGGCGTTGCCGGCGCTGGCGACGAACATGACACCGTGGCGGTTGACCAGTTCCGAGAACAGCGACACCAGTCGGCCGCGATTGGGCAGGTGTGACGGTTCGCCGTAGCTCATGTTGACCAGGTCGCAGCGATTGCGGAGCACTGCTCCCAAGCCGCGAACCAGTCCGGCTCCGGTTTCCATCGAACCCAGCCGGGTGTCACCGATCTTGACTGACACGATGCGGGCTCCGGGCGCCAGGCCATTGCGGCCGGGTTGATCGGGATAGTGAGCGGAGACGATCCCGGCGACGTGTGTGCCGTGTGCTCCGGCGGTGGTGACTATCGAGAGCAGGTTGCCGTTGTCGAAGATGTTGACGGTGAAGTTGAGCAGGCTGGCGGTCGAGAAGGTCGCGTACTTTGGCTCGTCGCGGTATGTGGTCAGCACGGTTTCGTTGCCCAGGTCGCCGTCCTCGTCGGTATCGATGGCGGCTCGCCAGATGTCACCGTCGTGGAACAGGACACAATCGAAGACCGGGCCGGGGTCCTTGAGGTTCCCGGCGGCAGCCTTGAGTTGAGTGATCGCTTCGAGACGTTCTTCACGCTCGAGTCGTTCGGCAGCGTTGGGCTTGGGATGGGCCTTGTCCCATTCGGCGAGCTGGCTGGCCAGGGTGTTGGACATCACCCGTTGTTCTCGATCCCATTGCTTGCGGCGTTCTCGTTTCAGTCGTGCGACCAGTTGGCCGGGGTAGAGGTCGAAGGCTCGTTTCCAGCCGAGGTGATAGTTCCCGCTGGGGTTCTTCCAGTCGTTTGGGATCTTGAGTGTACGGCCGGTCAGTCCGGTGATGCGTTGTCCCGAGGCGGTGCGGACCGTGCTGGTGTCGACATCTCCACTGCCGGTGCCGTCGATCAGATCGACCACCTTGATTTGTCCGTCGGTGGTCTGTTGCAGGCCGGCAGCCCCCGGGTCGACTCCGGTGTCGAAGATCGCCACAACCACGCCGCGTCCGTCGAAATCCGAGTGCGCTTCAAGCAGTCGGGCGGCTCCGGTTTCGATCTTCGGCAACAGTCCGCGATCAAACGATTCGGTCGTTGGGCTCGGGTTCTGAGCCAATAGTGATGACGCGGTTAGCAAGATCGCCACCGCGGTTGCCGATCGGAAACAGCGGCGTGCGGAGGCATCGTTGGCAGGACGCGGGACCGAGACGGTGGTGCTGTTCAGTCTGGTCATGCTGGCAATCGCCGGATGGGGCACGGGGATGAGTGGGCGCTGGCGAGACGGGTTTAGTCTCTCCTTGAGTCTACGTTGGAGTTCGACTCGAAGGGTGTGCTTTCCTGAAGGTGTTCGTTTCGCCTGGGTTCGGCCATCGTGAACGTCAGCAGGCCACCGCAGGTGACGATCACTGCAATGCTGATGAAGACCGCTTCGAATCCGAACTCGTCGATCGTCCAGCCGACCGCTGGTGAAGCGAAGAACGGGACGATCATGGCCAGGTTGAGCGTTGCGATGTAACGCGGGTGTTCCGACGGCGGTGCGAGTTCCAGGACGTAGTTGGAGATGGTCCGGAAGGTCAGGGGTGTCAGGCCCAGCAGGCTGAAGATGATCCAGTAATGCCCGCCGAACGATTCGGCCGGCAACAGAGCCAGCAGTGGAACCGAGGCGAGCAGAAAGATCTCGATGCGGATTGCCAGGCGGTTGCCACAGAGATCGGCGACCGATCCAAGTAGCAGGGTGCCGACGCCGAAGCCGATATTCTGGGCCACGAGCCAGTACATCAGGTAGCTGCCCTGCTCGCGTTGGGCGTCGCTGAGCGTGGTGCGGCCGAGGGTCTGGAAGTGCGGGAAGGCGAGTTGGATCGAGATGAACAGCATGGCGACGCAGGCGATCCGGCGAAACGGCCGGTTGGTGCGAAACAGGTCCCAGGCGTCCAACAGCAACTCGATGGGCCGCCGACCGGGGCTGGTGGTCTGTTCGGGGTCTGGCAGATCGGCCGGTTCGCTGACGCATGCGGCGAAGCCGCCGGCCACGACAAAGCCGGCGGCGGTCATCAGGAAGATCCAGGCGAAGCCGCCGTCGGGCCGCTTCAACCAGTCGGGGATCAAGAGCAGGACGGCGGTGACTGAAATCACCGAGCCGACGAGCCCGGAAATGGCCATCAACCGTCCCCGGCGATTGTCACGGATCAGCTTCCCCTGCAACGTCGCCCAGGCCAGTCGCTGCAGGCCGGTGGCGACGAAAACGATGCCGTAACAGGCCAGGAACAAGGCTGGAAGCCAGCCGGGGAGGTTGGACATCGTGCTCGAGTCCGACTGCCAGACGACCAGCCACGTCACCGCCAGCAGGCAGAACGGGATTGCCATCGAGAGTGTGGCGAGCGAGAGCAGTGTCTTCTTCTTGGGAGAAGCCTTCAGATGTGGGGCATAGAACAGCGGTGGCAGGCTGCTGGAAATGCGGTTGACGACCGGCAGGCAGCCTCGCAACCAGCCGGCTCCGGAGATCGCGTCCATGAAGGCCGGCATGATGACCGTCTCGGTCTTGAAGATCCAACCGAGACGCAGGGAGATGTAATGAGCCGAGAGCGTGAACAGGTTTCGCCGCTCGACGGCCAGGATCTCGGACGACAATTCGCTCGTTCCAACCGTCGACGAGTCGGGGCCCGGTACCGATGTGTTCGAGGCGTCGGTTTCGGACGATCGGGTGTGGTCGAGATCGGTCATGCTGGGTCGAGTGGAATGGGACGAGCCGAGTGTGTGGCGGGGTGTTGTGGTGGTCAAGTCGAGCTCGCGACTCGAGCGAGTCTCAAGCGAGCAGTCGGCGAGCGGTGGGCGAGCGGTCGGCTGCGGTCGGCTGCGGTCGGCTGCGGTCGGCTGCGGTGGGCTGCTTGACCGAATCGGGGTCGGTGACAAGAGTAGACCATTGGGGTGTCACAGCGAGGGGTACGAGGAGGATTGCGGGATGGGCCGGGCTCAGGAACGCCGGGCATTTGCCCTGGACGTGGTCGAGACGCTGGTCGAGGCGGGGCACGAGGCCGTCTGGGCGGGCGGTTGCGTGCGCGATCTGTTGCTGGACGAGGGGCACGAACCGGAAGACTACGACATTGCGACCGACGCGTTGCCGGAGCGTGTCCGCGAAGTGTTCGGCCGACATCGGACTTATGCCGTCGGGGCGGCGTTCGGAGTCGTGTTGGTCCGCAGCAACCCACCGCAGCCACCGCAGCCACCGCAGCCACCGCAGCCACCGCAGCCACCGATCGAAGTGGCGACGTTTCGGACCGAGGGAGATTATGCCGACGGTCGTCATCCGGATTCGGTGCAGTTTGCGACTCGGCAGGACGACGCACGGCGCCGCGACTTCACGATCAACGGCATGTTCATGAATCCTCGGACCGGTGAAGTCTTCGACGACGTCGGTGGACGGCAGGATCTGGAACGTGGAGTTGTGCGAGCGATCGGGGATCCGGAGCGACGGATTGCGGAGGACAAGTTGAGGATGTTGCGAGCGATCCGTTTCACCGCGTCGCTGGGTTTCACTCTGGATCCGGCCACTGCCGCTGCGATCGAGGCTCATGCCGAGGAGATCGTGGTGGTGAGTGCCGAGCGGATCTCTGGTGAGTGGCGGCGGATGCTGGGTCATTCGGGTCGCACGGTGGCGGTGTCCTTGGCAGTCGAGACGGGTTTGTTGTCGGCGGTGTTTCCCGAGATTCCGGTCCGATCCCAGCAGGTGGCGGTCGCCAGGATCGAGCGATTGGCGGAGAGTGCCGAGGCGATGGTTGGGCTGGCTGTGTTGCTGGCCGACACGCCGGATCCTTCTGCCGTGTGTCACAGGCTGAAACTGTCGAACCAGGAAACGGGTCTGGTAAGCTGGCTGCTGGCCCATCGTGGTCGATTGAGCGACGCATCGAGTCAACTCGCGTCGGATCTCTTCCCCGTGCTGGCTCACCCGTCACGGGACGCGTTGCTGGAATTGGTCGATGCGATCGAGGCGGCTGACGGTCGGTCTGGAGTGGATGTGGCGTGGTGTCGCGAGTTATGCGAGAGGGTGTCGGCGGCTGAGTTGGATCCCGAGCCATTGTTGAGCGGAGACGATTTGAAGGCAGTCGGCTTGAGTGCGGGGCCGCTGTTCAAGATACTTTTGGATTCGGTTCGGACCGCTCAGCTGAATCGAGACATTCGCGACCGACGGCAGGCTCTGGTCCTGGTCGACAAGTTGGTGGCGGATCTGGGTACAAACAACGAGCCCGACGACAGCCACTAGCCGTTTTGGATTTTAAGCAGGCAACAGCACGATGAGTGACAGTGTGAGGATTGCGATGATCGGGGCCGGTGCGGTTGCCGACTACCACCATGTTCCGGGGATCAGAATCGACCCGCGTGCCCGGCTGGTCGCCGTGTGCGACCCGAACGAAGCCCTGTTGGCAGAGCGTCGGTCTGCCTGGGGCGAGGTGTGGACGACGTTGGATTACAAGGAGATCGCGGCGTCGGATGATGTGGATGCGGTAATCATCGCCACCCCGAATTTTACTCACGCACCGATCACACTGGCCTGTGTGGCTGCCGGCAAGCACGTGATGTGCGAGAAGCCGTTGGGCTTGAGTTTCGAGGAGTCGGCCGAGATGTACCGGGCGGCGCGGGATGCGGATGTGCGGCACATGACCGCTTTCACCTATCGGTTCGCTCCGTCGATGCGTTACCTGCGTCACCTGGTGGCCGGCGGTCAATTGGGGACGCCTCGGCATTTTCGCAGCCAGAGATTTCTGGACCTGCCCGAAACGAGTTGGAGTTGGCGTCAGTACAAGGACAAGGCGGGTGCCGGTGATCTGTACGACATGACAATCCACCGGATCGACTTTGCTCAGGATCTCTTGGGTCCGATCGCTTCGGTCTGTGGTGCCATTGCCCAGTTTGCACGACGAACCGAGATTCCCGGTGGCGGGACGTGTGATCCGTCGGATGTCGACGACTGGTCGGCGTTGGTAGGTCGTTTCGAAAGTGGTGCTGTTGGAGTCTGGGAGGGCAGCACGTTGATGAAGGGGCACTACAACGACGGGTATGGATTCGAGTGGGCCGAGATCAACGGCAGCGAGGCTTCAGCGGTCTACCGGTTGACCGATCCGAACAACATCCTGAT
Source organism: Planctomycetota bacterium (assembly GCA_963694825.1). Lineage (GTDB taxonomy): Bacteria > Planctomycetota > Planctomycetia > Planctomycetales > Planctomycetaceae > UBA8437. The sequence goes on from CAVOEV010000043.1 coordinate 19,061, forward strand.
GGGCCGTCACGGCGAGAGTTTGCAGACGGTGGCCGTTCCGGACGAGTTCCTGGTCCCGGAGGGCAGCCCTCGCGATCCGGCAGAGGGCGTGCCCAGCGACGTGTTTCGGTACGATCTGGTTTGGGAATTCGTTTCGGCGATCGTCGAAGGACGTGATCCGGTGCCGAGTTTTCGTGACGGAGCGAGTGCTCAGGCCGTGGCGGACGCGGTCCTGACGTCGGATGCGGATGGTCGTTGGGTTGATGTGAGTGGAGCCCTCGATTGACCGACTCTCGGCCGGTTGCTACAACCGGTTTCACTCGTTTGTTTGCCTCTTTGTAATGCTCTTTTCGACTAGGACCAGCCCACCGATGGGACGAGTTGAACGCGACCGCGAGATTGCTCGACGACGGCATCGTCGTCACAAACTTCAGAAGCTGCGGAAGGAATTTGCCGCAGCGAGCAACAAGAGCCAGAAGCAGGCGATTGTCGAGAAGGTGAAGCGGATTTCTCCGCTGGTCGATCTCGAAAACGACGCCGCGTCCGACTGAGTGCTGGCAGGAGTTCTGGCCAGCCGTCGAGATCAACTTGTCTCGGACGTCAGACTCGAGGCAGCCTGCGTTCGGTTTTGGTCTGCTTCGACGTGAGTGTCGGCGGTGAAGACGAACCCGTCGCCCTGCCCGTCGATCTTGAGCAGTGATCCTTCGGGGAATTCACCGGCCAGCAGCCTGTTGGCCAGCCCATTCTGCAGTCTCTGCTGAATCACTCGTTTCAGCGGTCGGGCTCCGAATCTCCGGTCGTAACCTTCGCTGGCCAGTAAGTCTCTAGCCGCATCGGTGATATCGAGTCGGTGTCCCTGCTCGGCGAGTTGCGCGGTGAGTTTGACGAGTTGAAGATCGACGATGAGTCGGATGTCTGACGGTTCCAGTGGTGAGAAGACGATGGTTTCGTCGATGCGGTTGAGGAATTCCGGGAGAAACGCATCGGAGAGCACCTGTTCAAGGCAATCGTCGATGGCTTGGCGATTGTTGTCTTCGACGTGTGCGAGGATGTCTGCACTACCGAGGTTGCTGGTCATGATGATCAGTGAGTTCGAGAAGTCGACGGTGCGACCTTGTCCGTCGGTCAGGCGACCGTCGTCGAGCACTTGCAGTAGGACATTGAAGACATCGCGGTGAGCTTTTTCGATTTCGTCGAGCAGGATCACCGAGTACGGCCGTCGCCTGATGGCTTCGGTCAATCGGCCTCCCTGCTCGTAACCGACGTATCCGGGTGGGGCACCGATCAGGCGAGCGACCGAGTGCGATTCTATGTATTCGCTCATGTCGATCCGCACCATGGCACGGGGATCGTCGAAGAGGAATTCGGCGAGGGCCTTGGAGAGTTCGGTCTTGCCGACTCCGGTGGGTCCCAGGAACAGGAAGGACCCGACGGGTCGGTTCGGTTCCGAGAGTCCCGAGCGAGACCGTCGGACCGCATGGGCAACCGCTTCGACCGCCTCATCCTGTCCCACCACGCTCTGGTGCAGCACTGATTCCATTTCCATCAGCTTGTCACGTTCGGGCTGCAGCATCCGGTTGACGGGGATACCCGTCCAGGCGCTGACTACTTTGGCCACGTCTTCGCCGGTGACCTTTTGCCTGAGCATTCTGTTGCTGTCGTCGGTTTCGGTGGCGGCTATTCGGGTTTCGAGTACGGTGAGTCGAGATTGCTCGTGTGCGAGTTCGGCTTCGGCCGTGTGAGCGGTGACAAAGTCTTCGTTGAGATTGGATTCCCTGGCTCGCGAAAACGCTCGCTCGTAGGCCACCTGCAGCCGTTCGATCGATTCCTTCAGCGGTTGCAGTTGGCACAGTACGGCCTTTTCGGCTTCCCACTGAGTCAGCAGGCGGGTGACGTCTTCGTCGCGATCGGCGATTTGCCGCCTGAGCTCTTCAAGCCGATCCTGGCTCTGGAACGGCTCACTGTCTCCAGTCTCATTCGCCTCGGCGGCCTCGTCTTCCAACGCGGCGGCTTCGATTTTCATCCGAGTCAATTGCCGGGTGGCCTCGTCGATTTCGGCGGGCATCGAGTCGATTTCCATTCTCAGGCGGCTACCGGCTTCATCGATGAGGTCGATGGCCTTGTCGGGGAGGAACCGATCTCCGATGTAGCGATCGGCGAGGCTGGCGGCCGATGCGAGTGCCTGGTCGGTGATTCGGACTCCGTGGTGAGTTTCGTATCGGTCCTTGAGTCCTCGGAGAATTGAGACGGTGTCGTCGACGCTGGGTTCTTCGACCAGCACCGGTTGGAAGCGGCGTTCCAGTGCGGCGTCGCGTTCGATGTGTTGTCGGTACTCGTCGAGCGTGGTGGCTCCGACACAGTGCAGTTCGCCGCGTGCCAGCATGGGTTTGAGCAGGTTGGAGGCGTCGAGCGATCCTTCGGAGGCTCCGGCGCCGACGACGGTGTGCAGTTCGTCGATGAAGAGGATGACTCGACCGTCGGAGGCCTGGACCTCCTCGAGCACGGCCTTGAGCCGGTCTTCGAACTCGCCGCGATATTTCGCTCCGGCGATCAACGCCCCCAGGTCCAGCGCCACGACACTCTTGTTGACCAACTGCGTCGGCACATCGCCTCGGACAATCCGCTGCGCCAACCCCTCGACGATCGCCGTCTTACCGACTCCGGGTTCACCGATCAGCACCGGGTTGTTCTTGCGTCGTCTCGAGAGCACCTGGATGACGCGACGGATCTCCTGATCTCGGCCGATGACCGGATCGAGTTGACCGGCCTGGGCCCGAACGACCAGGTCGGTGCCGTATTGCGAGAGCGCATCGTACTTCTCTTCCGGTGCGTCGTCGGTGACCTGCTGGTTGCCTCGGATCGTTTCGAGTGCTTCGAGCACATCGTGTTCTTCGACAGCCGACAGTTTGAGCAGTCGGCCGGCCGTGTCATTCGAGTCGATCAGGGCCAGTAGCAGGTGTTCGATCGAGAGGTATCGGTCGTCCATGTCCAGGGCACGTCGGCTGGCGTCTTCGAGCAGGGCCGGCCAATCGGGTGAAGCGGCCCGTGGTGTTGCGTCGCCAGTGACGCGAGGCAGTCGGTCGATTTCGCTGTTGACGAGTGATGCGAGAGTCGACGTGTCGACGCCAATTCGCTGGAACAGCATGGCGACGACCCCTTGCGGATCCTCGATCAAGGTGCCCAGGAGGTGCAACGGGGTGACGAACTGGTGCTGCCGGGATTCGGCGGTCTGTTGAGCCCGCATCACCGCTTCGCGGGCCTTGATTGTCAGGCGGTCCAATGGCAAGTTCATCACGCTCCTCCTTCTCTAGTTCTCCTCCGACTCGTCAACCGCGTCCACATCCTCGGCCGAGTCGTCCTCGGTTTCGGCATCGGCCGTATCGGCATCAGTTTGGTCATCCGTCGACGCGGAGTCCTGGGGATCGTTGTCGGCGGGTTTCTTTTCGAATTCCGCATCGATCACGTCGTCGCCGGCATCGGTGTTCGAACCGGAGTCGTCGCTTGGTTCGTCTGGGTTGTTGTCGGCGGAATCGTACATGTGTTTGGAGAGTGCGTGTGCGGCCTGGTTGAGTTCATCGACGGCCGTGTCGATTGCGGCGGCGTCTTCACCGGCGGCGGCTTCGTTGACCTTGGTGATGGCGGCTTCGAGTGCGGATTTCGAATCGTCATCGAGAGTTTCGGCGTGTTCGGTCATCAGTTTTTCGGTCTGGTAGACCAGGCTCGACGACTTGTTGCGGGCTTCGGCCAGGTCGCGTTTCTTCTTGTCGTCTTCGGCGTGTTCTTCACCGGAAGCCCGAGCCACGGCAATGTCTTCGTCCGACAGGCCGCTCGACTCTTCGATCCGCACGGTTTGCTTCTCGTTGGTCGCCTTGTCCTGTGCGGTGACGTTGAGTATGCCGTTGACGTCCATGTCGAATGTGACTTCGACCTGAGGGACACCTCGGGGAGCTGGTGGGATGCCGTCGAGGTTGAACTGTCCAAGTTGTCGGTTGTCGGAGGCCATCTGGCGTTCGCCCTGGTAGACCTGGACGGTGACGGCGGTCTGGTTGTCGATGGCGGTCGAGAAGATCTCGCTCCGCGATGTAGGGATCGTGGTGTTGCGTTCGATCAGGTGGGTCATGATACCGCCCTCGGTTTCGATCCCCAGCGACAGTGGGGTCACGTCCAGCAGCACCACTTCGTTGACGTCGCCAGCGATGATGCCTCCCTGGATCGCCGCACCCAGGGCCACCACTTCGTCCGGATTGACCCCACGATGAGGCTCCTTGCCGAAGAGTTCCTTGACGAATTCCTGGACCTTGGGGATTCGAGTCGAACCGCCCACCAGGACGACTTCGTCGATTTCGGAACGTTCGAGTTTCGAGTCGGTCAGGGCGTCGACGATCGGCTTGCGACATCTCTCGACCAGGTTGTCGATCAACTGTTCGAACTCGGCACGAGTGATCGACAGTTGCAGGTGCTTGGCCCCGCTGTCGTCGGCAATGATGAAGGGGAGGTTGATGTCGGTGGTCTGCGACGTGGACAGTTCCTGCTTGGCCTTCTCGGCCGCTTCTCGCAGTCGCTGCAACGCCATGGGGTCGTCGCGGAGATCGATGCCCTCTGCGGCATGGAATGCGTCGGCGAAATGGTCGATCAGAACGAG
>CAVOEV010000044.1:0-23573 GCA_963694825.1 Planctomycetota bacterium
GAATCCATCGATGACCAGCGTATTGGGGTTGGTTGTGGCGGGCGAGTGGAACGGTCGGTCGTAGCAGAAGCGGCTGTAGATTTCGTCGCTGATCAGGACGATGTCGTGTCGTTCGGCGAGTCGGGCTAGGTCATCGATCGTTCCCGGCAGGTCGATGGCTCCGGTGGGGTTCCCCGGCGAGTTGTAGATGATGGCCTTGGTTCGGTTAGTGATGGCAGCGGCGACGCGGTCGACATCGACGTCGAAGTCGGGGTAGGTATCTACGGTGACCACGGTGCCTCCGGCCAGGTGAATCAGGTGCCGGTACATCATGAAGCCGGGGTCGAAGACGACCACTTCGTCGCCCGGTTCGACCAGGCACAACAGTGCCAGCACCAGTCCACCGCTGGTACCGCTGGTGACCATCAGTTGCCGGTCGTCGTGTTGGTACTGGCTGTCGACCTGTTGCTGCAGAGCGTCGCGTAGCGGAGCGATCCCCGGCGAGGGGCTGTAGCCGTTGTGTCCGGCTTCGACAGCGTCGGCCAGTGCACGTCGGATTGGTTTGGGCGTCTCGAAGTGAGGTTGCCCGATGCTGAGATCGATTTTGTTTTCGATCGAGGCCGCGAGATCGAAGATGCGTCGGATGCCGGAGGCATCGATCAGGTGCATGCGATCGGCGATCCAGTCGCCGGGTTGTCGGGCGTTCTGGTCGGAAGGTGGAGTCATATTTCGAAGTCCCCGGCCGAGTCACGGCGGGCGATCAGTTGCGAGAGTGGCTGGTTGTGTCGATCGAGTGTTTGCAGCAGGTGGGCGACGACCAGCAGCGGGTCGTGTGTGGGAGCGTGTTCCGAGCACCAGATGGCACCGTGTCGGTCGAGGCCGAGCACTGCGTCGTGCCGCTGGATGGCCTGCCAGGTACTGGCTCGAGTGGACCCCGGGTAGGAGCGTGGTCGTCCTCCGAGTTGTCGGATGATCGAGGCGATGTCGTCGGATCCGGAAGTCGGCAGCGCGACGGTTCGTCCGGGGTGCAGGGCCAGAATGCGGGTCGCCAGCAGGAGGAACAGCTTGACCGGATCGACGGCCGTTCCGGTTTCGTCGCAGAACACGGGGCCGTGTTGCGTGTGGTCCCAGGCGATACCGAGATCGGCCTGGTGGTCTTGTGTGAGTCGACCCAGGTCCTGGACACTGTCTGGCCGGTGAAGTGACGTGGAATCGGGAGTGACGAGAGTCCAGGGGAGTGGTTGGAGCAGTCGAACGAGCGAGTCGTGTTGAGTGGACTTGGTCGCGAGGAGGCAGATGGTCAGCGGTCTGGTGGCGATCAAGTGTCGTTTGAGAGTGGCTTCGTAGACGTCGGTGGCCTGAAACGCGCGACGGTGTCCGGCTCGTCGAGTGGGTCGTGGGTGTCGGTTGTCGGCGGCGGTTTCCCAATTCTCGAGTCCGGCACGGCGTGAGAGCGGCAGTCCGTGTCGTGTGACGGCATCGAGCCCGACAAACGACTGCCGTTGTCCGTCTCCGGTGACTCTGATGCCAGCGTCCGCTTGCAGGTGATCCACGGCGAAGCGAAAGCAGGCGTCGCTGACGTTGCCGATTTCCAGGGCACGGCACCCCGATCGGACCAGTGCGGCGAGGACTCCGGCGAGCAGGTCGCGTGAAGCGGGACGCGAGTCGTGTCCGACGACGAACAGGGGTACGGGTCGGGATTGGGGATCGTCGCCAAGTCGGGCAGGTCGATCCTGCCAAGTCAGCCAGGCTAGGGCCGACACCAGCCGGTCGGCGTCGGCACGAGTCAATTCGTTGCGGTGCACTCCGCGGACCCCTTCGTCGGTAAACAGGGTGGGCCGAGCGATTCGATGTTGAGTCTTCTGCAGTCGGCCGACGGTGGTCTTGGCCAGGCCTCCGGTGTCGGACCGATGAACGCAGTCGCGGCAGGCGGGGAAGAAGGTGGCGAGCCGCGAGAGATGAGTGGCTCGGGAGATCGTGTGCGAGTCGCCCGGGCAGGTGAATTCGTCACGACAGGTCGATTGGGCCAACCCGGCCGACTCAAGCCTCTCGACGACGGGGAGCTCGGTTGTCATGATCGTCGAGGGTCTGGTGTAATGGGCCCGCCCCGGAGCGGCCGGGCACTGTAGTGACTCTCGCGAAGACGGGTCAATGCGAATGCACGCCACGGAATTTGCTTCAGCGATCGACGGCCAGGGAGTCCTGCCGGTGGTGGTCCTGGTGGGCAGCGAGAGTCTGCTGGTGCGTCAGAGTGCTCGGGCCATTACACGGGAGATCTTTGGGACACAGGCCGCAGCAGACGACTCGGACACCACCGACGACGACCTGTCTCGGCGCAATGGAGACCAGGTGTCGTTTCGAGACATCCGGGACGAGTTGGCCACAGTGTCGATGTTCGCGACTCACCGGGTTGTGCTGGTCGAGGGTGCTGACGACTTCATCAAGTCGAATCGCACGGCATTGGAGTCGTACGTGGCGGCTCCGGTGAAGAAGAGCGTATTGATCCTGCAGCCCAAGTCGTTCCCGGGGAACACTCGATTGGCCAAGGCGGTCAAGGTGTCGGGGGTTGTGGTCGAGTGCACGGCGTTGGAGGGGCCTGCGTTGGTGCGATGGTTGGGAAAGACATCGACCGAGCAGCACGGCATCGAGTTGACCCGTGATGCGGCGTCGTTGTTGATTGAGTTGGTTGGTTCGAGTCTTTCGCAGCTCGAAACCGAACTCGCCAAGCTCGCCTCGTGTTCTCCGGACGGCCGGATCGACGTCGAGGTGGTGCGTTCACTGGTGGGTGGCTGGCAGGTGCAATCGACATTCGAGATGCTCGCGGCACTCAGACAGGGGCGGACGGGGACGGCGTTGGTGGAGTTTGGGCGGTTGGTCGAGGCGAAGGAGCCGTTGCCGAAGGTGATGGGCGGCGTGGCCTACGTCTTCCGCCGGCTGGCTCGAGCCACCGAAATGGCCCGCCATGACAAACGACTCAGACAGGCTCTCAAGGACGCAGGAGTCTTCTACAAGGAGATCGACGAGTCGAACCGGTACCTGAGACGAATTGGTCGTGACGAGGCCGAGAGGATCCTGGATCGGTTGCTGCGAGTCGACAAGGCGTTGAAAGGGGCTGAGACTGGTGTGAAACTGCCCGAAGAGCTGGTGGTCGAACGCTTACTGGTGGAATTGGCCGGTGTGGGTTGAACTGTTCGTAGCCGCCAGGTCGATTCACTGTTCCTCCGACGTGATCTCGCTGTAAGATTCTCTCGCTCATGGCGAAGAAAAAGAGACAACAGCAGAAAACGGACGATGCCGGCGCCGAGCCTCGGATCGTCACCCGCAACCGCAAGGCACGGTTCCACTACGAGGTGCTCGAGGAGCTCGAGTGCGGCATCGTGCTGTATGGGAGCGAGGTGAAGAGTATCCGGGACGGTAAGGTGTCGATTGAGGAGGCGCACGCGCGGATGATCGACGGGGAGCTTTGGTTGTTTGGTGTGAGGATTAACGAGTATCCGCAGGCGAACGTGATGAATCACGAACCGGAACGCAGGCGGAAGTTACTGTTGCACAAACGTCAACTCAGGAAGTTCGCCGAAAGTGCGACTCGACAGGGACTCACTCTCGTCCCACTGACTCTCTATTTTGTCAAAGGCCGAGTGAAGATCGGATTGGCGATGGCTCGCGGGCGACGCCAGTACGACAAGCGAGAGAAAATCAAGGAACGCAGCCACCGCGAGGAGATGCAGAACGCGAAGCGGTGAAAGAGGGCTCGCCCGATTTTGCCGACCGTCTGCTGGCATGCGGCTGGGGGAGCCGGTAGTTTGTGGATTCGACGATTCCCCTGAGAGATCTCCGATCATGTTCGATGACCAGATCCCGTTGTCAGCCGATTCGGATTTCGACGACGCTCGCGTGCCCGAGGTGCCCGCTGTGTCGCCACGGCCTGCGGCTGACGAGGACGGTTTGCTGGACACATTGGCTGATGGAGCCGGCGAGGTGGCCAAGAAGACGGGGAGCGTTTTGTGGGCGATGATCGTCAAGGTTGTGAAGGAGTTCTACCGTTACATCATCGTGGTCTTCCTGCCGATCCCGATCGGTTATCTTGCTCGCAAGCAGTTGGCATTCCATGATTTGCACACCGAGGACGGCCGAGGTCAGCTCGAGTTCTATTCTCAGCCGAACTTCGTCACCACGATCCATCTGATCTGGGTGGGTTGGGTCGTGGCGGCCTTTGGGTTGTACAACCACTCTGTTCACGGAGCCGAGAACATCCCCCAGTTTTCTCGGGCGGTGATGGACGGCTTGTCGTGGTTCTGGCTGTTCGTGTTGTGCGTGACGGTGTTGGTGATGGGCATTCAATTCGGACGAGTGGCTTCGGGTTTTCTGTTGACGACGATCGTGATCCTGGTGATGGGGACGCTGTTGTGGGAGCAGGTGGGCGAGGTTGAGATCATCAGGTTGGCGAAGGAGAAGGCTCAGAAGATCGACGTCACATTGGGTTGGGGTGTCCCGATGGTGGTTTCGGCGGTGTTGGGGCTGACGATGTTGTTGTCGAGCATCTGGCAGCAGCTCGATGACCGCTGGATCGTGGCTCATCAGGGCAATTTCCTTGAGCACGAGAATTTCCAGCAGAAGGACCGCACGATCCAGAAGGGTGCCAAGACGTTCATCCACACCTGGCCCTGCCTGTTGCGCCGGTTCCTGCTGTTTGGTTACGGCGAGATCGAGGTGAGGGATTCGCGGGGGATGACCGAGGTCGAGCGGATCGAGGGGGTTTTCTGGGCGAAGACGGTTTCGGAGTTGTTGAAGTCGAAGTTCCAGACCACCGACGTGTCGTTTGCTGTCCAGGTTGAGGATGAAGAGGAAAATGAGATTGGTTGACGCTTTGTGGGTGGGGCGACGGTGAACCAGTTCGAGCATCGGGGCCTGGTGATCGGTTGCGGCTACCTGGGCCAGCGGGTGGCGACGGCATGGCGTGAATTGGGCTGGGACGTGTCGGCGATGACACGATCCGAACAGCGGGCCAGCGAGTTCCGTGAGCAGGGACTGACTCCACGGGTGGGTGACGTCACCGACCCGGGTTCACTGTCCGGTTCTCTCGGCGGCCTGTTGTCCGAGTGGACCGAGGCGGATGTCGTGTTGTTTGCGGTGAGCCGGGACCGCGAACGGACGTCGCCGACCTTTGGTGATGTGATGCTGGGCGGGTTGAGCAACGTGATCGATGTGCTGGTCGAGGGAGGATCGCAGCTGGTCGTGATTTCGAGCACGGGAGTGTACGGCCAGTCGGACGGTGAATGGGTTGATGAGGATTCGCCGACGGAGCCGGTTCGTGAGAATGGGAGCGTGTTGGTCGAGTCCGAGTTGATGGTGCGGCGTCGGTTAGGTGGGCGTGGCCGGGTGTTGCGGCTGGCGGGGCTGTACGGGCCCGGTCGATTGATTGCTCGGCGAGAGACCTTGTTGTCGGGAGCGTCTTTGGGTGGTGACCCCAAGGCTTGGCTGAACCTGGTGCACATCGACGATGCCACGCGAGCGGTCGTGTCGGCTTCGACTTGGGAGGACGGCGGCGACGGTGGCGGGACGTGGTTGGTTTGCGACGATCGGCCGGTGCAGCGTGAGGAGTACTTTGGTCGGTTGGCCGATTTGTTCGGGGCAGGTGCGCCGAACTTCGATCCGGCCGGTCGGGGGTCGCGGATTGCCGGCTTGGGGAAGCGGTGTCGGAACGAGCGGATGAAGAGCGAATTGGGTGTGGAACTGCTCTATCCGGACATCGAGGACGGTTTGCCGGCTGCCGTGGCGTGAGGCCGAGCCGACAGAGCCTGGCTTGTGGGCGGCTAGCGTGCTTTGGGGTATTCGGTCACGTATTGGCGGAGGAACGCGTGGAGTCGTTCGGCGACCAGCTGGTTGCCCCTGCTGCTGTAGTGGTGCCACTGTTCGTCGAGGTAGTGGTTGGCTCTTTGTCGTGCGGTGAGCGTGGCGAAGTCGCTGGTCAGGTCGAGGAAGGGGATGTTGCGATCGGTGGCGAGTTGTTCGAGCCGGGTTGCCACGAGTCGGTTGTCGTGGTGAGCCTGTTCATCGATCAATTCCCGGAATTCGGGCAACAGCACAACAGCAAACCGCCCACCAGACCGCTCGACGACTCCCTGCAAGGCCCGAATGATTCCCATCGTGACTTCGAGCAGTTGTTGTCGAGCGTCGGATTGTTCGAGCGAGGCGTGACCACCGAGTGTCTGCCGTGAGAACTGTCCGGTGGCGGTGTGTTCGAGAAAGAAGGAGCCGATGCGGGTGTTGGGTTCCAGCGATTGTCCGGTGGGAATCTTGGCGGGTACCGGTTGTCCAGAGACCACCAGCCGGCCGTCTTGCAATTCGAATCGGGGCATCGAGTACCCGTTCATCATCCGCGTGCTGTTCATCCGCCAGATGTCATCAGTGATCATCGCGAGCACGACACAGTCGGCATGCAACTCGCTTCCCAGTCGACGGAACCAGAGGTAGCACTGTCCGACCGAGTAGCCACCCTGTCCCATGTTGAGTGTTTCGGTCCGAGGGTTGAGTGATTGCAGCTTTGCAGGAAACGTATCGGCATCGCCGACGCCGTATCCGAGCGTGAACGAGTCGCCCAGGCAGACGATTCGGAACAGCGTGTTCTGTTCAGGGTCCCGTCCATGGCCCCGGTCTTCGGTCGAGTGTGCGGGATTCTCGCGGAGTCCTTGATGCCCGATCGACAGAGTCAGTCCGGGGCCGTAGAAGTCGTGGTGTACGCGATCGGGGATGTGGACCCAGCCCAGATCCGGATCGGATTGTGCGTGGTGTGATTCGGGGGAATCGGTGGCCGTGGGCAGGCTGTTTCGAAACTGCCGGTAGTCGCTGGCCACTTGGACGAGGTGCAGCAGCCCTTCGAGGAAGCCGAGTCCGATGACACAGGCCAGGATGCTAAAGGCCAATCGTTTTTTTACCGACAGCCTGGCCATTGCCTGTCTCACGGTACCGAGTCATCCGGTTCCATCCGGTGGGCGTTCCTGTCGCGGGTGCAGCCGTGGGGTTGGCTGCGAGGTTTCATCGTAGAGTTTGCGGGGGTGCGGTCAACGGGCGGGTGGGGGAACCGATTGGCAAGGTACCTTGAGTCAGGGAGTGGGTTGGTGGTAGTTTACGGGTGGTGGTGTCAGGGAGACTGGTAAGATTTTGAAAGTTCTTGGCGAGCGACGATTGGCGTGCGACGGGGTGAGTCGTCGCGAGGCCATTTGCGTTGGAGGGCTGGGTCTCTTTGGCGGAGTGGGTTTGCCTGCGCTTTTGCACGCGAGGGCTCGGCAGCAGACCGACTTGCCCGAGCGAGCCAGGAGCGTCGTGCTGATCAATCTGTTCGGCGGTCCGCCTCACATGGACATGTTCGACCTGAAGCCCAATGCGCCTCAGAACGTGCGTGGAGAGATGATCGGGACTCCGAGTTCGGTTCCCGGTCTTCCGATCTGCAGCCTGATGCCGGGCATTGCGGGTTTGATGCACGAGGCGACCTTGGTCCGGACGTATTCTCACAAGTACAACAGCCACAACCCGTACAACGTCCTGACGGGTTTTGACGGGGGAAGCGACCGGGAGAACTATTTCGCCAAGCGATCGGATCATCCGAGTATGGGTTCGGTATGCCAGTACCTGGACAAGGGGCCTCGCGACGTACCGCGATACGTGTTGATGCCGGCGTTTCCCGGATATGGCCAGGCATTGCGGCGTGCGGGTCCTTATGGCGGGTACCTGGGAAGCCGCTATGACCCGTTGATGACCGTCTGCGATCCGAAGTGGGATCGCAAGGGCAACGGCGACTACGACCCGGTGTTGGCTCAAGGTGCTCCGCTGTTACCGTCACTCGACGAGTTACCTTCGGTCACAGCCGATCGACTCGACCGCCGCCGCAGCCTGCTCGAACAATTCGACACGCGGTTGCAGGGCATCGACAAGAACGGGTCTTTGGACGGGATGACCAAGTTCCAGCAGCAGGTCTTCGGTCTGTTGACGTCGCCGAAGACTCGAGCCGCATTTGATCTTTCGAACGAGTCGCGATCGGTCCGCGACCGTTACGGCGACAACCTGTGGGGCAATAGCACGCTGGTGGCTCGCAAGCTGGTCGAGGCGGGTTCGACCTTCGTGACGGTCAACTGGGAGGCTCAACGGGGCGGCCACTGGGACCTGCACGGGAACAACTTCGGGATGCTCCGCGGTCACCTGCCCGTTCTCGACGCGATGGTCAGCTCGCTGGTCACCGACCTGAAGTCTCGAGGGTTGCTCGAAACGACACTCGTGGTGGTGATGGGCGAGATGGGACGGACTCCGAGAATTAACGCGAAGGCCGGCCGGGATCACTGGCCGCAATGTGGTTTCAGCCTGATGTTCGGTGGTGGCATGAAGCGGGGTTGCGTGGTTGGGCGGACCGATGCCCAGGCCGCCTACCCCTCGGATCGCCCGGTCTCGGCCGGCGACATGGTGGCGACGATCTATCACCAACTGGGGGTCGACCCATCGATGACTGTCGAAGATCTCAACGGACGCCCGGTACCCATTGCTCATGGCGGGGAACCGGTCTTCGAGGCGATTGCTTGACCCGTGGTGATCCTGTCACCATAATGCCGCGCCAAAATGGGGTGGTCTCAAGACTACCGTTTCGGCTGTTGTGCGGAGAGAGTTGATGGGCGTCTATCCCAAGCGTGAGCTCAAGGAGTTCCGCGAGTTACTTGAGCGACTGCGGTCACGTTTGCGCGGTGACGTCGAGCAGTTGACCGACTTGGCGTTGACCAAGGGCGAGGGGGGCAGTGATTCGCGGAGTCCGACTCACAACGCCGACGCCGGCACGGACAATTACGAGCAGGATTTTGCCTTGCGGTTCGTGGAGAACGAGCAGGAGACGTTGCGAGAGATTTCCGAGGCATTGGGTCGTGTCGAGGATGGGAGTTACGGCGGTTGCGAGCGGTGTTTGGCGGAGGGGAAGACGAAATCGCAGGCTCGGATCAAGAAACCGCGTCTGCGGGCGATTCCCTTCACGCGTTACTGCATCGATTGCGAGCGATTGCGAGAATCCGAGGCGCCATGAGTGACGAGGCCGAGCGGGTTGGTCGGGAGGGCGGCAGTTCTCAGCCGGCTGCGGGACGGGGTTCGGGTTGGGCCGTGGCCATCTTTGCTGTTCTGGCCATTGTCGGTCTGGTTGTGGACTTGTGGACCAAGTGGGTCACGTTTGATCCCGAGTTCGTTTCGGGTGCACGTCGACCGATCGGTGGAGGCTGGGCGACATTCGAGTTGACGACGAGTTTCAACGAGGGGGCACTGTTCGGAGTCGGTCAGGGCCTGACCTGGCTGTTTGCTCTGTTGTCTCTGGTGGCCGTGGCCGGAGTCTTTTTCTGGTTGTTTTGGTTGGGTGGCCGTTCGAGCATCTGGTTGAGCGTCGCGTTGGGCCTGATCCTGGCCGGCACGCTGGGCAATCTCTACGACCGTGCCGGTTGTCACGGCGAGGTGTATCCCGACGGAACGGTCCGGGCGGGGGAGACGCGTTATGCGGTCCGCGACTTCCTGCTGTTCACCTTCGGACGGCCAGGGACTCGGATGGGCCAAAGATACCACTACCCGGTCTTCAACTTCGCCGATGCCTTTCTGGTCACCGGTGCCATCATGCTGGTGTTGAAGTCGTTCCGGGCCGAGGAAGGCGAAGAAGACGAGTCGTCTACCAGTTCTGCATCGAGTTCTGGAACAGGTTGACCAGATCCTCTCGCGAGGCTTCTCGGGGCGACAGCTTGGTGACTCGGTGTTGAGGCAAAGTGCCTTCGACGAGGCTGGGGATATCGTCATCTGAGTAGCCGACATCGGCGAGTCCATTGGGCATGCCGAGAGTTTTCATGAAGTGGACGATTCGTTCTTCGAGGAGTCGACCGGCATGGTTGCCGTCGAGCGGATCGGCGTCGCTGATGTCGGCACCGAGTGCACGTGCGGCTTCGAGGTGCCTGGCGGGGTTGGTGTCGGCGGTGAAGCGGACGACGGCTGCGGTGTTGAGGATCACGGAGATGCCGTGGGGGACCATGGGGTGATCGACGTGGTAACCGGGTGGTTGAAAATCGCGGACCATCCCGGCAACTGGGTAGGACATGCCGTGCGGCAGGTGGACTCCGGCGTTTCCAAAACCGATCCCGGCTATCGCCGCCGCCAGCATCATTTGGCCTCGAGCATCTTCATCGGACGTATCGGCGACGGCACGTGGGAGGAATTCGGCCATCAGTTCCAGGGCCCGAATCGCCCAAATGTCACTGATCGGGTTGGTGCCCTGGTAGGCGGGACGTTCGATTGGCCGAGCCGGTCGAGGTCGTTGGTTGAACGGGATCGCGGTGTAGGATTCCAAGGCGTGGCTGAGCACATCGAGTCCGGTTGCGGCGGCGACGGCTGATGGCATGGTGCGGGTGTTGACTGGGTCGATGATGCCGAGTGTGGGTTTGAGGAACCGGTGAGCGATGCCGGTCTTGGCTCGCATTTCGACAAAGTCAAAGATCGCCACTCCGGTCGTCTCGCTGCCGGTGCCGGCTGTGGTCGGGATCGCGATCAGGGGCATGAGCGGACCGGGCACCGGGCGGCCTCGTCCAATCGGTGCGTTGACGTATTCGAGAAAATCGGCGGGGTAGGTGGCGTACAGATTCGCCGCCTTGGCCGTGTCGATCGCACTGCCGCCACCAACGGCCACGATCGCGTCGAAATCGCCTCGAGTCACGAAGTCCGACGCCGCCTGAAAACTCCGGTCCGTCGGTTCAACCGAGACACGCTCAAACACCTCGTATCCCACACCAGCGTCTTCGAGCGACGAGATCACCGTGCGGCCTGTCGGCAACTCGACCAACGCCGGGTCGATGACGACCACCGCCTTGCTGATCGACATGTCGGCCAGATCCATGCCGACTTCGGCTGTCGTTCCCGGGCCAAAGCGGATATTCGACGCGGATATCTGGAACGCGGTGTCTCGCTCGGCCATCATTGGCTCGCTGCAAAATGAGGGTTGAGGAACGAATATCCCCGAGAGGATTCGAACCTCTAACCTCTGGCTTCGGAGGCCAGCGCTCTATCCAATTGAGCTACGGGGACAGGTGACGAAACTCGGACGGCAGGGCCGCTTTCGACACGTCGCTGACGTTGTAACGTCGGCTCAACCGGCTTGCAAGCAACGACACAACCAGCCGGGATCATCCAACACCGCTTGTCGTTTCTTTCCACTGTGACAGTTTGCCGTGTAAGTCCTACAAGAATTGGAGGCTCGGAACGTGACCTGTCGAGTCGGTATGCAACGCGATCGGATTCAGGGTGCTGCGTGGAATGTGGTGGTAACGTGTTGTCAAAACATGAGTTATGCAGGTGTCCGGGGTGGGGCTGCCGGTTCGGTCCAAGTTGACCGTTGATTGTTGGATTTGGGGACCGGCAATTGCTCTAAGATGAGGTTGTCTGGAGGGGGGCTTCCGGGGGGGACAGGGAGGTTCCCGATGATGAGCGGTGGGCGGTGCGAGGCGGCTTGTGTTTGGGGGGGCCAGTCGCGAGGTGGCGTGGTTGTGCTGGCGATGTGGGTGAGTGTGTTCTGTTTGGTGAGCGGTTGGGAGGTGGCGGTTGCTGCGGTGTATCGGACCGAGAACTTTATTGTCACGGCCAGCACGCGTTCGCTGGCCGCTCGAGTCGCATTGGCCGCGGAGTCTCATCGTCGCGAGTTGTCGGTGCGATGGGTCGGTCACGAGATGCCTCGGTGGTCGGTAGCGTGCCGCATCCTGGTCCGCTCGGGTCACCCACAAGCCTCGGGAGCGACGACATTCAGTTTCCGTCGTGGCGAGGTCTTTGGTTGGCAGATGACCTTGCAGGGCCCCGACGTCGAAGTGCTCGAGTCGATTTTGCCTCACGAGTTGACTCACACCGTTTTCGCCTGTCGTTTCCGTCGTCCGGTACCGCGATGGGCGGATGAGGGTGCGGCGGTGATGGCCGAATCGCTGGCGGAACGGCGGCGGCAGCAACGGGCGGTGGTCAAGCTGTTGGAATCCGGGCGGCGGATCGTTCTGAGAGACCTGCTGCGGATGTCCGAGTATCCGGCCGACCGGCCGACGATGTTGGCTCTTTATGCCGAGGGTGTTTCGTTGGTGAGGTTTCTGGTCGAGCGGTTGGGACGGCTCGGGTTTCTGGAATTCCTCGAATCGGCATCGGGTGGTGACTGGGACGCTGCGGTGAGTACGAGTTGTGGCGGGATTTCGATCGAGCAGTTGGAGCGTGAGTGGGTGGTGTGGGCCTTGCGGTCGCCGGTGGTCCGAGTCGTCGGCTGGCAGTCTCGGACCACTCAAACTCCTCGGTCCCTCCACATCGTAGCCCGTGCCCAGTCTCCTCAACCCACCGCAGCCTCGACCGCAGCCTCGACCGCAGCCTCGACCGCAGCCTCCAAACCGTCATTGTCTGCAAGCGATCGCCGGAGTTGGATCTGGCGTGCACCGGATCCCCGTCGCCGCGTGCGTTAGAGCAGGCGTCAGCCTGGCGAAAAACAGATCAAGTCGCTTCCCCGTGCCGGGTCGATGGCTGTTAGACTGTTCCTGGTGCCTTGGCCGTTTCGGGTTGCGGTTGTTTGTAGGCATGTTGTCTGGCAGGTAGTCGGAGCGAGTGGAGATGTCGGAGAGTGCGGTGGTTCTGGCGTTCGCGTTGTTGGCGATCAGTGTGTTTCTATTTGCTGCGGAGTTCTTCATTCCATCGGGCGGCCTGATCACGGTATTGGCTGTCAGCAGTCTGGTGGCATCGATTCTGTTTGCCGGTCAGGCGTGGTGGGACGATTCCCCGGTCCGTTTCTGGTCATTCGTGATGGCTGCCGTGGTCTTGGTCCCGTCGTCCATACTCGGAGCCGTCCAGATCCTGCCTCACACGGCCTGGGGACGTCGTCTGACGTTGGAGCCACCCGAGGGTGCCACGTTGACGGGTTACGAGTCGGAGGTGGAGTTCCTGGAGACTCAGGTTGGTTGCACTGGTGTGACGGTGACGGTATTGAATCCGGGCGGGATGGTCGAGATTGGCGGCGAGCGGTTGCATTGCGAGGGTGAGGGGATGATGTTGGATCGAGGCGAGTTGGTCGAGGTGATTGGATTGCGAGGCAATCGTTTGCGGGTGCGGCCGACATCGAGATTGTCAGAGGGGACCGATTCGGATCCCGACGACGCGCCTCTTGACTTCCGGGAATTCGAGGGTTAAACAGCAAGCAGAGATTTCGGTCCGATTGGGCCTCTTGTGTGGCTATGGCGTGACGTCGTCAAAATGCGAGTGGCTTGGCCGGGTTGTCACGAGTTCAGATTGCGAAGGGGGTAGTCGTGTTCGGGGGCCCTGCAGGAATCGTCATTTCCGTTGTTGGTGGAATCATCGTCTTGGTGGTCTTTGCCATCGTGATGCGTTACTTCGGCATGTACATCCAGTGCGTGACGACCGGTGCCAAGATTGGCCTGTTGAACCTGATCGTGATGAGCCTGCGGAAGGTGAATCCGTCGGTGATCGTCCGCAGCAAGATCATGGCCACGCAGGCGAAGCTGTACCAGCACTACGACATTTCGACTCGAGATCTCGAGGCTCACTACTTGGCTGGCGGCAACGTTCCCAACGTGATTCGTGCGTTGGTGGCATCGGACCGTGCCCACCTGAATCTGGATTTCGACACTGCCCGAGCCATCGACCTGGCGGGTCGGGACGTGCTGGATGCTGTCCGCACGAGTGTCTATCCCAAGGTGATCGATTGTCCGGACCCGTCGAAGTCCAGCAGCGGCACGTTGGACGCGGTGGCCGGTGACGGCGTCCAGTTGAAGGCTCGCGCCCGGGTCACGGTCCGAACCAATATTAATCAGTTGATCGGTGGAGCGACCGAGGAGACGGTGATTGCTCGAGTCGGGCAGGGCATCGTCCAGGCGATCGGTTCGACTCGATCGTACAAGACCGTGCTCGAGAATCCCGATTCAATTTCTCAGACCGTGCTCGGCCAGGGCCTTGAGTCTCAGACGGCCTTCGAAATCGTCTCGATCGACATTGCGGACGTGGATGTTGGAGAGAACATTGGGGCCCGGTTGCAGGCGGATCAGGCCGAGGCCGACATGCGAGTGGCTCAGGCAAAGGCCGAAGAGCAGAGAGCTTCGGCGGCGGCTCGCGAGCAGGAAATGATCGCGAAGGTCCAGGAGAGTCGTGCGAAGGTGGTATTGGCCGAAGCGGCTGTGCCTCGAGCGATCGCTGCCGCCTTCGAAAACCGCAAGCTGGGCCTGATGGACTACTACGAATTGAAGAACGTCCAGGCTGACACAGAGATGCGGCAGACGATCGCCGGAGGATCTGGTGGCGGCGACAGCAGCAAGTAGGTTCGGACACGATCACGTCGTACCGGTTTTCCGTGGAAAGTGCTCATGCACCTGTTGGCCGATCTGACCGACTTTGTGCCGCTGATCGTCGGTGCGATCGCGTTGATCGGTTGGATTGCCAACAAAGTCAAGGAGGCCGGTGGCGGCGCTGGCGCCGGTGTTCAGGATGCTGCGGCAGGGAACGGCGCCGGGCGGGTGCAGGCCGAGATCGACCGGTTTCTGCAGCAGGTGCGAGGCGGTGTGGGCCAAGCGGTCGAGAATGTGGTCGAACGACCGGTTGAGCCAGCCAAGCAACCGGAGCCTCAGGCAGCACGTCGCGAGTTGAGCGGGTTGTCGAATCGGCACGTGATTGGCGACCGGCACATCGACACGGATGTCGACGATGATGTTGTCTCGCACCTTCCGAAAGGTCGGATGGCGCGCCTGGTGGAAGAGGACCTGGGGCATGGAGTCGAGCGAAGTGTGGCGTCTCACATGGGGTCCGTCTTCGACACGGACGTCGAGTCTGCCGAGTCTGCCGAGTCTGCCGAGTCTGCCGAGATCTGGAAGGACGGTGGCAGTGGGTTGACGGCCGAAGCCCTGGTCGGGCTGTTGACTCGGCCCGAAGGCATCCGTCAGGCGGTGGTGGTCCAGGAGGTCCTTTCACGTCCGAAGGGACGTCGGGGGCGTCGTGGCCGACGCGGTCTCTGATTTTTCTGGACGCGTGTTGTTGCTGGCTGGCGAGTTCGAGGTCCGCGGCAGCACGTCGGCGTTTCTGCGATTGGCCGAGCGATTGCCCGGTCACGGCTTAGATCCTCTGGTCGTCTGCAGTAGTGCGTCGCGGTTGCCGGCGAGAATCCGCCGCGATGTTGCGATTCTGGAGTACCCCGGCCTGACGACTCGGATCATCGACCGCCTGGTCCGTCACCAGTTGTGTCGAGACCTGAGTCTGGCGCCTCCGGACGTGATCCACGTGCAATCGCTTCGGTGGATTGGATTGGGTGGTTGGTTGGCTTCGGCCTGGCGGCGGCCTCTGGTCGTCAGTGTGAACGAGGTGTTGGGTGAGCGTGAGCGGTTGAGGCTACCGGAATCGGTGAGGCGGGTGTTGGCGGTGAGCGAGGCGGTGAGCGAGTCGTTGAGGGAACGTGGGGGCATAGCTGAAGCGATGATCGAAGTGATCCCGGCGGGCGTGGATCGGGTTGATCCGATCTCTTTTGGTGGCCAACTGGTGGACGTTCTGGATTCGGGGCATGTCGCGTGTGTCGGCACTGCCGGCCCATTGGAATCGGTCAAGGGTCTCGCTCATTTCCTCGGAGCGGCTCGGACGGTGTTGGCAGCGGGTCGGGATGTCGAGTTCCTGGTGGCAGGAGCGGGTCCCGAGGAGTCCAATTTGCGGCGATTGGCCGGGGAGTTGGGGATCCGGGGCCGCGTGACATTTTTGCCCAACCGGCCGGATTTCTCGGATGCGTTGGCGGCGATGGACGTGTTTTGTCTGCCATCGCTTCAGCAGGGGTTGGGGACGATTCTGCTCGAGGCGATGTCAATGGGTCGACCGGTGATCGCGACGGGTGTGGGCGGTGTGGCGAGTGTTGTTCGAGATGGCGAGACGGGGTTGGTGGTGCCACCGGGCGACAGCACGACGCTGGCTCGAAGGATTCTCGAACTGCTCGATGATCCGACCACGGCACGTGCGATTGGCAAGGCGGGGCAGACGGACGTGGTGGCTCGTTTTGGGACCACGGCGATGGTCCGTAGCACTGTGGCGGTCTACAACGACGTGACGGAGACATCCTGTGACGAGTCGGACCCGGTTGTGGGTACCGGTGAGGGTACGGGTGGTGTGGCAGTGACCCGGGAGGATGAATTGGCATGAAGGCTGAGATTGTGGCGATCGGGAGCGAGTTGACGAGTGGGGCGAAGCTGGACACAAACAGTCAGTGGTTGAGTTTGCAGTTGGCGGAGTTGGGGATCGTGGTGGCGTACCACACGACGATGTCTGATTCGATCGAGGCGATGACCGAGGTGTTCGAGATTGCATCGGATCGTTGCGACCTGGTGCTGATCACCGGTGGCCTGGGTCCGACTCTGGACGACATCACGCGTGACGCCCTGGCGGCCTTGGCCGGTGTCGAGTTGGCACTCGACGAAGACTGCCTGGCTCATATCACAGACCTGTTTGCTCGCCGCAGCCGCGAGATGCCCGATCGCAACCGGGTTCAGGCGATGTTGCCCGTCGGCAGTCGTGCGATCGCCAACCCTCGCGGCACGGCTCCAGGAATCTGGATGGAGCACGGCGGCGGGGCAGGGGAGGGGGCAGGGGCGTGTCAGTTGGTGGCGATGCCCGGAGTTCCCAGCGAGATGAAGCGGATGTTCAGCTACGAAGTTCGGCCTCGGTTGACCGGATCGGGCCGTGTCATCCGGCGGGCGTTGTTGCATTGTTTCGGTGTGGGTGAATCGGCTGCCGAGGAGATGTTGGGTGAACTGACGGCTCGCGACCACGACCCCGAGGTTGGGATCACTGTGCACGAGGCGACGATCACGTTGAGAATCAACGCAAGCGGTTCGAGTGAAGCGGAGTGTTTGGAGAAGATTTCTCGAGTGGACTCGCAGATTCGGGATCGGTTGGGTTCATTGGTATTTGGCTCGGGTGACGATTCGCTCGAGAGTGTCGTGATCGCTCAGTTGTTGGCATGTGGCCAGACGTTGTCGACGGCCGAGATTGGGACTGGCGGCGTGCTGGCCGCTTGGCTCAGCGACGTGGACGCAGCTTCGGGTTGTTTTGTTGGTGGCCAAGTACTGGGTGATGCCGATCGCATGGGTCGGGTGTTTGGTGGCGAGGTGCCTGGTGGCGAGGGCAGCAGCGAGTTGGTGGCACGCGAGTTGGCGTTGGCCTGTCGGATGGCGAACGATTCGGGCTACGCGTTGTCGGTGGCGGCGTGTCCGGCGTACGATCCGGATGCTGCCGACCAGGTGGCTCCGACGACCTGGGTCGCGTGTGCCGGGCCGGATGGTGTGGAGACGAAATCTCTGACGTTGCTCGGTGATGTATCGTTCACTCGGAGCCGATCGGCCAAGACGGCATTGGACCTGCTTCGAGTTCGTCTGAGCTCCCTGTCGGGCAAGTGTCATTGACCGACGGGACAGGGAGCGATCATAGTGCCGTGATGACGGAAGAGAATCGTGGTCCGAATCGCTCGTTGGTGGGCATTGTTTCGTTGGGTTTCCTGCTCGGTGCGATCCTGGTTTGGTGGTGGGATCCGTCTGGTCAGTGGGCCAAGGGTGCCATTGGTGGGATGATTCGGATCGGGGTGGTCGTGGGATGCCTGTGGTTGGCATTGCCAGGTCGATTTGGCACGGCGGCCGGGACGAAGGTGTCGCCGAAGTTGTTCTGGGTGGTGATTGCAGCGGTGGCGGTCGTGTGTTGGCGTCCGCGGCTGGTGCTTGTGGTGATCCCGCTGTTGGGCGCGATCAGCTTCTTGGCCGTGGTGCTCAAGCCCCGAGTCTCTCAGCGCTGAGCATTCGGGCGACGACGTCGGCGGTCGGCAACGACCGCTCGAGCGGCGGACTTGAGAAACTCGTCCCGTTCGGCTCGGGTCCGTCCTTCGAGTCGTCCGGCGATCATTTCGACCCAAGCGGGTCGTTCGACCGACGCCACCTGCATCATTCTCAGGAAGAGACTGATGTCGTGGAAGTTGCGGTCGGCGATCATGTTGGTGACCGGAGCGACCAACTGGGCGACGCTGCGTACCGACTTTCGTGGGAAGGTGAGAAACAGGGCAGCCTGGTGCGAGACGTAGCGTCGGCCCTCGGTGTCCTGCTCGAACCGATGTCTGAGCACGACGAGGCCTTCGCTGCGAATCGGGGTCGGCAGCAGGCCGGAGTGCCACGTGCCGGTGCCGCGAACGATCAGCAGGTCGTCGGTTCGCAACAGAATCTCGATCGTCGCGTCGGATCCGTCGGGACTCTTGACGGTGTAGAGATCGGGAGCGGCGGTCGTGTTGAGTTGGAGTTTTGAGATGCCCAGTACTTTCCAGACGGCGACCGCCATCGAGGGATTACGGCGGTAGTATTCGTAGGTCGCCGGTTCCAGTTCGATTCGAATCGCCGGCAGGCAGCGAAACAGAGTATGACCACCGAGCAGATCTTCGACCTGAGCCCGGTGATGGTCCTGGAGTTGTTCGAGAGGGATCTTGGCTGCGACCGATTGCCGGGCGTCGTCCGACGAGGTGGCTGCGACGATTTCGGTCACTTCGAGCGAACTTCGGCGGGGCGTGGTGGTGCGAGATCGAGTGGGTTCGCCGGCGTGAAGCAGCCCATACGAGCAGAGGGCGACGAGTGCCAGACCGAGGTGACCGGGCTGTCGGGTCATGAGTTGTCGAGGATTGGTGACCGGTGTTTTCATCGAGCTTCCCTGCGGTCGCGACTGAGCCGCGATCTGAAACGACCTGTAGTCAAAATCGGTCGACCGGACGCCTCGACTTGATGTCTTTCGCGGGACTGGCGTCGTCGGCAGACGGGTCTAGTTCTGCGTATTACGAATATCGCTCGAGGCGATGTCGCAGCGGAACAGTGATGCGGGGATGGCATCAAAGAGGTCTTTGGCGTTCTTGGGCAGTTCGAGTGTGGCGAGTTCTAGGAAGCGGCCGTTGTCGAGTCGTCCGGCGACCAGGAAGCGGCAGTCGAGTTGGGCGATCGCATCGAGTGCGGCGTCTCGCTGGTCGGAGTCGTTGTCGTAAAAACGGGGATGGATGACTCGAGCGGCCGTGTCGGCTCCGATCACGAACGTGGTGCCGGGGAACAGTCGGGCTTTTTCGAGGAACGTGGGGGACGCGGTGACAGCCAGTGGCTGGTCGGTGAAGTTCTTGCGGCGTTGATGGATCGTGTCAAAATCGAGCGGCGGCTTGTCGGCGTTGACGACAGTCATTTCGTAGTAGACCGGTTGCCCGAGGATGGTTTCGGCCACCTGTTGCAGTTGGACATGTCCCTGGTGTCTTGGTGCGAACGACCCCGAGAGGATTCCGACGGGCGGAGCGGGCGGTTGTGGCGACCAGTTGCCATCGGTGAGGCTCCAGGCGATGGGCGTGCGTTGGTTCCAGAGATCGG
Source organism: Planctomycetota bacterium (assembly GCA_963694825.1). Classification (GTDB taxonomy): domain Bacteria; phylum Planctomycetota; class Planctomycetia; order Planctomycetales; family Planctomycetaceae; genus UBA8437. Next base: position 19,404 of record CAVOEV010000044.1, read on the forward strand.
CCAACTCGGCCGACGCGACACTCTGACGGATCACCAGCCGGTCGGCCTCACCCAGTGCCAATTCCGGGCATCGGTTCACTCCGGCGGCTTCCGCCAGCAGTTGGACAATCAGCCAGGCCAGCAGGTGTTCTTCTTCGGCTCGAGATCGGACATTTTTTTCGAGGTCGAGTCGAGCAAGTGTTGTGGTCGAGTTGGTCTGTAGTGCGACCAGTGCCCGGTGTTCGCCCTGTTTGGTTCGATCGGAGGCGAGCGAGGCGGTAGCGGCCAGTCCGAGTATTGGGTAGTTTTGGCCCGGGTCGTCGACGAGGCGAGTGGCTCGTTGGTAGGCGACAACCGCCATGGCCAGTGCTGTGGATTCGTCGCAGAAGCGATCGGGTTGTCGGCCCAGGAAGTTGGTGAGTGCGTTGGCCGAGTACGGCACCTGTGCATCGAGCAGAGTTCTGGAGGCGCCGGGGACTGCCAGCAGTCGCGACAGTGCACCGCTGCCTCCACCGGTGATCGCCATCGCAAGCCGGGTCGGGCTGTCGTGGATGGCCGAGATCGTTTCGGCGAGGGGGTCGGATGGCGGGTGGGTCGACGATGGAGAGTCTGGGGCAGTCACGGTTCGTCCTAGGTAACCGATTCGTCGCACTCGGGCAACGCCCGGGCAAGTTGTTTGACGTTTCGGGCTGCCGTAAGCTGTGTCCAGTCCGCATCAGCTCCAAGAAGTCAGGAATACCTCGATGGCGACGCAACCAATCTGGCAGATGACGGCGGTGGAGATTTCGGCGGCGGTGCGTCGTGGTGATTTGTCAGCGGTTGAGGTGACCGAGTCGATCCTGGGTCGGATCGAGACACTCGACGTTCACCTGAACGCTTTTTGCACGTCGATGGCCGATTCGGCCCGAGCGACGGCTGCGTCGATCGATGAGCGTGTGTCGCGTGGCGAGTCGGTGGGTCGGTTGGCGGGTGTTCCGATTTCGATCAAGGACAACCTGTACATCGAGGGCGAGCGGACGACGTTTGGGTCGCTGTGGTTCGAGGAGAATGTGACGCCCGAGGACACTCCATTGGTGTCTCGATTGAAGCGTGCCGACGCGGTGTTGATCGGCCGGACGAACAGTCCGGAGTTTGGTTGGAAGGGTGCGACGGACAACCTGGTGTTTGGGACGACGCGTAACCCGTGGGATCCGAGTCGCACTCCGGGCGGCAGTAGCGGTGGTGCCTCGGCGGCGGTGTCTGCTGGGATGGGACCGGTGGGGATCGGGACTGACGGCGGCGGTTCGATCCGAATTCCTGCGGCGTTTTGTGGTTTGTTCGGGATCAAGGCGTCGTATGGCCGCGTGCCGAATTACCCAGCGACGACGGTCGATTCGTTGCGTCACAAGGGACCATTGACCCGGACGGTGGCCGATTCGGCGCTGGTGCTCGATGTGATCGCCGGGCCGGACGATCGAGACGCGTTGTCGTTGCCTGCCGAGAGGTTGTCGTACAGCGAGGTGTTGGACGAGGGGATAGCGGGTTGGAAGATCGCCTACAGTCCGGACTTGGGTTTTGGCGAGGTGGATCCGGAGGTGGCGTCGTTGTGTAGGGATTCGGTCGAGCGGTTTGTCGAGGCGGGTGCGACGGTCGAGACGGTATCGCTGGATTGGCCGGACCCGTACGAGTGTTGGAACATCTACTTTTATGGCGGCATTGCCGGTTCGTTGGGCCCGAGGCTGGAAGCGGAGGGGGACCGGTTGGATCCGGGTTTGAAGGAACTGGTGGATGAGGGGGTGAAGTTGAGCGGAGGCGAGTTTGCTCGAGCGGCACTCGATCGTTTTGCGTACTGGCAGCAGGTGCTGGCGTTGTATGCGGATTTCGATTTGCTGGTGACCCCGGCGACTGCGATCGCGGCGTTTCCCGTTGGTTTAGACAACGCCCGGCCGATGTCCGGCCAGGAGCCACGGCCGTTGTTGTGGACGCCGTTCAGTTATCCGTTCAATTTGACCGGTCAACCGGCGTCGGTGGTCCCGTGCGGTTTTACGGCCGACGGGTTGCCGGTATCGCTGCAGTTGGTGGGTCGACGTCATGACGACGCGGGTGTGCTGCGTGCGAGCCGGGCGTTCGAGCGGGTTGCCGGTTGGGCAGACCGGTGGCCCGAGTTGGCGACGTCGGGAGAGGTGGACTCGTCCCAGTCGGGCAGTGTCTGATCTCAGGCCGTCAGCCGAGTTCGACGACCTTGTATCCGCCTCGCCTGTTGAAGTAGGCGATCAACAGGATGTAGGCCACGCACATCGTGATGGGCAAGACGGTCGCGGTTCTCAGGACGGACTTTTTCGATCCATTCTGAACGTCCGAGATCGTCTGGGATTCGGCGTCAGTCGCCTTGCTGGCATCGACGCTCTTGTAGTCGATCAGTCCCAGAAAACTCTTGGCCTCGGTACTGGCGACCGTCTTTTCGTAGACGGCTGAATGGTCCTTCTTGAGCACTTGGGCCGTGTCATTTTCCTGGACATACCCGAGCCATGCGGCTCCGAGCGTGCCGACGCTGAGCATGCCGATTCCGGCGATCATGTTGATGCCCAGGGCTCCGCTCTTGGGAAACTGCTCGGAGATAACTCCCAACGTGGCTGGCCAGAAGAAGGTCTTGCCGAGTCCGTAGAGTGTGGCGACGGCAAAGATCAGCATGAAGCCGCTGACCGATCCGAGCAGGAACAGTCCGATGGCGGCCAGTCCGGCCGAGATGGCCAGCAGGTTCAGCGGCAGCAGTCGATGGACGATCGGTCCGGCAAAGAAGCGGAGGACCATCATGATCAGCGAGGTGTAGATCAGCACCCATCCGGCGTTGATCCCACTGGCTGTCATTTCGGTTTCCATCAGTGGAGTGATCCAGCTGTCGGTGCCCAGTTCGGTGGTGGCCAGCGGGACCATGATGAGCACCATCAGGAAAAAGACGGGTCGGCCCAAGGTCCTGACATAGGCGGCAAACGGGATGATCAGGGCGGCCATGGCAGTGAGTTTGGCCGTAGTGCCCAGGTCGAAGACTCGTCCCACCTCGAGCACCACCAGCACGACGGCGACCGACCAGGAGAGGATTCCCGGTTCCTGCAGCATTTCCTTGAAGGAAACGCCTGCCTTGACCCGTTCTTGCACGGGGAATGTCCGGCCCAGGAGCATGATCGAGTAGACGACGACGGGGATCAGGGTCAAGAGAACGATTGTCTTGTAGTTCTCGATGAAGTTCCCGTCACCCTTGTCGGCGACGCCCATGAAGAGCAGGCCGGCGATGACCAGTCCGCCGGGCCAGGCCGCATGCAGGATGGCCAACCACTTGGTTTTCTGGCGAGGGAACATGGTGGTGACGACCGGGTTGATGACGGCTTCGATCGTGCCGTTGCCCAGGGCTCCGATGATCGAACCCCAGTAGAGCATTTCGTAGCCGTCGGCCTTCCAGAGCATGACGGTCTGAGTGACGTGGCAAATGGCGGCCAGGATCATCGCCTTGCCGTAGCCGATCCGGTCGATCACCAGGCTCAAGAGAATGATGCTGACAGCAAACGGCCACAGGCCGGCTCCGAAAATTTCGCCTTGTTCGGTCGGACTGAGTCCAAACTCGTCGCCCCAGGTCAGCATCAGCATCGCTCGGACCTGGAACCCGAAGGCGGTCGCGATCAGTGCTGCAAAACAGCCCCAGAAAAGAAACTGATTTTTACTGGAATCGGGTGCCGCCGAGTCGCCTGCTGCCTCTGCACTTGCCATGGATCAATCGTCCCGTGCCGATAGGTGAAGATAACTGTCCTGGATGTGGATACGAGGCGGATGCCTTTCTGAGTCCCACGAATGTGCGGCATCGTAGTGACTCGAGGTGATCATTGGTATTGCAGTTCCGTTGAAATGCGAATTCGTGCCGGACGGCGATTCGGTAGGTTTGGAGAGTTGGGTAGGCTGAGTCATCCTTTCCGGTTGTAAGGGTTGTAGGTCGTGTTTGGTGTAGGAATCGGCGCAATTGTGCTGATTGGTCGCTTTGTAATGAATGCACGGGTGTGAAAGGGGGGATGTAGACAAGGAGGCGTCGTAGCCTTTTGTGTGCACCGTGATGAAGACACCCCAAGGACGGGACGATGCAATTGAGATCTTGGCTAGACGGTTTACGAAATCGGCTGACCCGGCGAAATTCGATGTCACGTCGTCGCCTGTTACGACGAGGTG
>CAVOEV010000045.1:0-23250 GCA_963694825.1 Planctomycetota bacterium
AGATGAAACTCCACCGCATTGATGGCGTGTGGATTGTTGCCGAGTTGGACTACGGATTGACCGGGATGTACAAAGATGGCCAGGCGTTTCTGGCCGAAATTCCCGACGACGTCATCCGAAAGAACCGTGGCCGGCTGCTCAAGTTGCTCAAGACTGTGGACGAGGATCTTGATCGGATCGAACTGGCAAAAACCAGTCAAGAACTCATTCTGGCCGTCGGATTGGCTCAGGCTCGAGTCCGCCAACTTGTGCAAGCCGAAACAAGCGGCATGCCCGAATCAGCAACGGCAGAAGAAAAGGGGCCTCGTGGACGGACCGTGACTGTGGTGGTCAACGGCACGTTGAACAAGGCAACCCGCCAGCGAATACTCGACCGGCTGAACAGTCTCAAGCGAGCCGGCGGGGCACCCAAGGTGACCGATGGGGACACTGTCATGACGGTCATCCTGCCCACTGACCGCTTCCTGCAGGATGTTGTCGACGCGATCGACTTCGGCTCGGTGACTGAAGTCGACGAGGTGGAACGGCAACTGACGGTGACGGCATCCAAGAAACAGGCGAAACAGAACGGCCCCGGCCAATGACCTCCACCTCAACCATCGAAACAGACGATGGTGGCCGTCGCATTCCGTGGGGATTGATCGCGATCCTTATGCTGGCCACCGTGTTGAGGTTGTCGCGACTCGACCTGGTTGCGATGACGAACGCGATGGCTGGTGACGGCCTGACGGCCAACCTGCTGGTTGCCTCGACACCCGGCACCGGCTGGCCGTTGGCCGGTTCGCTGGTTGAAGGAGTCCGAGGCTCGTCACTGTTCATTTACCTGTTGTCGCTGCCCAACCAGCTCGTTTGGCATCCGTTGACCGGAGTCGTCCTGGTGGCGATGTTGAACATCTGGTCGGTCTACCTGGCCTATCGGCTTGCCGGTCGCCTGTTTGGGCGCCGGGCCGGATTCGCCGCGGGGCTGCTTCTGGCCTGCTCGCCCTGGGCTGTCGTCTACTCGCGCCAAATGTGGTCGGGCAGCTGCCTGGGCCTCGTCGGTCTGTGGCTGGTGGGCCTGTCGTTGACGTGGCTGTCCCAAGGAGGCAGTGGGCGGCTGATTCGCATGCTGATCCTCGGCTTCCTGCTGCCTCAGATTCACTTTTCCGGACTGGCGGCTACGGCCTGGTTGGCCGTCGTGATCTGGATCGGACGACAACGGGTGGGTTGGCTGCCGGTGATCACCGGAGTCTGCTTCGGATTGTCGACCTGGACACCCTGGGTGGCGTTTCATCACATCGGAGACTGGGTCGAATTCCGGGATTCACTGTCGATTCTCAGTGGAAAGTCCAATCTCCTGAGGTCGATTCTCGACGAAATCAACACCCTGCAATCGCTGTTGCACAGCGGCAGCTTCGAGTACTGGTTCGCGGCCAATCCGCAAGACTTGCCCCAGTACTTCCCTGGCTGGCAACGCGGACTCGTGTCTGCAAGCGGCCTGCTGATGATCGTCACCGCTGCTGCGTCCTGTTTCGTTGCACCGAAAGCCCTGCGGGTACGGGCGGCCGACTCGGAAGCACCCCGCCCACAACACGACATCGGACTGCTGTGGTTGTGGATTGTCCTGCCCCTGATAGGCGGGCTGATCTACCAACCCGAGGTGCGTCCAGAACACCTGCTCATTGCACTGCCCGTGCTTGTGATACTCGCCGCGTCGACCATCGGCCGTTTCCTGAACGCCAATCGGAAACCGACCCGGATCCTGGCCGGTGGCCTGCTGGCAACCATCGCCACGTCGCATGTGCTGTTCCTGTCGTCCTGGAACAACTTCCTCGACGACGATCTCGCCAACCCGCAGGGACAGTATGGGTTGACCTTCCGACAACGACGCGATGTCGCCCGCTGGGTGCTCAGAGACTGCGATCGACAGTCCGTCGAATTGGCTGGCCCCATCCAGGGTGGGCATCCGGCCTACGAGTATGTCTATTACTACGAACGCTCGCGGACGGGCCGAGATCGAGCAGAACCGCAGCAAGACCTGAAGTATTGGATCGACGAAGAATCCGATGCCGGACAACTGAACACGGTCGTCCACAAAAGTCTCAAGCAACGACAAATCGGAGCCACCCTGAATCGGCACCAATCCACATCCTCGCGATGGAAAATCGAAAAGAGCCACAAGCTTGGCGCCACCAGGATCTATCGCATTCGGTTGCCAACCTTCAGGACTTTCAAGACGGCTGCCCATCAGCCAGTTCGCAAATCTCAGGTACCTTGCGTCCCGGCAACTGACAGTTTTGTGCAACGATCGTGGCAACAGATTCGTAGACGGGATTGGATGACATGGAGCCGGATTGCGGCTACGCGTTTTCACACTCCATCGGGCTGATTCGTAATCTCACAACCAGAGAAAGACGGATACGAAATGAACCAGACAGGCAATCCCAATCCCCACCAGGGGGACTCGGACACGACAACCGACAGTACGACTCCGACTCAGCCCTCCGGGCCGTTTGGCGGTGACAAATCCTGGGTCGGTATCGCGGCGGCCATCGTGGTCCTGGCCGGAGTCAGCTTGGCGTGGTGGTTTGGCGGTGACGATGCCGCCGACATGCCCAACCAACCCACCGACACGGCCGACACCACACGCCCAGGCTTTCGTGATATCGCCCGAGAATCCGGGCTCGATTTTCACATGGGGTTCCTTCCCGACGAATCGGGCACCACGTTCAAGATCAATCTCTATGACCATGGCTGCGGTGTCTCGATTGCCGATTACAACGGAGACGGCCACGAGGACGTGTTTTTTCTGAACCAACTCGGCTCAAATGCCTTGTACCGCAATCGCGGCGACGGCACGTTCGAAGACGTGACCGAAAAGGTCGGCGTCGGGCTGGCGGATCGAGTCTGCGTGGGAGGCACGTTTGCCGACGTCGACAACGATGGGGATCAAGACCTGTTCGTTGCCAGCACGCGTGGTGGCAACGTCTTCTACGAAAATCAGGGTGGCGGAGTCCTCAAGGACGTGACCAAGGCAGCTGGTCTCGAACACGTCGGCCATTCGCAGACGGCAATCTTTTTCGACTACAACAACGACAGTCTGCTCGACCTGTACGTGCTCCACACCGCCGATTGGACACTCGACGACATCAACCCGACCAGTAAGACGTTTCGGGGAAAGGGAGGTGATGGATTCGATGCGGTGATCCAGAGTGCCAAGGAAGACAATATCCTCTACCGCAACAACGGAGACGGAACGTTCACGGATGTCACCAAGTCGGTCGGACTCGAAGGACGTGGCTGGAGCAGCGATGTGGCGGTCTTCGACTTCGACGACGACGGCGATCAGGATGTCGTCGTCGCCTGCATGTTCGGACGCGCTCAGCTGTATCGCAACGACAACGCCAAGTTCACCGATGTCACCCTGGCAACTCTCGGACGAACCTCCTGGGGCGGTATGGGTGTCAAGGTGTTCGATGCACACAACGACTCAAAACTCGACATCCTGATCGTCGACATGCACTCGGACATGTGGATGGGCCTCGATCTCAACCACGGCTCACTGAAACTGGCCACCGATTCTGAGCAGAAGAAGTTTCGGTCGATCTTCGGGCCCATGAAACAGAAGGACAACAAGCTGGTCAAAACCGAGGAGCGCTGGGCCGACACCCTGGCCTTCAAACATGGCGAAGTGTTGTTCGGAAATGCCTTTTACCGAGCAACCGGCAATGGAACATTCGAAGAACTCTCGGAACCGGTCGGACTCGAGACTCTCTGGCCCTGGGGAATCTCGGTCGGTGACTTCGACAACGATGGACACCAGGACATCTTCATCGCATCCGGGATGGGATTCCCGTTCTACTACTGGCCCAACTACCTGATGCTCAACAACGGCGACGGGACCTACTCGGATCATGCCAAGGCCCGCGGCATCGAACCGCCCGTCCAAGGCCACTACCACGACAAGCAGATCCAGAACCGTGATTCCGTTCGAAGCTCACGCTGTGCCGCTGCAGCCGATTTTGATGGCGATGGCCAACTCGAAATCATCACCAACAACTTCAACGACATCCCCTATTACTTCAAGAACGAGTTTGACCAGGGGAACGGCTACCTGGCCCTGAAACTGCAGGGCACCAGCAGCAACCGCGACGCCATCGGAGCCCAAGTCATTCTTCATACCGGCGACGAAACCATGATCCGGTTGGTGCAATCGGCCGGAGGCTACCTGTCGCAGCACTCGCGAACCGTCCACTTCGGACTCGGAAAACGCGAACAGGTTCAGCGGATCGAAATCCGCTGGCCCAGTGGCATTCGCCAAGTGATCGAGAATCCGGCGATCAACACGTTGCACAAGGTCGTCGAACCCGACTCGACGACGAAACAGTGAACCGGCCACACCGCTCATGACTCAGCACAATCGAATCGATGCCCTCCACGCCAAGGATCGCGGCAGCCGTACCATGGCGGTGCTGGGGCTGATGAGCCTGCTGGCGTGCGGCATCGTCATCTGGAAACTGACTCCGGAATCGGTGGTTCAAACAGACCCGGTTCTGAGACGGCGGCCGATGACGCTGCTCAAGGGAGTGCACCTGCTCGGCGGACTCGCCCCGTCGGTGGCCTATGTCGTCGAGACGTCCGATGGACTGGTGCTGGTGGATTCCGGGCTCGAATCGGATTGCCAATCCCTGATGCAGCAGATGAAATTCCTGCAACTGAATCCCGGACGGCTGAAGAAAATCCTGCTGACCCATGCCCATGGCGACCACATCCTCGGAGCCATGTACCTGCAACGACTCACAGGTGCCCTAGTCCATGCCGGCCGAGCCGACAGCGACATTCTTCGGGCCGGCGGACCACCCGAAGCTCTCTTCTCGACATACGACATGCCCGACATCCAGACGCATCCGACCGAAGTCGATGTGGAACTTGTCGGAGGCGAGACGATTCACTGCGGTGACGTCCAGTTCCAGGTCATCGGGACACCCGGACACACGCCCGGAAGCCTCTGCTTCCTGATCGAACGCGACGGTCGACGGATCCTCTTCAGTGGCGACACCATCCAGAGTATTCGCGGCGACCTGGGCACCTACGGCGCATACCTCTCGCCTCGCTACCGCTCCAATGCCGCCGACTATCTGGCCACCCTGAAAAAACTGCTCGAACTGCCTGCTCCAGACATCCTGCTGCCAGGTCACCCGCAGGTGGGCGAGGGTCCCGCGAGTGCTCAACGTGCGATGGCAACCAGTCCGGCCGACAGCCCGGGTGTCAGTGCCGAGGTGACGAGTGATCAGTGGCAGAGAATGCTGAACGACGGCATCCGGGAAATGCAGCAGCTTGTCGATCGCTACTCCGCCGACGGAATGGACTTCCTCGACGGAACGCCTCGCACCATTCTGCCCGGACTGTACTACCTGGGCGAGTTCAAAGGTTACGCCGTCCATGTGCTCAATGATAACAACCGCTGGTACGTCTTCGACGCACCCGGTGGAGCTGGCCTCGTCGAATTCCTCGAACAACGACTCGCTGACCTCGATCAGTCACTCGACAGCGTCGCCGCCGTACTGCTCACATCCTCGTCACCCATGTCGACCGGAGGATTGGGCCGAATGATCGAAAAGTTCAAGTGTCCCGTGGTCGTGCGGCAGGACGGTATGCGACAGCTGCGCGATCGACTTCCCCGCGACACCCGTTTTGTGATGGCTTCGACACTCGACGGACAATCCGACTTCCCGATGACCGCAATCAGCCTCAACGGCCGCGGACCTGCCACGGTCGCCTACCGGTTCTGGCGAGGCAACAAGGCGGCCCTGGTCTCGGGACGACTGCTCGTCAAGATCGACAACCGTCGCCTGACAAAAGAACTGCTGGACGATCTGGCCGCCAGCGATGGCGACCTGGCTGCCTACGGCGATTCGCTGGACCTGCTCGAAGCCTTGCTTCCCAATGTCTGGTTGCCCGCACAAGCCACCAATGGACACAACGCCAATCTGTACGACCAGCAATGGCAATCGATCGTCGGACGGAACCGCGGTGCACTGAGCACCGACCGTTGATCGGGACTGGATCGGCCACACACGCCCCCACCCCGCACCGTCCACATCCAACTACTCCAACCGTCTCAGCAATCCAAGATCCCACACACTCACCAGATAGAACCCTCCAACCGCCAACCGTTGCCCATCGGCGCTGAACTTCACGCAAAAGGCCCCCGTGTCACTGGCATCCACCGTCAGCAATTCCTCGGCTGTCGCGACATCCCAGAACCTGACCATGTCGTCTCGGCCGGCCGTCACCAGCCGGCGACCGTCCGGACTGAAATCGACCGAGATCACTTCACCCGTGTGGCCGACCAATGTGCCGAGCTCGCGGCCCGTGCCGACGTCCCACAGCTTGAGAGTGTGGTCGCGACTGGCCGACACCAGCTGCTTCCCGTCAGGACTGAAATCCGTTCTCAGGATCGCAGACGTGTGCCCCTTCAGCGACAACAACTGCTCACCAGTGCGGAGGTTCCACAGGTTGATTTCACCCGGTTCCTCCAACGTGATGAGCGTCCCTCCCACGTTGAACGGACGGAAGGACGATGCCGTAGCAATCTGCTTCCCGTCAGGACTGAAATCGACATCAAGCACATACCCGTTCTTCGCCCGGAACGACCTCGCCAACTCGCCCGTCGCGACATCCCACAATCGGGCCGTGTAGTCGCGACTGGCCGACACCAGTTGCTTCCCATCAGGACTGAAATCCACCGCCGTGACCCAGTCGGTGTGGCCCTCCAACAACATCAACTCACGTCCCGAATCGGTGTCCCACAGCCGGATTGTCGTGTCCTCGCCGGCCGAGGCCAACGTCCGGCCGTCCGGACTGATCGCGATTCCCAACACCGCTTCCGAATGGCCTTCCAGAAACAACGTCGACGGGTCGCTCGCAATCGAACGCAATTCCACCTTCGCTCCGCTGGTCGATGCCACTCGGCGATCGTCCGGACTGAACACCACCGACCACGCGTCCTCCTCAAGCCCACCAAATACTCTCGCCGTTTCAGTCAGCTCACGAGCCACGTCTCGCCGAACCCAACCGGGCCAGAGGATCCCCACGAACACGCACAAGCCCATTAGCAGGGCAACTGCCATATGAGGCAAGAACCTTCGGAACCCGCGATGCGGATCGCCGCGGCCTGCTTCGAAACCAGCGTACCACTCCAACAACACGCCAAACGGCGGGTCGAACCGCTCGGGAGCTTCCTGCAACTCACACTGCCACTCTTCCACCGTCGCCCACCTCAGGTCGGCCACCTCCGTCGGATCCGGATTCGGTCGCTCGTCACACACCAGCCGAAACAACGCGGTGTGCTCGTTGGATGTCTCGGGACCAGCCGGCAACTTGACCAGGAACTCGACCTCACCCGCCAATCCCACCTCCTCGCCCAACTCGCGAATCGCAGCCGCCTGGTAGGTTTCTCCCGAATCCAGGTGCCCCGAACACGATGAGGTCCAGCACAGCGGATATGCGTCCTTCGTGGCCGAACGTTGCTGCAACAGCAGCTGGCCACTGGAATTGAACACGAACACATGAGCCGCCCGGTGCAGCAGGCCACGGGCATGGACGTCGCCACGAGTCGCCTGCCCGATCACCCGATCCCGAGCATCGACCACGTCAAACAACTCGTCCGGATTATCCAGCGGCATCCTGCATCGTCCTCCAATCCCTACGTCTTGCTCGGCAGAGGTCCACAAGTCAATAGCGCCGTCTTGCCGATCCAGAAGCGACGCTCGTATAATCCAACTGCAGGCAACTGTTCACTCTCTCCTCGCACACCTATCGCCCGGGACACCCACGCATGCCCCGTCTGACCGCCTTGCTGGCCTGCGCGATGCTGTGTCTGTGCTCGACCAACACCCTCGCACAGACCAAGAAAACCACCCGGGTCCGCAAGTCCACTCGCAAGGCCAAACCGGCACCCAGGGCGATCAAGCTACCACCGCTGAAAACCGTCGCCGACAAGCAGAAGTTCCTGTCCGCCATCCGCAACTCGATGCCCGTTCGCCGTGCCGGCAGCAACCTCCGCTACACCTCCTACGACCTCGATCGGTCGCTCGAATACCGAGTCGGCCGCGACCGTTCCTACGCTCCGCTGATCGACGACGAACGATTCGTTCGCCGAGTCCATCTCGATCTCGTCGGACGTCCACCTTCAATCGCAGAAATCAACACGTTCGTCGCCGACAAGACCTCGTCGAAACGACCCAAGCTGATCGACCGACTGCTGGCCACCGAACCGTATGCACGCAAGTGGGCCCGCTACTGGAAGGACGTGATCTTCTTTGAAGCCACCGCCAACCGGAACCGAACCAACCCGCAAGCACTCGAAAACTGGCTGACCAAACAGTTCAAGACAGGCACGCCCTGGGACAAAATCGTCGCCGAACTCGTATCGGCCATGCCGGTACGCGACAAGGAGAAGAAGAAAGACAAGAACGACTGGAGCCAGAAGACCGGGCAGAACAACTTTGTGCTCGCCTACGAAAACAAACCACCACTCCTGGCCGCTCAGACCGCTCGACTCTTCATGGGCATCAGCATCCAGTGCGCAGAATGCCACGACCATCCGTTCGATAACTGGAAACGCGAACAGTTCCACGAACTCGCCGCCTTCTTCTCGGGCGGAAAATACTACATGCCCAACCTCGATGACCCGTCGAAAAAAACCGAAATGCAGCCCAAGTTCCTGCTCGGCGAAAAACCACCCATCAAACTCACCATCCACCAACGACGTGTCGCCATCGCTGCCTACCTCGTCTACAACCAGGACAACTACTGGTTCGCTCGCTCGTTCGTCAATCGCATCTGGAACGAACTGGTCGGCGATGGCTTCTACGCCATCGACAGCCTGGGACCCGACCAGGAATGCCTGCATCCCTCGGTCGTCAACCGCATCGCCGCCGTCTTTCGCTATCGCAACTTCGACCCCCGCTGGGTCTTCCGACTGCTCATGAACTCGAAAGCCTACCAGCGAGACATCCAGACAATCGATGACGAAGAAGATCGGTTCACCGCCGTCCGACCCATGAGACTCAACTCGGATCAGGTCAAAGCCAGCGTGCTCAGACTGACCGGTCCCGAACGCAATATCGGGACGGCCATCGACCGAGCGTTCCGGCACGATCCGTCGACACCTCAACGAGACATCGAAGGGACCGTCCAGCAAGCCCTGTTCCTGATGAACAACCCCACGCTGCAGAACAAACTGAAATCCGGCCAACTCAAGAAACGACTGCTCGCCATCAAACAGCCTCGCAGGCTGATCACACAACTCTACCTCGCCATCCTCGCCCGACGACCCACCGACAGCGAATTCACTCGCGGACGAAAACACCTGCAAGACGTCACCAACCGCTCCGAAGCCATCGACGACCTACTGTGGGTGCTGGTCAATTCGACCGAATTCCTCACCAAACGCTGACCCTCAGCCCAGACCACGCCACGACCATCGGACAGTCCATGCCCCACACTCACCAGTCCATTTCCACCAATGGCCCGACCAACGGCATCGGCCATCTGCCCGTCTCGCGACGCCAGGCCCTGGGACTCTCGGTCGCTTCGCTCCTGGCTCCCCTGGGGCTCTGCGCCGAACAACTCAAGCAACAGCAACGATCCTGCATCCTGGTCTGGCTGGCCGGAGCCCCCAGCCAGATGGAGACCTGGGACCCCAAGCCGGACACCAAGAACGGTGGTCCGACACAGGCCATCAAGACGACTTTGCCCGGCGTCTCGATTGCCGAACACTGGCCGAAGCTAGCCAAGTCGCTGGGCGACGTCGCCATCATCCGTTCGATCGTCGGCAACGAAGCCGCTCATGCTCGTGGCACCTACCATCTGCACACCGGCCGTCGCATGGGCGGACCCGAAAAGCACCCGAACTTCGGATCGGTCGTCGCCGGCGAACTGGGCGACCCCAACTCCGATCTCCCCAACTTCGTCAGCATCGGCAAGACACTCAGCAGCGGCTTCCTCGGCGTCAACGTCGCCCCATTCATCGTCAATCGAGCCGGTTCACTGCCCGCCAACGTCGCCACCCCGCTCCCCTCGCCCCAGGTCTCACGCCGCCTGGCACTTCTGGCCGCTCAGGACGCCGAACTCTCCGATGCCGGAGCCGCCGCGCTGGTCCAGGAACACCGCGTGCTCTACGAACGAGCACGCCGGCTGATGACGTCGCCCAAACTGAAATCCTTCAAACTCGATTCCGAACCCGAAGCCCGACAACTGGCCTACGGCAAGAACCGATTCGGACAGGGACTACTCGTCGCACGGCGGCTGATCGAATCGGGCGTCCCGTTTGTCGAAGTCAGCAAGGGCGGCTGGGACATGCACAACCGCCTGTTCACCCGGATCAAGACGGCCGCCGCTGAAGTCGATCGAGCCGTTGCCGCCCTGCTGCGTGACCTGAAACAACGTGGACTGCTCGAACGCACGTTGGTGATCGTCGCCGGAGAATTCGGGCGCACGCCCAAGGTCAACACCAAGACGCCCGCACCCGGCCGGGATCATTGGGCAAAGAGCTTCGGGATGCTGATGGCCGGTGCGGGGATCCGAGGCGGCAGTGTGCTGGGAAAAACCAGCAACAACGGACAGGAAGTCGTCGATCGAGCCGTGTCGGTCGAAGACGTGTTCCAGACCATCTGCCGGGCCATGAAGATCGACGCCGACAAGGAACTGTTTACGCCCGGCGGTCGACCGCTGAAGATCGTCGATGGCGGACAGGCGATTGGCGAAATCCTGAGCTGACCGACTACTCGCAAGCGGCCGAACCGGCGGCCAACTTTGCCAGCAACTCGTCATCGATCGTCACACCCTTGGGAACGTCCTTGATTTCCTCGAGCACTCTCAACACCTGCTCGTCACTCAACTCGATCCCCAACTCGCTCAACCGATGAGCCACCGCTCGGCGGCCGCTGTGACGGCCCAGCACCAGCCGAATTCCCTTCGCACCAACCACCTCGGGACGGTACGGCAGGTACGTGTCCGGGTTCTTCAGCAACCCGTCCTGATGAATCCCCGCCTCGGTCGCAAAAATGTTGTCGCCACCGATGGGCTTCATTGGCGAAAGACCAATGCCGGTCAGGTCGGCAACCAATTGAGTCAATTCGTACAGCTTCGTCGTGTCCACCTGGATCTTCACGCCGTACTGATCCGCGTTCAGGTGCAGTGCCATGGCGACTTCCTCGAGCGACGCGTTGCCCGCTCGTTCGCCAATCCCGTTCACCGTACACTGCACCACGTTGGCACCCGCCTGGATCCCCGCCAACGTGTTGGCGACAGCCAGGCCCAAGTCGTTGTGGAAGTGGACGGCCAGTAGAGCCCGCTCGATGTTCGGAACGTTCTCCTGGATGTAACGGATGATGTCGTGGACCTTTTCCGGAGTCATCACGCCAACCGTGTCGGGGAACCCGATCGTCGTCGCACCGGAATCGATCGCCACCTTGTAACACTCGACAAGAAACTCCGGCTCGGTCCGGCTGGCGTCTTCGGGGCTGAATGCCACGATGTCGAACTTCTGGCTGGCGTATCCAACCGTGTCGGTGATCAGGTCGAGAATTTCGGCCTGAGTCTTCTGTAGCTTGTGCTCCAGGTGCAGCGGGCTGGTTCCACAAAACAGGCTCACCCCGCGCTTGTGCCGCGGGTTGTCTGATAGAGCTTCCTCGGCCGCGTCGATGTCGCCTCGAACCGTCCGACACAACGCCGTCAGCACCGGCCCCTTGATCACGCCGACCATCAACCGGATCGCCTCGATGTCGGCCTGGGACGACGCCGGAAAACCGGCGTCCAGTGAATGGACTCCAGCCGCTTCGAGCGCCCGAGCAATCCGCAGCTTGTCTTCGGGTTCGAGCGTCGCGCCGGGCATCTGCTCGCCGTCACGCAACGTCGTGTCGCTGAACAGCACGGTGTCACCACGACGGTGATGACTGATCACCGCACGCTTCACCATGCCGCGGACACTGTTCTCGATGCCCTTCAGAAAACCCGGTTGAGCCATGGAGCCTATCCTGAGAAGAGACGGCCGTGGAGTAAAGAAGCTCAGGGAGACGCGGTTCGCGTCGGAGTGCCCAACAGCTTGGGCAACTCGGTCTTCAAATCCGCTACGGTCGTTTCGGCACTGACCACCACGCCCCGTCGATCGATCAGCACCATTGTCGGCAGGGACAGGATTCCCAGTTGCCGAGCCAATCGGCTGTCGAGACCGCCGGGTTCGTGCAACGTTGTCCAGGTGATCCGGTGAGCCGAGATGTAGGCGGGGACTGGTGCACGGTCCAGATCCAGATTCACGCCCAGAATTTCGAATCCGCGACCGCGATATTCGGCGTACAGAGACTGCAGTGCAGGCAGCTCCTCGGTGCACGGCTTGCACCACGTCGCCCAGTACACCACCAACAAACACTTGCCCCGGTAGGCACTGCTGCTGACCGACGTGTTGGCCAGGTTCCTGCCGGCGATCACAAACGGCTTGCCCTTTAGATCCAAACGCACCAACGCTCCGGTCGCTCGCTGACCGGCAGCTGTCTTGGCGTATTGCCGAGCGAGTTTCGAATACCATGTCTTGGCATTGTCGACTCGAGCGGCAAATTCGTGAGCCGTCCCCAGCTGCCAGATCGCCTCGGGCGTGTCTTCGGCCGATGGATAACCGGCGACAAACCCTTCCAGGTCGACCAACCACTGCTGCTGGATCTTGGACTGAGCCGACACGTCGGTCGTCGCCTGCACCGATTGGCTGTAACGAGCCAGCAGGTGACGGTAACTCGCAAAAGGCACCAACGCCGACTTCGGACTCCGTTGCTTCAGCCGTAATTCCTCGGCCGCCAATCGACTCAACGCCTCGGGCCACACGCCCGACTCCACCAATGCCGTCAGGCTGTCGATCAACTGGCGACCCCATTGATCCCGTTCCGAAACAGTCGAAGCCCCAAGGCTCAGGCCGCGCAATACATCGCTGCGACGCGAATGATACGTGGCCAGGCTGCCGCGATTCGATCCGGCGGCGGGAGGAGAATTGTCGATGTTCCGGAGTTGATCGAGCAGTTTCTGCATCGCGGGCGAGACGCCCGGAGTACCCACCGTGACACTCGGAATCACCGGCTGCAGCAACACGCCGCCGGCAGTCACCTGCACCGTATCGCCAACCAGTGGGACCGGGATCGAGGTCAACTTCCAGACCTGCCCCACTTTGACCAGTTCACCAATCTGCATCAGGCCGCTCTTGCCACCCGCATCAATGATCGCCAATGCACTCTCGTACACCTCAAGATCAACCGACGCCTTGCCCTCGTCGCTGGGAATCAATCCCGGTTGCGAGCAATCAAATCGGATCCAACGTGTGCCGGGGGCCAAAGTAGACATCTTGGCAAGTTTTTGGGTCGGGTCGGCCACGGCCGCCAAAAGCGACGTTTCGATCTTCGCTGTGATGCCCAACGCCGTGGTGTCCTGTCGGTTGATCAGGACCGTCTGCAGCAATGCCACATCACGCCGCACCATCGCCTCGACAGCCACTCGGCTGGCTTCTTCGGCCGAAATCCGACGCCATGAATCGATCCGACCATCCTCGTTCGTATCGATACCCCAACGCGAACCGCCCGTGTTCAACCACCGCGACTGGTCCACCTTGCCGTTGTGATTCGAATCGATGTCGCGATACACCTCTACACCGTTCTGAAAATAACGCCACTCGTCAACCAGGCTGTTGCCGTTGGTGTCCAGGAACCGTCGCAGCACCTGGCCCGACGATCCCATCACCTTCCAACCGGTGTGCTTTCGACCACGGTCAACCGCCACGCTGCACTGGCTCACGTCCGACGCTTCGGGACGTTCGTACTCGACACCCGCCTGCAACGGACTGAATTTTTCGAGCATGAAGCTGGCCCGAGGTGAATCTTCGGCCAGGACGACTCGCGAACCGCCCAAAACACTCAGCGCCACACAAGACAATCCGGCCAACACCCGCAACACGCATGCAGAACGACACATTCTTTTGACTCCGCAATCCACAGACCGAGGTAGCGGATTGTAGATCAGTCGCACCGTTCAGGTCAGCAGCAGTTTTGTACCCGCCTGGTCGCCGGCAGATCGCCGCCAGATCAGCCTATTTCGCCGTCAGGCAATACAGGTGCTCGAATCCACGCACGAACATCCGGCCTCCGGCCACCGCCGGAGTCCCATGCACGGGTTCGCCGATCTGGGTCCGGCCGAGCACCTTGAAGGTGGTACCCGAGGCGAGCACCGTCACCTCACCCTTGTCGCTGATGTTGTAGATCTTGCCGTCGATGGAAATCGGGCTGGCCCAGAACTTGCCCCCCACTCGCTCGGTCCAAATCGCCTTGCCCGTCTTCGGCTCCAGGCAACTGACCACTCCGTTGTCGCACCAGAAGTAGAGCAACTTGTCGAAGACCAGCGGAGTCGGGACATACGGCAGGTTGCGGTCGCCCGACCAGACCACTTGGTCGGCACCCACTTCACCCACCTGGTCGACCGATACAGAAAACAACTGCTTACCACTACCGCCGCCGCCGGTGATCGCCATCACCAGGTCGCCGGCGATGACGGGCGAATTGACCGCTCGAGACGTGAACAGGTTGGCTCGCCACAACAGTTTGCCGTTTCGAGGATCGAAACTGGCCAGGCCGTCGCCGGTGTTGCTGATGAACATCTGGGGCGTCCGGCCCTCGCGTTCCAGGATCACGGGTGTCGAATGAGCCGTCAGTTTGACCTGCCGCGGAGAACTCCAGCGGATTGTGCCCGTGGCAGCGTCCAGACCGGCGATCACCGATGGACCATCGTGCTGGCTGGCCACGATCACCGTGTCGTTCCAGACAATCGGCGACGTGCCGCAACCATGACCGTGCTGGTTGTAGAACTTGCCAAGATCCGCCTGCCACAACACCTTGCCGGAAAAATCGTACGCTCGAACCACCGTCGCCTCGTTCGTGCTGAACAACACATAGACACGCTTGCCGTCACTCGCCGGTGTGCCCGATGCGTAGCTGTTGAGCGAATGTTTTTTGTGAGTCCTTGAGACCAACTTGTCGGTCCACAACACCTTGCCACTCACCGCATCCACGGCCAGCACCAGCCGAGTGGCACCCTGGTCTAAGGCGGACGTCACGAAGACGTGGTTGCCCCAGACACACGGTGACGAATGACCGAGGCCGGGAAGCGCCGTCTTCCACGTGTAGTCGCTGTCGGTCCAGGTGACAGGCAGACCCTTCTGAGTGCTGATGCCGCGGCCGTCCGGGCCTCGGAAACGGGCCCAGTTTTCGGCATGAACCACACTGGCCCAAAGCAACACGAGGAGCAGGGCGACAGGTCGCACGGGAAGTCTCCGGTCAAACACCAAGGCGAATGGGAAGCTGAACAGGTTACCAGCGTACGACCCAAGGTTTCAAGAACCCGGCAACAAACGACCCCTCAACGGACCGAAAATGCCTTGGCCTCGAGTCGTCTTTAAACTCCGCAATCGCTTCGCGTCGCTCGGGACAAACTTTGAACGGCCAATCTCACGACCATCCTGTCGGATCAGCAGCCGGTCGGCAAAGACAAGGAACTCGAGTGTCAAAGGCTTTCCGGTCCACGAGATGACGGCCGAAAGATGACCGGGCATGCTCAATTTCAAGACCGTACCGTACTCACGACGCTCGGCCTCGCTCAGGAAATCGTACTCTTCGAGCCACCGGCCAGTCCCCTTCGACGAAGTGGACAGGAACAACGAGTCGCCGATCGATACCATCCCGGTGATCCGCTGGCCCCAGTGATTGGTGACCAGCCGAAACCGCTCGGTGTGCTGCTCGTACGGATGCACCTGCTTGTCGGTCAGCCGGGGATGAGTGAACGCTCGACCCATCGACGACCAGCGATCCACGTCGTGGTCGTATCGCCACAACTCCGCCCACGGCCACACACCGGCGAACATCTCGCCTCGGTAGATCGCCGTCGTCTGAGCCTCCCGAGCTCGACTCGATACGCCCGGCAAACGCGGCGGGTAGCCGTCCAGGTGCTTCAACTCGGTCCCACCGCGGTACTCGAACAGGTGGCCGGTCGGGTACTGGGCCAGCAACGCCCGGTCGAAGATATTCAGGAACGAGTAGACCTGGTAGCTGACCTGGTTGTTGGCTTCCAGCAAGGTCCGCCATCTCCGTCCGTCGAACGCATGAACGCCTCCCTGGTTGGTCACCGTCAAAGCCTCACCACCGTATTGACCCCAGGCAAACGGAGTCGCCCCGACGTATTTCGCATCGAAGACCACGCCGTCTGATACATCGATCACGCCTGCGTCTTCCGCGTTCCACTTGCAGGCAATGATCCGAGTCAGCGGCTCGGCCGCTTCGCGATCGGTGAAGTAGAAACAGAGGTGCCCCAGGGCGTAGTAGAAATTGTAGTAACGGCCCCGAGCGGGTGGTTTCAGAATCTCGCGACCGTCGAACGTCGCCCGGCTGTTGCGAAACACCAGCAACCCGCGACCGACTCGCATCACGCCGTCGCCACTGTTCAAGCCGCCAACAACTTCCAGCTTCGACTCCCACGCACCTCGAGCCGCGTCCCATCGCTTGACCCGGTTGCCGCCGCCACTGGTCCAGGCATGCACCTGCCCGTCGAGTTCAAACAGGTAGACGCCTGTCCCCATGTCGGGGAACGGCAGCCGCTCGATCTGGAACTCGCCGGCTCGCTCGGCCGGGCGGACGAAGAACTGCACAGTGTGCCGGTTGCCGCGAAACCGCGTGTTGTAGATCTCCTCGAAACCCGCACCGGCAACCAACCGCCCGGCCGCGTCGCGAGCCTCAAACAACGACCCAAACGGCTGGCCTCGGTCACGGCCCAGGTCGACGGTCGTCTGCCAACGAACTAATGGTTCCTCGGCATCGATTGGCATGGCAGGCAGACACATCGACAGGCACACCGGCACAAAGCAAGTCAACACATTACGGTTCATGGCCAAAGCACTCCCGGATTGTTCCTGCGGATTCCCGTCGCCTCACCAGTCCACGACCGAACCGTCGTCCGCATCAAAGGGGGCAGGGTTCACCCAGTCGTGGCCGATCTTCTCGGCCAAGGCGTCCTCGTCCAGTTCAACGCCCAGCCCCGGTCCCTTTGGCAGATCGATGTACCCGTCGCGGACCTCGAACGGCTCGGTGATGTAGCCTTCGCCCAGGTGCACCTGTTCCTGGCACAGGAAATTGGGAATCGCACCGGCGATCTGCAGTCCTGCAGCCAGCGAGATCGGGCCCAGGGGGTTGTGGGGAGCGATCGCCGCATAGTGGCTTTCGGCCATCCCGGCGATCAACCGCACCTCGGTGATCCCGCCGGCATGACAAAGGTCCGGCTGCAGGATCGTGGCAGCTCCCTTTTCCAGTAGCTCACGGAAACCCCATTTGGTGAAGATTCGTTCGCCGGTGGCGATCGGCAAGTGAGTGCTCCTGGCAATGTCGGCCATCACCTCGACGTTCTGGCACTGCACCGGTTCCTCGATGAACATCGGCTGATACGGTTCCAGGGCCTTGATCAACAGCTTGGCCGTCTGAGGACTGATCGCTCCATGGAAGTCGATCGCGATGTCGCGTTCGTCACCGGCGGCTTCTCGGAGTTCTTCGAACCGCCGAGCGACCCGCTTCACGAAACCGGGCGTCTCGATGATCCGAGCCGGACGGTGCGTGGAAACGCCGGTCTTGAAGGCGGTGAAACCCTCTGCAGAGCGTTGACGGAGCATTTCGGGGGTCGAGGCATGAGCGTAGACGCGGACCCGGGTGCGAGTGGGTCCGCCTAGTAGCTCGTAGACCGGAACACCCAAAGCCTTGCCCTTGATGTCCCATAGCGCCATGTCGACGCCGCTGATGGCACTCGTCAACACCGGACCGCCTCGATAGAAGGCGTGACGGTACATGGCCTGCCAATGGTGAGTCACCGAGCGCGGGTCCTTGCCGATCAAGTACTCCTCGAGCTTCTTCACCGCTTCGGCCACCGTCCGAGCTCGACCCTCGACTACCGGTTCCCCCAACCCGACGATGCCCGCGTCGGTGTGAACCTTCAGGAACAACCAGCGTGGCTCGACCAAAACTGTCTCGAGCTTCGTGATCCGAATCGCCTCGCCCGCTCCAAACATCGACACCATGCCTCGCGCTGGACTGTTCTACCCAGACTCGACTCTAGGGTTTCAACCCCTCGACCGCAGCCGTCATTACAATCCCAACGAAACCCTGCTCGCCGTTACCGCTCATACGGAACCAACTTCAGATCCACACCCTTGTGCGGCAACGTTACGGGCAACACGCGGACGGACGTCGAGACGATCAGCGGGAAGACTTCGCCCGAGTCGTAGGTCAACTCGACAAAAAACGCGGTCCAGCCCTTGGTGGGAGTATCGATCCGAGCCACCCACGAACCATCCGACCCTGGCTTCAGAGCCGTGCTCGAGAAAGCCCTGCCGATCGTTCTGAGCCGAAAATCTCGAGCCTTCGAGTTCGTGGCCTGCCACATCACGACCTTCTTCGGCCGCACTGCACTGCTCACCCGGATCGAACCGTCCTTCTGGAATGTCCAGGTCGGATTGGGACGCGGTCGATCGGCGACAACCATCTGGTAAAAGGCCATCATGCTGGTCACCGCGTCGATCGTCTTGACTCCATGATCAACGTTCGGGACATAACGCAGCAGCTTCTCACCCTCGAGTTTATCGAAATAGAACTGAGAGGAATCGGGGCAGAAGAACTGGTCGCCGGCGGCGTTGATGATGTACTTGGGCATCGTCAGACGATGGCGATAGAAGTAGGGATCGACGATGCGGTACAGAGGCAGCATGCGTGGATCGTCGTGCCGCTGAAGAATCTTGTGCTGGTAGTAGTTCCCGACCGCCTTGGCCCAGAAACCATAGACCTCGGCGTGATGCCGGATCGACGGAGCGACGTTGACGACATCGATCACGATCGGAACGATCGCCTGCACACGACGATCGACGGCTCCAGTCATCCAGGTCGTCCAACCCCGCTTCGACGCCCCGGCCACCACGAACTTTTCGATCCGCCGACCCTCCTTGCTCGACCATTCCTGCACACAATCCATGGCGCGGACCACGCTCTTGACCATCGGAAGTCGAGGCAACCAGGTGGCGTCGCCGGTTTTCAGGTACTGGTCCCAGGCGTACCCGATCAGATCGTCCTCCGTGCGTTTCTGCCCGTCGCCATGAAACACCAGCGGCTGGTTGGGGATCGCCTTCAGTTCGATCACCACACTGCCGCTCATTGCAGCGATCTGCGAAACTGACCGGCTGGCCCCGCCCGGAGCCGAACGCCCATTGCGGCCACCGCCGATCATCAGGAACGCCGTGTTCGTCTTGACCACCTTCGGCCTGACGACAATCAGCCAGTGCTCCCACACCGTACGATCCACGTCCTTGCGGGTCCTCCAGCTCTGAGACTTCAGCTTGATGATCGTCGTCGTCGCCTCGCTCCCAACAACCGACTTCTCGACTTTCCACTCATAGGTCGAATCGGCCTTAGCGACGTAGTCGTCCAAAGCTGTCCGACGCGGCAACTCCGCCCCGGCGGTCACCGCAAACCACGAAATCAGCACAATCACAATTGCGAACCGCATGAGATTAGTCCTCGATTTCGCCGCCGACGCCTGAGGGGAGTAGCAGGATGCCGATCGCGCCGAGCAGGTAAATCAGGCTCATGATCCTGCCCAATAACGCGTAGTCCTCGTTGAACTGCTCGATCAGAATCGCACCGGCAAACACCGTCACGGCGGTGATGATCCGTCCGAAGTTGAAACAGACTCCAGCCCCCGTCGACCGAATCCGCGTCACGAACAATTCGGGCAGGAACAACGGCAACCAGCCGAAGAATATCCCGCTGAAGAAGCCCAGCACGGCGAATCCGACCAGGAACTGCCACTGCTCGGGCGTGTGGAACATGTAGACGAACTCGGCACTGATCAGGCACAGGACACTGGTCAGGAAGTACGTCCGCTTGCGACCCACTCGACTGGCAATCACTCCGCCCAGAAAACTGCCGATGATGCCCGTCAGTGATCGAGCCATCCCGATATCCGCCTTCAGTCCGGGGTTCCCGATTTCGGAACCCACCTTGTCGGCCCAGGCCTGCGACCAGTTGGTTGCTCCCCAACCACCGAGCAGCGGAACGGTCGCCAGTAGGATTCCCACCAGGGTGACTCCGATCAAACGCGGTTTGAAAACGTCCCACGTCGAAACCACATCACCAGCATCAGCTGGGCCGACTCCGGCAAGCAGCTTCTGCCGATCGGCAATCCAGCTTGGCGATTCGGGCACGCAGGCGATCACGATCCCGGCCAACACGATTGGCGAACCACCCATCAGCAGCACCCAACGCCACGAGTCGTAGTCGACGCCCACCACCCGCCCGGCCCAAAACGTCAGGAAGATGCCCACGTTGGCCGACGTGCCGATGACTCCGGCCAGCATCGGCCGCGACACGCCCTTCCATGCCTCGGACATCAACGCCACGCCGTTGGGCCACATCCCACCAACACCCATGCACGTAATGAACCGAGCGATCCACAACTGTTCGGGCGACTGCGAGAAATACGCCAGCAGCGACATGCCCGAATAGCACGTGATCGCCGCGGCCATGCCGCGGGCTCGTCCATACCGGTCCCCAATCCGCCCGAACACCAACCCGCCCAACGCCGCTCCGAACAAGAACGCGCAAATGTAGAACCCGAACCACCGACCCGCTCGACCACCCAACCTCGCCTCCACCACGTAACGCTCTAACTCGTCGTCCGAAATCACTCCGTCCCGGTCTCCCGCAACGCCCAGGATCTTGATCGTGTCCGGGTCCTTCGTCAGGCCAACGGACATCAGGTCGGCCTTCGACACCACCCTGCCGCTGCCGACAGCAACAGCCGCCGACTTCACAAACGCATCCGTCTCGATGATGCCGTCGTGGTCGATGTCGAGCCTGTCTCGCATCGTCGCAATCGTCGCCCGGTCGCTGTC
This sequence comes from Planctomycetota bacterium, assembly GCA_963694825.1. Classification (GTDB taxonomy): domain Bacteria; phylum Planctomycetota; class Planctomycetia; order Planctomycetales; family Planctomycetaceae; genus UBA8437. Next base: position 20,993 of record CAVOEV010000045.1, read on the forward strand.
CGTCAGCTCGCCTTCACCAGCCACCACCAGCAGGTTCAACGCCGCCGTCCGCATGACCAGGCCGTTGATGGCCATGTGCGTGCCGCCAAAGAACCAGCCCAGGAAGGCGGTCGCGATGATCAGGTACTTGCCCGTCCGGCTGAGTGGCGAGGCGTGAGCGTCGGTCGGCGTTGGAAATTCGGACACAAATCGGGTTCTTTACTCGGGCAGGAGATTCCGTCGATGGAGTCTACCCGAGTCTCTGCTCGGTTGCCTGCTTGTGCGAGCTGGTCGACGAACTGATGAAACTGCAAATCCTCTCAACGGCGCGCGACCAGTTCTGCTCGGCCGTGCGTCCCGACTTCTTTCGAGGCACCAGATCATGATCGCCGTCCGGCATCCAGTCGAGCTGGATCGAATCGGATAACTCGTAATCAGCAACCTCGTCGGGAGTGCCAAACCGATCTCGGTCGCCCTGGATCATCAGTGTCGGTGTGACCAGATCGGCCAAGTGTTCAGTGCGAGTCTTTTCGGGCTTGGCCGGCGGGTGAAACGGGTAGCCCAGGCAGACCAGCCCCGCCACACCGCACCCGTCGGCCACCAGGCTGGCCATCCGGCCCCCCATCGACTTGCCTCCGATCACCAGGCCGTCTGCTCCCAACTCATCGATGACCGCCTTCCAGGTTTCCAGCAGCACGGGCTGCCGATCGGGCGGTCGCCGCGTCCCCTCCTCGCGACACCTCACCATATACGGAAACTCGAATCGCACGACCCGGTGCCCGGCCTTCGCCAGTCCCCCGGCAATTGCTTCCAGCGACGGGCTGTCCCAGCCACGACCGGCACCATGGGCCAACGCGATGGTTCGCTTGGCACCAGCCGGGCCATCGCACAGGAACTTGGGAACGGATGTCACTCGATGAGGATTCGGCTGAAGCTATTCGCCGGCCGCAGCCGCCGGCTTCGACTTGCCGATGCAGTAGAGGTGCTCGGTGGTGCGGAGCAGGATCTGGCCCTTCGAGAAGATTGGGGTGGCGACGGTGAACTCACCCAGCGCGTTGGCTCCGACCACCTTGAACTCGTCGCCCGACTCGATCACGAAGGTCTTGCCATCCTCGCGCGTGATGTAGATTCGCCCCCCGGCCAACACCGGTGAACTCGAAAACGCCGTCCGGTTTTTCTCGGCCTGGCCACTCCAGATCACCTTGCCCGTCTTCACGTCCAAGCAGGTCAGCTTGCCGCGATCGCTGCAGACAAAGGCCCGGTTGCCCTGCACGATCGGCGTGGGCACGTCAGCCGCGGCACCTCCCTTATTGACCCAGGCCACGTGCGACTTGGTCACATCGCCCTGGCCACCCAGCCGAATGGCCGTCAGGGTGCTTCCGCGAGAATAGGGGGCCAGCAGCAGGTCGCCGGCTATGACCGGTGAGGAAATGCTGCGGAAGTACTTTTGACCGGACGGGTTCAGACCGCCAACCCGCCACAGTTCCTTGCCCGTCTCGCAGTCGTGAGCCGTGACATGATCGGCCCCCAGCACGAGCAACCGCTCGGATCCGCCGCGGTTGAGTACCAGTGGAGTCGTGTAACTCTGGGCCGCCTCCAACGGCGCCTCGAGATTCCGGTTATGCTTCCACGCCACGTCGCCATCCTTCTTCTCGAACGCGGCAACATACGAACCTCCCGTCTGCATCACCGCCACCAGGACCTTGTCCTTCGAGAGGACCGGGGAGGTGCCGAGGTCCCACCACAGGGTGTCCTTGCCCCAGGCCTTCTGCAGGTTCGTCTGCCATACCAGCTTGCCGGTCAGGGTCAGGCAGGCCAGGTCACCGGTCTTGAAATAGACGAACAGGTACTTGCCGTCGGTCACGGGCGACGGGTTGCTGCCGCTCGCCTTTCTGTGCTTGCCCTGGATCGTGGTCGCGCCGATGGTCGTTTTCCAGATCTGCTTGCCCGCACGGTCCAACGCCAACGTCGTGTTCCCGCTGGCGTCCTGGCAGGTCAGGATGGTCTGGTTGGCCCAGACGATGGGGGTCGAAGTGCCCTTGCCAGGCAACTTCAACTTCCACGCCACGTTCTCCGTGGAACTCCACTTGACCGGATAACTGCCCTTGGGTGCCACACCGTTGAACGTCGGACCCCGCCAACTGGGCCAGTTGTTGGCCTGGGCAGCAGGAATGGCCAAGAGGACGGCCAGCATGGTGAGCAGGGGCAGGGGCAGGGGCGAACGGGGCATGAGAGACTCCGTGGCGAGGGTGATCAGCTGACGGCACAGGATAGCAGAC
>CAVOEV010000046.1:0-23175 GCA_963694825.1 Planctomycetota bacterium
TCTTGGTACAGCGACTCAGGGACGGATCGATGCCCCCGGGGGATACCCGGATCAGTGCCGGGGAACTTGCCAGAATCACCCGCTGGATCGCCCAGGGTGCCAAGACGGCACGCCCCGAGCCGAAGGAAATTGGCTCGGGGTTGGGAATTTCACCTGAAGAGCGATCCTGGTGGGCTTTCCAGCCGATCACGCGAGCGGCGTTGCCAATTCGGGTCGGGCAGGAACGTGTGCGGACGGCGATCGATTCGTTCGTGCTGGCCCGGTTGAAAGAGAAGAAACTCGGCTTTGCGGCGGACGCTGACCGGTTGACCCTGATGAAGCGCGTGTACATTGACCTGCTGGGGCTGCCACCGACCTATGAGCAGGCCCAGGCGTTCATTGATGACAAGAGTGCTGATGCTTACGAGCGGTTGATCGACAGTTGTCTCGAGTCGCCTCACTACGGCGAACGATGGGGCCGTCATTGGCTCGACGTGGCCGGCTATGCCGACTCGGAAGGCTACACCAATGATGACCGGGTGCGTCCGTACGCCTACAAGTTTCGCGACTACGTGATCCGGGCGCTCAACAGTGATATGCCATTTGACCGGTTCATCCAGGAACAGTTGGCAGGCGACGAGATGGTTGTCGGGCCGCTGAAGAACCTGGGGCCTCACCAGGTCCAGAAACTGGTGGCGACGGGTTTCCTGCGGATGGCCGCCGATGGGACCGGCAGCAATCCGGCTGATGCCGCGGTGGCCAAGAACCAGGTTATGGCCGACACGATCAAGATCGTCAGTTCGGCCCTGCTGGGGCTGTCTGTCGGCTGTGCCCAGTGTCACGACCACCGCTACGACCCGATCTCACAGGTCGACTACTACCGGGTTCGTGCTGTCTTCGAACCGGGGTACGACTGGAAGGCGTGGCGGAATCCCAGTCAACGACGCGTGTCGCTGTACACCGATGCCCAGAAAGCGGTTCGCGCCGGGGTCCAAAAAGAGATCAACGTGGTCAACACGGAAAAGAACGCCAAGCAGCAGAAGTACATCCAGGAGGCGCTCGAGAAGGAATACGCCCGCTACGACGAGCCGCTGCGTGGCGAAATGCGAAAGGCCAAGATGACGCCCGGCGACAAGCAAACCGACAAGCAGAAGGCATTGCTGAAAAAGTATCCGAACCTCAATGTCAACGGCGGGAACCTCTACCAGTACAACTCGAAGCGGGCTGACGAGATCAAGGCGTACGCACCGAAGATCGCCAAGATCCAGGCGAAGATCCCGGTCGAAGAATTCGTCCGGGCGTTGACCGAAAATGTCGGCAAGCCCGGCGGGCAACCCAAGACATTCCTGTTCCACCGCGGTGACCATCGTCAGGCCAGGCAGGAGGTGGCTCCTGGTGGTCTGACGGTGACTGCTCCGGATGGAGCCCAGTTTGCGATCGCGGGCGATGATGCTCAGGTTACCTCCAGCGGTCGTCGGCTGGCGTTTGCCCGTTGGTTGACCAATGGTCGCCACCCGTTGGTGGCCCGCGTGCTGGTCAATCGCGTGTGGCTGCATCATTTCGGACGCGGCATCGTCACCACCCCAGACGAATTCGGCAAGCTCGGTACCAGGCCGACTCACCCCAGGCTGCTCGACTGGCTGGCGTCCTACTTTGTCGAGAGTGGTTGGAGCCTGAAGGAACTGCACCGGGTGATGATGCGGTCGACGGCGTATCGCCAGGCCTCGTTGCGGCACGTCCAGGGGGATGACCTGGATGGGTCGAATTCACTGTACTGGCACAAAACGGTCCAGCGACTCGACGCGGAGATCGTGCGGGACCGGATCCTGGCGGTCAGCGGGACGTTGGATCGCAAGATGTACGGACCGCCGGTCGGCCTGAAAGCTGACGACGCGGGTCAGATTTCCGTCGGCGGACCGGATCGTCGTAGTGTCTACGTCCAGAACCGGCGGACGCAGCCGGTGGCGTTACTGCAGGTCTTCGATCAGCCGGTGATGACGGTCAATTGCAGCAAGCGTGGGAAATCGACCGTGGCGTTGCAGTCGCTGCTGATGATGAACAGCGAGGCCGTTCTGAAGTACGCCCTCGCGATGGCCGATAGGGTCAACAAGCAGGCCAGGCCTGGTGCGGATGCCGAGTTGGTCAAGGGGTTGGAGGTGCCGTTTGACCTGAAGAACTACTTCTCGAACATGGGCGTGTGGCGGGTGGGATACGGACACATCGATGCGGCCGCGGCGGGTAAGAACGCGACCGTCGCGGCGGTGAAATTTACCCGTTTCACGGTGTTCGAGCAGAGTCGTTGGCAGAGTGGCAAGGGGCAGGGCAAGGGGCTGGCCGGGTTGTCGTTCCTGACGAAGGCCGGTGGACATCCCGAAGGCAAAACCACCCGGCCGATCCGTCGCTGGATTGCCCCCTTGGATGGGCATCTATTGGTCAAGGGATCGCTCGGATGCCCATCCAAGAACGGAGACGGCGTGGGCGTGACGGTCTACAGCAGTCGGCTGGGATCGCAGGGCTCGTGGAAAGTCCACGCCGGAGGAGTCGAGTACATGGTGGACTTCGACGTGAAGAAGGGAGACATCATCGACACGATCGTCGACGAGCAGTCGTCCAAGACGTCGGACTCGTTCAGCAACGAGTTCACTCTCTCGCTGTCGGATGTCGCCGCCGGAACCACTGTGGCATACAAGTCTCAGGACGCCGTCAAGGAGCCGCCCAAGCCGTCGATGTTCACCTTGGGGGCTCCGATTGCCGACCAATTGGTGTACGCCTGGCGATTGGCCTACGTCCGCCGGCCGACCCGGGAAGAGGCCGAGTTGGCCGTCAGTTACCTGAAGGGACAATTGGTGTTGCTCTCGGAGCAGGGCAACAAGAACCCCGTCCGCCAGGCGATGACCAATTTCTGCCAGGCATTGATAAGTTCCAACGAGTTCTTGTATTCGGATTGAGGATGCAGGATTGATGACCAGTTTCTTGGAATCGTTCGAAATGATGAATCAGGACCAACCCACCATTCCGTCGGTGTCGCGACGTGAATTCCTATCCCGCAACGTGTTGGGTCTCGGATCGGTCGCGCTGGCGACGCTGTTGCAGCAGGACAACCTGCTGGCAACTCCGGCCAACGTTCCTCGCGGGCCGGCGAGCTACGACCTGCTGCCCAAGCAGCCGCATTTTGCTCCGCGGGCCAGGTCGATGATCTCGCTGTTCATGCATGGCGGTCCGGCGCATATGGAGCTGACCGACCCCAAGCCCGAACTGACCCGGATGGATGGCAAGACCTTCCAGGGTGACATCTCTTACAGCTTCATCAAGCGGGCCAGCAAACGGCTGATGGGCGCGCGGTGGAAGTTCCGACCACGCGGTGAGTGTGGGACCGAGATCTCCGAATTGCTGCCCAATATCTCGGATGTCGTCGACGACATTTGTGTCATCCGTTCGATGCACACCGGCTACAACGGCCACGAGGTTTCGATCCGCTACATGCACTCGGGTATTCCCTCGGTAACAGGCCGCCCCACGCTCGGGTCGTGGCTGCTCTACGGGTTGGGCTCGGAAACCGAGAACCTGCCGGCCTACATGGTGATGACCGACCCGGGTGGGCATCCCGTCGACGGGATCCACAACTGGTCCAACGGCTGGATGCCCACGCTGTTCCAGGGAACAGTGCTGCGGCCGAAGAATCCGAGGATCCTGAATCTCGACGCACCACCGACGGTGCGTGGCCGGGTGCAGGAACAGAACCTGTCGTTTCTGGCCAAGCTGAACAAGCGGCATGCGAAGAAGCATCCGGGTGAGAACGACTTGGAGGCGAGGATTGCCTCGTACGAACTCGCCGCCCGGATGCAGACTTCGGCCAAGGAGGCCCTGGACATCACCCAGGAAACCAGGGCCACCCACCAGATGTACGGGCTGGATGACCCGGTGACCCGCGAGTACGGCACGCGTTGCCTGATCGCCCGCCGGTTGGTCGAGCGGGGAGTCCGCTTCGTGCAGTTGTTCCTCAACGGTCAGCCCTGGGACAACCACACCAACATCAAGTCGGCGCTGCCGGCAGCCTGTCGGCGGACCGACAAGCCGGCCGCCGCGCTGGTCAAGGACCTGAAGCGGAGTGGCCTGCTGGATTCGACGATCGTCCACTGGGGTGGCGAGATCGGCCGGTTGCCGGTGACCGAGGGCGACCCGATGTCCGGTGGCCGCGACCACAACGGGCAGGGTTTCACCAACTGGCTGGCCGGTGGGGGTATCAAGGGGGGGATGACCTATGGCGAGACCGACGAGATCGGACACCGGGCGGTCGTTGACAAGGTGACCCCCAATGACTTCCAGGCGACGTTGCTGCATCTCTTCGGGATCGACTACCAGAAGCTGTTCTTCTTCCACAACGGGCAGCAGCAGCAATTGACCAATGGCCGGCCGGCCCGCGTCGTCCAGGACATCCTGTCTTGAGATTCACGGCACTCCTCACGCTCGCGATGTTCTGTCCGGCCGTGACCGCCGGAGCGGAACCCGTCGCGGTTGATTACGTGTCACAGGTCAAGTCGATCTTCAAGAAACGCTGCTATGCGTGCCATGGATCGCTGAAGCAGAACGCCGGATTGCGACTGGACACCGGCCAGCTGATCCGTAAGGGGAGCGAGAACGGGGCGATCATCCAGGCGACTGCTCCGGAGAAGTCGCTGCTGCTGAAGCGGGTGATGCACGAGGATGCCGACCAGCGAATGCCGCCGATCGGCATGCCGCTGTCCGATGAGGAGATCCGGGCGATTCGCCGGTGGATCGCTGCCGGCAGCCCGTCGCCGGCCGGCGAGGAGCCCGAGGAGGATCCCCGGGACCACTGGGCGTTCCGGCGACCGGTGCGACCCGCGCTGCCCGAGATTTCTGGCCCCGGCTGGGCTCTCAACGCGATCGACCACTTCCTGCACGCCGAGTGGGACCGGCGAAAGCTGGTCCCCGTCCCCGATGCCGATCCGGCTTCACTGCTTCGTCGTGTTCATCTCGACCTGGTCGGATTACCGCCGTCCCGGGACGAACAGGTCGCCTTCGCGGCCGATCCGTCGCAGGAGCACTACCGGCGGGTGGTGGATCGGCTGCTGGCTTCGCCACGGTATGGGGAACGCTGGGGACGGCACTGGATGGACGTGTGGCGGTATTCCGACTGGTACGGACGCCGCAAGCAAAACGACGTTCGCAACAGTGCGCCCCAGATCTGGCGATGGCGAGACTGGATCATCGACTCGCTGAACAGTGACAAGGGATACGGGCGGATGGTCCAGGAGATGCTGGCAGCTGACGAATTGGCTGCCGCCGACGACTCGGCCTGGCCGGCCACCGGCTACCTGATCCGAAATTACTACTCGTTGAACCCCAACGAGTGGATGCGGCACACGGTTGAATACACCGGGAAGGCGTTCCTGGGACTGACCTTCAACTGTGCACACTGTCACGACCACAAGTACGACCCGATCACGCACGAGGACTACTTCCGCATGCGGGCGTTCTTCGAGCCGATGGGAGTCCGCCAGGATCGCGTGCCTGGGCAACCCGATCCGCCTCCGTATCCGCCCTACGTCTATTCGGGGTCCCGCAAGGTGGTCCGCATGGGCATGGTTCGTGTTTTCGACGAGACGCTTGATGCCAAAACGTGGCTCTACACCGGAGGCGACGAGCGGAACAAGGACAAGGACCGCGGGGCGATCTCCGCCGGTGTGCCGGCCTTCCTGGCGGATCTGTTCCCCGAGATCCGGCCGGTCGAGTTGCCCCTGTCGGGGTGGTATCCCGGTGCACGGTCCAACATCCAGCAGTCGGTGCTCGCCGAGCAGCAACAGGCGTTGCGAGACGCCGAGCAGCGGCTCGACCAGGTCGCCGACCAACGTGTCGATACCGATGGACTGCAGAAACAGCTGGAGCAGGCCCGAGCCGAATTCGACCGGGCCCTGGCGGCGGCGATCAAGTCGGGTCAGCCCGGTGCCCTGGCAGGGAAACAGTCACTCTACCTGGACGCCGCGACCGGACGGCGGATCGTGCAGAACACCATTCCGGGCCTGGAGGCCCTTCCGAAGGGGACCCGGATTTCATTTCAATTGAGGATTCTCCAGGACAACCACGTCAACTTCCAACTGGCCAAGAACACCACGACCGGCCACACAGCTTTGTACGTGGCATTTGACGGCGGCAAGATCGACTCGTACCGACCGGACGGAACGACACAGTTCACCGCCGGTCGCTACGACTTCGCGGCGGGGCAGAGTCAATTCCACGTGACATTGGTGCTGGACCCCGGGGCTGACACCGTGGCGTTGAGCGTGAAGCTGGAGGGGGTGGAGGGCTTCCTGGTCAAGGACGAGCCGATCGCGCTCAACGGTTGGAACCCCACGAAGCACCCGCATCAGCCGTTCACCTTCGACTGCCGAACCGGCACCAAGGCACTGGTGGACCAGGTCGAACTGGTCGCTGGCGAGCAGCGATTTTCATGGGGCTTCGAGCCGCCGAAGTTCGCCGACGGTGAGGATGTCGGAGGGATCGCCGGCTGGGTGATCCACCCTCAATCGCAACCCACGGCGACGTCGGTGGTCTCGATGATCGCCGCTTGCGAATCGGCTCGCGAGAGCTACACGAAAATGAAGCAAGCCGAGGCGGCACTGGCGGCGGCATCCTCGGGGACCGAGGTGGCCCGCCGCGGTGTGGAGGCCAACCGGTTGGAGTTGGCCAGCCTGCAGGCGACCGTTGCGGTCGACAATGCCAGGCGGGTGAAGGCCCCGGGCGAGAATATCGAGAAGCTTGCCCGCGAGGCCTATCGCCGGCAACTGGTTTCCGGGCTGGCGATGGCCCAGTGGCAGATCCTGGAGGCTGGCCATGAACTGGGCCGGGCACGCGTGTTGCCGGATACCGACAAACAGAAGGCGGGTCGGATCAAGCAGTACGAGCAGCAACTGGCCACGGCAAAGAAGCAGAAGCAGGACACGCAGGCCAAGGCAGCCGAGTCGGCCGACTACGCGTTGATGAGCCGGGTGACATCGCAACGGTCCACCGGGCGACGGGCTTCGCTGGCCCGATTCATCAGCGATCCCCGAAATCCGCTGACACCACGGGTGGCGGTCAACCACATCTGGTTGAGACACTTTCACGCTCCGCTGGTCGAGACCGTCTACGACTTTGGCCGAAACGGGAAACCGCCGACGCATCCGGCACTGTTGGACTGGCTGGCGGTGGAACTGGTCGAGAACGACTGGAGCATGAAGCGACTGCATCGCTTGATGGTCACCAGCCATGCCTACCAGCTGGCTGATTCCTCGAGTGGCCAGGCGTCCAATATCGACAGGGACGAGGACAACCGGTGGCTGTGGCGGCGGAACCGTGGACGGATGGAGGCCGAGGTGATCCGGGACAGCTTGCTGTTCTTGTCCGGGCGGCTGGACCAGGCGATCGGAGGCCAGGTGCTGCTCAACACGCAGGCCATGTCGACGAGACGCCGCAGCCTGTACTACGAGGTTTATCCCGAGGCGGGGGGCAACATTCGGTTTGCCGAATTGTTTGATCCACCGGATCCCGGCGACTGTTTTCGACGGTCCACGACGTTGGTCCCCCAGCAGGCACTGGCACTCAGCAACAGTGAGTTGATCCACTCGGCCAGTGCCGACGCGGCAAAGCAGATCCAGGCGGTCGAGGCCGAGGCGTTCATTCGTGCGGCGTTCGTCCAGGTTCTTTCACGTCCGGCCACGACCAGGGAGGTCACCGTCTGCCTGGCATTCTGGGAGAGGCAGGCCGGGGAACTGAAGAACGAGGACGGGGTTCGCGAGAGCCTGGTTCGTGTTTTGTTCAATCACAACGACTTTGTCACGATCCGGTGACTGCCACCGGGGTGACTCAACAGCGGAACTTGAGAATGGAACGTCGCGACTTCTTGGCTGACTGTGGCATGGGATTCACCGGTTTGGCGATGGGCTCGATGCTGGCCGCCGACGGGATTGTCCGCGGTGAGGGTCCGCCCAACGGCGAGCCGCACTTCGCACCAAGGGCCAAGTCCGTTGTCTGGGTGTTTCTCTCGGGCGGTTACAGCCAGATGGAGACGTTCGATCCCAAGCCGATGCTGACCCGCTATGCGGGCAAGACCTACGCCGAGACGCCGTTCCCCAATCCTCTTGATTCGCCTCTTCACAGGGAACGGTTCCGCAGTGTGGCCGCCGAGGAGATCAACGTCCGGGACGTGTATCCCAAGATCTTCCCGATGCAGGTCGGGCATGCCAGGCACGGTGAGAGCGGCATCGCGGTGACCGACTGGTGGCCGCACTTGGCCGGGCAGGTCGACGAGATGTGCTTCGTGCGGAACATGTGGACCACTGACAACGACCACGCGGCCGAGAACCAGATCCACACCGGTCGCCATCGCCTGGACGAGACGCAGCCGAGCATCGGGGCCTGGGCTCATTACGGCCTGGGATCGGTCAACGAGAACCTGCCACGCTTCGTGGTACTGGGTGGTCCGACCCGGACCGACACGAGCCAGTCGATCGACTCCTATTACCTGGGTCCGGCTCACGCCGGTGTGCCGTTGAAGCTGGATCCCACCAATCCACTGGCCTTTGGGTCCAGGCGATCGGGACAGTCGGCTCGTCAGCAGGCCAACGAATTCGACCTCGTGGCCGAGTTGAACCGGATCACCGCCGAACGGCGTCCGGAAGATGCGCGGCTGACGGCCAGGATCAAGTCCTACGAGCTGGCGTTCCGGATGCAGTCGGCGGTACCCGAGGCGGTGGCACTGGACCAGGAGACCACCGACACCCAGCGGCTGTATGGCATCGACCAGGGGCCGACGAAGATGGCGGGCGAGAGATTGCTGGTGGCCAGGCGGATGGTCGAGCGAGGCGTCCGTTTTGTCCAGGTGTTTCCATCGCCGTATGGCACATGGGACTCGCACCAGAAGCTGAAGCAGAACCATGGTCGGATGTGCAAGTCGATCGACAAGCCGATCGCCGGGTTCCTGGCCGATCTGAAGCAGCGAGGGTTGATGGACGACGTGGCGGTGGTCTTCTGCACCGAGTTTGGACGGACTCCGGGTCGGGAGGAACGGGGCGGGGCCACGACCGGCCGCGATCATCACCCGCACGGTTTCACCGTCTGGCTGGCCGGAGCGGGGCTGAAACGGGGTTACGTCCACGGGGCGACCGATGAACTGGGGTATCACGCCCTGGGCAAGGGGCACTACGTGACCGACCTGCACGCCACGGTGTTGCACCTGTTGGGGTTGGACAACACGCGACTGGAAGTCCCTGGCCGCAAGAGGCTGGATATCGACCGGGGCGAGGTGATCACCGACATCCTTGCCTAGCAGCCTTGCTCGTGTCGGCGACAACTCGAAACCAGGTGGGCACGCGGGTCGGCGTGCCTGTGTCGGTGGCATCGGTGTGCGTGTCGGGCGAGTTCGTCGGTTCATCTTGTCGTTTCAGGTCGATTCCAGTGGATTGAGAGCGAGGTGTTGGACCGGAGGGCGTGGTGCGAAGATCCAGCCACAGGTCGTGGATGTCGTACGTGGGGTCGGGGGTGTGGTAGTGCAAGAGTGAGCTGGCGATCAGCCTGGTTTCGGAGAAGAGACTCACCGCACCTTGGAAACGGGATCTGTTACAGTGGCCGATACGGTTGGAGTGCCGACCGAGGTGGGTGAAGTGAGCGAGACAACTGGATGACGGATTCACCGGCCACACGTCCCAGCCTGTTGTTGCGAATCCGTCGACCGGACGATGATGCGGCGTGGTCCGAGTTTGTCGAGATCTATGCACCGCTGATTCATGGCTTTTGCCGGCGTCGCGGGTTGCAGGAAGCGGATGCGGCGAACCTGACGCAGGAGGTGTTCGGATCGGTTTTGCGGAACGCCGAGCGATTCGAATACGATCCATCGAAGGGCCGATTTCGCGGCTGGCTGCTGACGGTGACTCGCAACCGGGTCAACGACCACTTTTCTCGACTCAAGCGTGACATTCGAGGCAGCGGCGACACGGGCGTCCGGGCCGTTCTGGAACAGCATCCCGATCCGTCGGAAGCGGATGACGAGCAGTGGGACGAGGATTACCGGCAGCGGGTGTTTCACTGGGTGGCCGAGAAGATCCGTGGCGAGTTCCAGGAGGCAACGTGGCAGGCGTTCTGGCAGACGGCCGTCGACGGGCAAGCTGCCGTTCAGGTTGCCGAGCAGTTGGAGATGTCTGTGGGTGCGGTGTACATCGCCAAGAGTCGCGTGTTGTCGCGGCTGAAGGTGCGTGTTCAGGAGGTGGACAACGATGACGGTTGGCTGGACGGCTAGATCGGATTGATGCACGAGTGTCCTCCAGAAGCTGATCTGCAGAAGTTCCTGACGGGGAGTCTTCCGGCGTCTCGTCTGGACGCGGTGGCTGCCCATCTGGACGTCTGCGACGCCTGCCAGCGGTCGATCGAGGCACTGGGTGCCGCTGAGCCGTTTTTGTCGGAAGTCGCCGATCAGTTGGGCCGTCCGACGCCAGAAATTGATGCGGCGTTGGCTCGAGTCATGGCGGAGGTCGAAGACGGTGTGACGACCTGGGTGGAGCACCTGGGTTCCGGGGCGGGCCGGCGGCGTGGGCCAAGCGAATTGCCTGCGGGTCTGTTGGCCAAGAGTGACGAGCCCGGCTTGATGGGGACACTGGGAACGTACCGGATCCAGCGAGTGATTGGCCGAGGCGGGATGGGCGTGGTGCTTGAGGCGAGAGATCCGTTGCTGAAACGCACGGTGGCGATAAAGGTCCTGGCCGCTCACGTGGCCGAGCGGCCCGATGCGGCCCGTCTGTTTGTTCGCGAGGCTCGTGCTGCTGCTGCGGTCACTCACGAAAATGTCGTGACCGTCTATGCCGTCGACCAAGCCAACAAGATTCCCTACATGGTGATGGAGTACGTCGAAGGCGTATCGTTGGAAGAGCGGATCCAGGAACAGGGACGCCTGGATCTTCGCGAAGTGGTTCGCACCGGTATCCAGGTGGCTTCGGGCTTGGCCGCCGCTCACGGCCGGAACCTGATTCACCGCGACATCAAGCCGGGCAACATCCTGCTCGAGAAGAAAACTCGAACCGCCAAGATATCGGATTTCGGATTGGCTCGAGCAGTCGATCGGGCAACGAAATCGCAGTCGGGGTTGCTGGTCGGGACACCCGAGTACATGGCGCCCGAGCAGGCGCGCGGCGATGCCGTCGATCATCGTTCGGACCTGTTCAGCCTGGGAAGTGTGTTGTTTGCCATGTGTGCCGGTCGGACACCGTTTGCTGCGGCGTCGACCCGAGCCATCATCAATAGCGTGGCGGAGGCCGTGACCGATGACGTATCGGAACTGGCTCCCGACACACCGGGTTGGCTGGTGGAATTGATCGAGCGATTGCATGCCGAAAATCCTGCCGAGCGGTACCAGTCGGCAGGTGACGTGGCTCGGGTGCTTCGCGAAGAGTTGTTGAAGATGAGGGGGTTGACCCGCACGAGTGGCCCAGTTCGATCCGAACTCGACAGCCCGTCAAGGAACCCGTCTCCAACGCGATCGCATGCTCGCCCATCGTTTGGCCGGGTGCTGGGTTGGTTGCGAGAGCACTGGCGAGTTGCCTGTGTGGTCGCGTTGACTCTGCTGGTGGGTGGACTGGTATTCGATGGCACTCGCGAACAGACGACCGTTGTGCCAACGGTACCGGATTCGAGCGGGTCGCCGACTGTACAGACAGGGCCACCGGCCGTCTCGGATGGCGGCGGCGGTGGTGGTTTGGCCGGCAGAACTGTCGGCGATCGGGCTGGCGCGTTCGCGGTATTGAGTCAGGGCGGCGGAGCCGGTGTTCGTTTCGCGACGTTGGCCGAGGCGATAGCGGCGTGCGGTGATGGCGACGCGGTTGTTGTCGACGGCGATGGGCCGTTTCGAAGCGGCCCGATCAATGTGGGGGATAAGGGCATCACGATCAAGGCGGCCGCCGGCCAACGTCCGGTGATCCACCTCGCCACCGGTCGCGGGGAACCAAGCGGATCGGCCCTGATCCACTCGGCCGGGGCCTTGCGGTTGGAGGGGATTGAGTTTGGTCGAGAGCCGGGTCGCGGAGCGGTACCGTCGGCCGGCCGGCTTCCCGATGCGATCGTGATCGTCGAGTCGTCTCGGCTCGAGGTGATCAACTGCCGTTTTGTGACGGCCGGGCTTGGCGTGGGGATCATGGCACAGCGAGTGAGTCGTTGTGAGATTCGCAACTGCGAGTTTCTGTGTCTGCGCGGCGCGGCAGTTGACTGGTTCTGCCCGGTTGGTGGGCGGCTCGAGTTGATCAACTGCGTGCAGGTGGGGCAGGTTGGTTTGTTTGTTCATCCGGAGCGGTCACAGTTTTCTGATGTGTCGGTAGTGATCGACGGAAGCAGTTTTGTGGCAGAGAAGATCGTACGGTTGATGTTGCAGGGGCGTCCGTTTCGGAGTCGGGACAAGGCGGGTCGGGTTTCGTGGCCGATCACAGTGAGTGTCAGTAACAGCGTTCTGGATGCGGCCGGTGCGGTGCTGGAGGTGGACCGCAGTGGCGATTTTCGGCGTGATTCTGGTGGTGGTCGGCCGCCTGATGGGATCCGCTGGTCGGGCGAGGGGAACCTGTTTTTGATCGGTGAGAGGATGTTGTCGGTGCGAGTGCAGGGGCGTCCGATCTCGGCGCCCTTGGCGCCTCGAGGCTTGAGAGACTGGGAGCGGTACTGGGACGGGCACGAGCGAAGTGCATTGACGGCGAGACCCGATGCCGAGGCGTTGTCGTTGCATCGTCGGGCTGTCGCCAATCTGGCGGCGATCGCGGCCGAGAGTTTTCGGTTGCCGGTTTCGAGTCCTGGCCGTGGAACGGGGCCTTCGGGGCGCGACCGTGGAGCTTTCGTCGAGCGGGTGGGGCCGGGAGCGGGATACGAGGCTTGGAAGCAGTCGTCGGTCGACGGCCGCTGAATGGTGCTCGAGAGATTGACGAAGCGTTTCAGTACGTCGGCGACTGGATGGACGAAGCCTGACACGCTTTTCCGCCGCCTGTCCCGCCGCGGGGCAAGAGTCACGGCAGCGGCTGAGTGACTCGGAGAAAGGCAAACAGGTGTTTGATCTGTTCGTCGTTGAGTTTGTCGAGCAGTCCGTCGGGCATGACGGACTTGCGGTTGACCACCATTTCGTCGATGTCGTCGCGGCGGACCACCACGTTCTGACCGTCAACGCCTCGGACCACAACAACCTGGTTGTCCTGGTCGGCGATGAAGCCGGTAACGATGCGGCCGTTGTTGGTCACCACCGTGTAGTTTTCGAACCCCTTGCGGATCTCGGCACTAGGGTTGATCACGTTCATCAGGATGCCGCGGATATCGTCTCGCTTGAATCCGGTCAGGTCGGGCCCGACCTGTCCACCTTCGGTGAACAGCGTATGACACTTGCCGCAGGTCTGCCGGTAGATCACCTTGCCGGAGTAGGCATTTCCGGCTCCCTTGGCGGTGACCAGCATGCTGTTGAGTTCTTCGATGCGTTTCTGCATCTGCTGCGTGGTTGCTCCGGAGACTTGTCCGAAGTGTTTGCGGACCAGTTCGGTGATCGGCTTGTTGTTGTGCAACAGCAGCTTGCGTTGGATTTCGAGTCCGACGGTGTGTTTGTCGACGGTTCCGGTATCGATGGCGGCCAGGAAGGTGGTGGCCCAGTCGCGGCGACTGGCGAGCAGTGATTGAGCGGCAGTTTTCAGCGATCCGTCCAGTTGGTTGTGTTGCTTGACGATGTGATGTCCGACGGCGGGATCGGGGTAGGATTGCAGGCTGAGCAGTGCTGCGGAGCGGAGTGTGTCGCTTCGGTCGTTGGCCACGACATTCAGCAACACGGGCAGGGCTTTCGGGGTGGTGACTTCGCCAAAGATCTGTGTGAACGCCAGGCGTTGGCCCGCGTTGGCTTTCGGGTTGCCGACAGCCTTGAGAGCGGTTTCGACAGCAGCCGGGAGTTTCTGACGCAGCTGTAACGTGATCGAGCCACCACCGGCCGCTTGGATCGCCTGGGTCAATTCGTCAGGAAGGTTGGCGAGTGATCGGCCGGCAAAGGCGGTTTCGAAACTCTGAATCAGGTGTTTTTGGTGCGTTTTGCTCGGAGCCGCCTTCAGCAGGGTGGCACAGGCGAGCAGATCTTGTCTCGAGCCGGCCAGAGCAAACCGCCGGATGACCTTGTCGAGCAGGTGAGTCTTGACGAGCGGTCGATCCCAGAGCGACTGGTCCTGGAACAGCTGGACGACCTGGGTGGCATTGCTGCCGGACTGGGATTCGATGGCCCACCACAAGAGCAGTGGGATGTGTAGGTCGTTGAGGTCTTCGTCATGAGTCAACAGGTTGGCGACGATGGCCAGGCAGGTGGCGGCCGAAAGACGGCGAGCCGATGCGGCCAGTTGGCTGCGGACTTCGGCGTAGGGTTCGCTGGCGGCGAGCTTGGCAAGTCGAGTGGCGATCGTGGCCGACACCTGGTTGCGATCCCCCAGCAGGCGGATGGTCCAGAGTCGGACGTACTGGTCGTTGTGATCGAGCAGTTCCAGGGCGACCGGGTCGGTCATGCCGCCCGAGAGGTTCAGTGCCCAGAGTGCTTCGAGAGCGGGCTGGCCGTCCTGCTGGTCGAGAATGCGGTGGAGCAGGGGGAGGACACTTCGATCCTGGCGGTCGGCGAGGACTCGCAAGGCAACCTGGCGGTGCCACTTGTTGGGGTGTTGGAGTCGGGCGACGAGGTCGCTGGTCGAGACGGTGGCGTAGTCGAAGCGTTTGCTGGGCTGGGTCTTTGGTGCGGTCTTGTCCGACTTGGCAACAAGGCGGTAGATGCGGCCGGTGTCGGGTGTGACTCGGCCGGCGTAGTGGCTGGCGTGGTCGATGCGTTGCTCGTACATGTCGCAGAAGTAGATGGCACCGTCGGGGCCGACCTTGATGTCGATCGGGCGAAACCACTGGTCGGTGCAGGTGACGGGTCGATTGATGTCGGCGGTCTGAAAGGTGGTCGTGTTGGGCCGAATGTTGCTTTGAACGATCTGGCCTTGCAGGGGTTCGATGCCGAACAGTCGGCCGTGGTAGCGTTCGGGCAGCTGGTCGGCTTCGTAGATGATGAAGTTGTGAGTGAACCGTGGCACGTTGTGGTGTTTCATGGCCGGGAAATAGCCGAAGGCGTAGGGGTTGGACAACGCGCCGTGTTTCGAAAATCCCTTGCGTTCGTAAGCTCCCTGGACGTAGTGGTAGCCACGGGCGTTGCCGCCGTTGGTGCCCGAGAAGATGCGGCCACGGGCATCGATTTCGACACCAAACGTGTTCCCTCCGCCCTCGGCAAAAATTTCGTACCGCCGCGTCTCGGGGTGGTATCTCCAGATCAGTTGCCCCATCGAGTGGATGGGTTCCAGGTCGATTCCCGGTCGCTTGATGTGTCCGGTGGTGGTGCTGCCCTGGCAGGCGTAGAGCCAGCCATCGGGTCCCCAGCGCAGGCTGTTGGCGACCGAGTGTGAGTCTTCGATACCGAATCCTTCGAGCAGGACGAGTGGATCGGAATCCGGGACGTCGTCGTTGTTGCGGTCGGGATAGAAGAGTAGGTAGGGCGGGTTCATTACGAAGACTCCGCCGCGGCCTCGGACAAACGAGCTGGCGATATTCAGCCCGTCGACGAACGTCTTGTGGAGGTCAAAGCGACCGTCGCCGTTGGTGTCTTCGTGGATTGTGATCTTGTCACGGCCCTTGACTCCATGAGGCGGCGGCAGGGGGACCTTGTCGTAGACGGCTCGCAGATACTTGTCGCGACTGACCATCTTCAGGCCGGCCGGGTCGGGGTACTGCTTGTAGTTGAGCACCCACAGTCGGCCGCGTTCGTCCCAGTTGATGAACAGTGGCTGGCCGACAAGTGGTTCGGCGAGGACCTGTTCGAGGCCCAGGTCGTCGGCGACCTGAAAGCTGGCGATTGCCTGGTCCGGCGGCAACGGGTCGGTGTCGCCCTTGCGGCGGCGGAGGTAGAGTTCGATGTTCTTGACGGTATCGACCTTGGCGAAGTGTGCCGCCGAGTCCTTGTTGTTACTTCCGGGGATGTCGCTGTTGGCCCAGGCCCGGTTGTCGCCGGGACGGTAGTGCCATTGTCCCTCGGTACGAATCGCCTGGTTGCCGGCCAGCAGGATGGGTGCGGCGACCAGGAAGTTGCTGCGTGCATCTTTCATATAGGTTCGCACGGCGATGACGTTGGTTTGGCCGAACCGAATCGAGTTGGCCGGGACCAGGAAGCGTGATTTTTCGCCCAGGCCGCTTCGAAACTGAGGTGGAAAGGAGCCGGTGGCTCCGATCTGGACTCCGTTGAAGAATGTCTGCCGGGCATCATCGACCGGCTCGACGTTGAGTTCGATCCGCTTGCCTTTCCAGCTTGCGGGCACTTGGACAGAGCAACGGT
Source organism: Planctomycetota bacterium (assembly GCA_963694825.1). GTDB lineage: Bacteria > Planctomycetota > Planctomycetia > Planctomycetales > Planctomycetaceae > UBA8437. The sequence goes on from CAVOEV010000046.1 coordinate 16,373, forward strand.
ACCAGGCGTAGCCGTCCTTGGTGGCCAGTGCACCTCCGGGCTGGCGTTTCCACGAGTCGGGGATCGGGACCAGATGCCATTGTGGCTTTGGGGGTAGGGCGGATGTGGCTCGGGGAAGGTTGCCTGTAGCCGCAAGCGTTGCAGTCAGTAGCAGGCAGGTCATGCCGATCGAGAATCGCGATGGCTTCATGAAGCGGTCCTGTGTTAGTGGTTCGCTTGGGACGCATCTGTTTTACAAGGGCCAAGCGTCGGATGCGAGTTTGCGTGGTGGGCAGGCCGACTGGTGGGTTTGGCTGTGGTTGATGGCAGCTTGGAATGTGGTTCGGAGTCAGGCACAGCCTGACCTGCCTGGACTGGTAATCCTGTATGATTTCGAAACGGTAACACGTATTGCTCGGCCCCGAGTTGGAGACGAATTCCTGATGTCGATTTTGAGTCTTCGGATTGCGAATGGGTTTGTGGTCATGCTTGTCTGTGTTGGTGTCTGTGAGGCCAAGGACGCATGGACGACGATCTCGGAAATTTCTGCTCCGGAGGCTTATCAGGCTGCTGCGGCCGACAAGCGGTTTGTCTTTGCGATCGCGAGCCAGCAGGTGGCCAAGTACGACCGGGCAACCGGGAAACTCCTGGCACGCAGCATCGGTCCGGCCAAGCATCTTAACAGCGGATTCCTGTGGAAGGGCCGGTTATTGTGTGCTCACTCGAATTACCCTCAGCTGCCAGAACAGAGTGAGATCAAGGTGCTGGATCCCGAGTCGATGAGGCTGACGACGTTCAGGGACTTCGGAAACTTTGGAGGCAGTCTGACCTGGGTGGTGCGGCACAAGGGGCACTGGTGGTGCAACTTTTCTCGATATGGCGACAAGAATGCAGAGACGTTTTTTGTGCGGTTCGACGACCGGTGGCGTGAAACTGGTCGATGGACGTATCCGAAATCGGTCATCGATCAACTGGGCCGTTACAGTCTTTCGGGCGGCTTGTGGCGAGGAACGGAGTTGTTGGTGACTGGTCACGACAAGGGGGAGTTGTATCGACTGCGTTTGCCTGTCAAGGGACGCGTGCTCGAGTATTTTGGCAAGCAGTCGGTGGGTTTTACCGGTCAGGGATTCGCGTCGGACACGTCAACCGGGGGCCTGGTCGGAATCAGCCGTGCTCGGGGCCGGGTCGTATTCGTCAAGTAGGTCAGGCACAGCCTGTGCCTACGGACTGGTCTTGGGCTGCCCGTCCGGCTTGATCAGGAACCACATCACGCCCCCCACGCTGCTGATGACGCATGCCACAGCGATCGCAGCGGGCCAGCCGATCTTGGCGGCTATGAACGGTGTGAGGACTGGTGAGACGAGGCCTCCGAGATTGCCGCCGGTGTTCATGAATGCCGCGGCGACTCCTCGCGACGTGCCACCAATGTCGGTCGCCGTGGTCCAAAAGACACTTTCACACATGCCGACGGCGGCCATCGAGATGGCCAAGCTGACCGACACGCCGAGCAGCCCGTCGATGTTGACTCCGATCAACCCGAACACGGCTCCCAAGCCCATCCCCGTGATCACGACCAGTCGACGGCCAGCGGCGGTGCCCAGCCATCGGCAACAGGTGTCGGCCGCCTGTCCGCCGAACGCCATGCCGGCTCCCATGGCCAGCATGATCCAGAACGACGCCCAGCGGGCCTGGACGTCGGGTACATTGAGCACTTCCTTGAAGTAGTATCCCATCCAGTACAGGAAGAGGTACTGGAAGTAGCCATAGGTGGCGTAGCTGATGGTCAAGAGCCACAGGTTGCCGTTGCTGAACAGCCGCCACGCCGATGGGGGAGGGGCGGTGGTCGGGTCGGTGGTCGGGTGGTGATGAGGCAGTGACGGCGAGGCGAGTAGTTTCCACAGCAGTCCGTAGGCGATCAGCATCGAGCCGCTGACGACAAAGGCCCATTGCCAGCTGATCTTGTCGATCAGCCAGCCGAGGGTTGGATAGCAGCAGGCGATGCCGACGAGTGCTCCAGCGGTGATCATGCCGTTGGCGGTGGCCTGTCGTTTGTTGGGTATGAGGTTCGCGACAACGTGAGCGGCACCTGGATGCAGGGGGGCGTTGAACAGTCCGGCCAGTCCGCGAATGACCAGCAGGCTGAGCCAGAGGATTTCGGGGGAGGTGTCGGTCCAGCCGAGTGCGCCGGTCAGGACAACAAACACGCCCATGCCGACTCCGAAGAGAGTTAGCGCACGTGCCGATCCGATGCGGTCGATCAGCCAGCCACCGGGCAGCATGCCGATCGTGTAGACGATCAGGAACGCGGTGTAGACCCAACCCATCCGCGTTTCGGTGATCCCCAGCGTGGGGATGAAGACCTCGTCGCCGACGACCGAGATGCCGACGCGGTTGAAGTGCCCGATGGCCGCGTACCCCATCAGCAACGCGATGATCCGCCACCTGTTGTTGGACACGAAAGGTGTTTCCTGGTCGATCTTGTTGTTGATGGGGTGGAGTCGCCACGAGAGTGGCACCGCCTAACTCTCGCGTTACAATCTAATCTGGTTGTTCTCCGATTGATATGAAGTTGTGAGAAATGCAGATTTCCGCAAAACCCCCGCTTGGCTCTGGCCGGTCTGTCCAGTGGAGTTCGACGCTGCCGGCGTTGCTGTTCTGCTTGTTGCTGGTCGGGGAGGGTGTTCAGTCGTCCGCCGCCGATAACCAGGCCGAGGAAACCGACCACTGGGCGTTTCAGCCACTGATGGTTCGGACAGTGCCATCGGTCAAGAACCGGGACTGGCCGCAGACGGCTGTCGACAATTACATCCTGGCGAAGCTCGAGGCGTCCGGGTTGTCTCCCTCGAGCCGAGCCGACAAACGAACGTTGATCCGTCGGATCACTTTTGACCTGGTCGGACTGCCACCAACACCGGGCGAGATAAACGCATTTCTTGCCGACCGATCCCCGGACGCATTTTCACGGATTGTGGATCGCTTGTTGGCGTCGCCCCGATACGGGGAACGCTGGGGACGGCATTGGCTCGACGTGGCCCGTTACGCGGATTCCAACGGGTTCGACGAAAACGTTGCACATGGCAATGCGTGGCGGTACCGAGATTATGTCGTGTCGGCATTCAACCGCGACAAGCCATTCGATCGATTTGTCATCGAGCAACTGGCCGGCGATTTGCTGCCGTTTGACGGGGAGGCCCAGCAGCATGAGCAGTTGATCGCGACGGGGTTTCTCAGTATTGGGCCGAAGGTGCTGGCCGAGACAGACCAGGCCAAGATGCGAATGGACATCATCGACGAGCAACTCGACACGATGGGCAGGGCGTTCCTCGGACTGACTTTGGGATGTGCACGTTGCCACGACCACAAGTTCGATCCGATAGCCACGGCGGACTACTACGGGCTGGCGGGCATCTTCAAGAGCACGCTGACAATGCGGAAGTACATCAAGGTGGCCGAGTGGCACGAACACCTGTTGCCATCGGCTGCAGCCAGCGAGTTGCAGGCGAAGTTCGACGCGGCGGTGGCTGCGGGAAAAACGAAGATAGCCGGTTTCACGGTGGCTGCCGACACCCAGGTGAGAAAGAAACTGGCCGAGAAGGTCGGGGCCCGGGTGCCGGAGAAACTGGAGACACTGTACCCGGCCGAGACGAAGGCAAAACTGAAAGCACTGCGGGACGAACTGGCCGCATTGCAGAAGGCCGGTCCGAACCTGCCGGCTGCGATGGGGGTGACCGAAGACAAGGTGAAGGACAGCGCGATCCATGTCCGTGGCGACCCGCTCGAGTTGGGCGAGGTCGTGGCGAGGCGGAGCCCCCTGTTTCTGCGAGGTCCCCGGCCACTGAAATTCTCCAAGACCGAGAGCGGGCGACGAGAACTGGCCGGCTGGCTGGTGGATCCCCGGCATCCGCTGACTGCACGTGTGTTCGTCAATCGCGTGTGGCGTTGGCATTTTGGTCGTGGGCTGGTCCGAACGACCGACAACTTTGGTTTGCTGGGCGAGGATCCGTCACACCCCGGACTGCTCGATTACCTGGCTCGTCGCTTTGTCACCGATCAGTGGTCGGTCAAGATGCTGCACCGGTTGATCGTGATGTCCAGCACCTACCAGCAGGAAACGTCTGCTGGTGAGAGGACATTGGGGCGGGATCCGGAAAATCATCTTTACAGCCGAGCTCGGGTGCGGCGACTGGAAGCTGAAACGGTTCGTGACGCGTTGCTGGCAGCCAGCGGCCAACTGGATCCGACGATGAGGGGCTCGTTGTTACAACTTAAGAACCGGGCCTACTTCTTCGACCACACGTCCAAGGACCTGACCACCTACGACAGCCGACGACGTTCGCTGTACTTGCCGGTGGTTCGCAACAACGTGTTTGAACTGTTTGAGTTGCTGGATTTCCCAGATCCGGCCGTCTCGACGGGTGATCGATCGACTACCGTCGTGGCCTCGCAGGCGTTGCTGATGCTCAACAGCGATTTCGTGATGCAGGCGGCCGCCCGATTGACCGATCGACTGCTGGCCGGTTCGGGGGGGGACGATCAGCGACTGGTGCGGTTGTACACGATCGCATTCGGTCGCGAACCGACCGACCAGGAACGCGAGTCCGATCGGGCGTTTCTGTCGGTGCTCTCCAAGGCCCACTCGCGTGGCGCCGCGGATCCGGATGTCCAGCGAAATGCATGGGGCACGCTCTGTCATGTCGTGCTGGCCGCCAATGAGTTCATCTACCTGAGATAGGTTGAAGTCGTACCGTGATGATTGATTCCGAATCCGATCAGTGTCCTCAGCATTCCCCTGCCCGTCGATGACCCACAGCCTCGTCACACCGCTGGTTTCTCGTAGATCGCTCTTGCAGCGGACCGCTGTCGGTTTTGGTTCCTTGGCGTTGGCATCGATGCTGGCCGACGAGTCGGCCAGCGGTGCGGTGGACAACCCGCTGGCGGCCCGGTTGCCGCTTGAGGCGGCACGTGCCAAGCGGATCATTTTTCTACTGATGTCAGGCGGCCCGTCCCAGGTGGACACGTTTGATCCCAAGCCGTTGCTGGATCGGGATGATGGCAAGCCATTGCCGTTCGCCAAGCCACGGGTTCAGTTCAACTCGACCAAGAATCTGCTGCGATCGCCGTGGAAGTTTCGGCAATACGGTGAGAGCGGGTTGTGGGTCAGTGAGTTGTTCCCGCGACTGGCCGAGAGGGTCGATGATCTCTGCATGGTGCACTCGGTCCACGGGACGAATCCCGCCCACGGCGGTGCGATGATGAAGCTGCACACCGGCAGCGACAGCTTCATCCGGCCGAGTATTGGTTCCTGGGTGAGCTACGGTCTGGGCACCGAGAATTCGAACCTGCCGGCTTTTGTGACCATCTGCCCGACGCTGGCCTTCGGAGGAGTCAACAACTGGAGTTCTTCATTTTTGCCGGCGGCACACAATGGAACGGCCTTGGGGAATGCCAGCGTGCCGTCAATCAAGGCCCGGGTGAAGTTCATCCAGAACTCGAAACTGCCTCGTGCGATTCAACGGCTGCAACTGGATCGGCTGGGGGCAATGAACCGCCAGTACCTGGAACGGTCCGGTGCCGATGCGTCACTGGAGGCCCGTATCGACTCGTTCGAACTGGCCTTCCGCATGCAGTCGGAGATCCCCCGGGTCGAAGATCTCTCGGGGGAATCGGCATCGACACTGAAGCTGTACGGGATGGACGATCCGGTGACGGCCAACTTCGGTCGCATGTGCCTGCTGGCACGTCGTTTCGCCGAGGCCGGTGTGCGGTTCATCCAGGTCACGCACAACGATGACAAGGTGCAGTGGGACCAACACTCGAATCTCAAGCGGGATCACGAGAAAAACGCTCGCGAGGTCGACCTGCCGATCGCCGGCCTGCTGGCCGACCTGAAGCAGCGGGGGTTGCTCGAGGACACGCTGATCTGGTGGGGCAGTGAATTCGGGCGGACACCCACTGCAGAGACAAAGGACGGCCGCGATCACAATCCTGAGGGCTTTACGATGTGGCTGGCCGGTGGTGGCGTGAAAGGTGGGTTCCGCTACGGTGCGACCGACGACTACGGTTACTACGCAACCGAGAACAAGGTCCACATCCACGACTTCCATGCGACGCTGTTGCACGCCATGGGACTGGACCACGAGCAACTGACCTATCGACACGCGGGCCGGGATTTTCGTCTCACGGATGTCGAGGGCAACGTGGTTACGGAACTGTTTGCCTGACGGGAATCAGGGGAGAGTTGCGAGATCAGGACGGCGACCAGGGAAACGGTGTACAGTGACACGGTCCATCCCTTGCGGACAAGCCGGCCGATGCTTCCCGGGAATCCGCTCGTGACGGCTGATTCGCGGATTTCGTTCAACGTCTTGCGATCCTGCTTTTGGAACCGCAACGGTGACGGACTTACTCTCGGGGGAGTTTCTTGATGTCGGCATGTTCCAAGAGAAAACGACGACGCTGGTCGACAAAGCTGCGAAGTGACGGGCTTTGCTGTTGTCCCTGACGAGTCGTGTTGGCAGAGGTCATACCGAGAAACGCTTCAAACGGCTCCAGTTTTCGCGTGTCGGCTTTGACCTCTTTGATGATCAACGAGCGACATTCGGCCACGATCGGCCCGAGTGTCTTCCAGTCCAGTGATGTTGCGGCGATGGTCCGGACATGTTGCAGGTACCGTTGTTTCAGGGCCGGCACGGCCAGCACCTTGCTCCGCAGCGGCATTCGCGGGTTCTCCAACCCGACCAGCGGTTCGAGATCCACTCCACCGTGTCCGGGACCGCCACCGGGACCGCCACCGGGACCGCCACCGCGACCGCCACCGCGACCGC
>CAVOEV010000047.1:0-22869 GCA_963694825.1 Planctomycetota bacterium
GAGTGGGTTGTTGTTGTTGGAGCGGGTCCGAATCTGGGCAGAGGGGATTGAAGTGATCACGACACGGAAGCTGACGAAGCAGTACGGCGACCTGATCGCGGTGAACAACATCGATTTGGACTTGGCTGAGGGCGACGTATTCGGCTTCATCGGTCCCAACGGATCGGGCAAGACGACGACGATGCGGATGATCGCCACGTTGTTGAATCCGACTCATGGCGAAGCCTACGTCTGCGGCAAGTCGATTTACACGAATCCTGCCGAGATCCGTCGGCTGGTCGGTTACATGCCGGATTTCTTCGGTGTTTACGACGACATGACGGTGATCGAGTATCTCGAGTTCTTCGCGGCGACGTATCGGATCGATGCTCACGCTCGCCGGGGGATTTGTGAGGATAAGCTCGAGTTGGTCGACATGAGTTTCAAGCGCGACGCGATGGTGAACCAGTTGTCTCGAGGCCAGACTCAGCGAATCGGTTTGGCTCGGGTCCTGTTACACGAACCTCAGGTTTTGCTGTTGGACGAGCCGGCCAGCGGGCTGGATCCTCGGGCCCGGATCGAGATCCGGACGTTGTTGAAGCGTCTGGGGGAACTGAAGAAGACGGTTGTGGTGAGCAGTCACATTTTGCCCGAGTTGGCCGACGTGTGCACTCGGGTGGGGATGATCGAAAAGGGGCATCTGATCGTCGACGGGAATGTCGAGGAGGTGATGCGAAAGGCTCGAGAGTGGTTGGTCCTGCACGTGAAGGTGAAGGCGGGCCGGGGCTCTGGCGAGTGGTCTGGCGAGACCGATGCGGCGGCGACGGACCGGGCGGCGGGATTGATCGAGCAGTCGGACCTGGTGGAATCGGTGACAATCGATTCGGGGACGATTCTGGCGACGTTGGTCAACGACGTGATGGACTACACCGAGTTGCCGACGATCTTGATCGAGCGAGGGTTTCGGATCGAGATGTTTCGCGAGGAGGATGTCAATCTCGAGACGGCGTTCATGCATCTGACCAAGGGTCTGGTGCAGTAGGGCAGGTGAAGCTGTCGTTGTGAGGGGCAATCATGGGTGAGGGGTTTCTGGGTTACGAGACGTCGTTGATGCTCGACGTGGTTGTCGTGGCATTGGCGGTGGTTGTGCCGGTGTTGACGTTGAGTCTGTGCCAGGTGCATTTCGGGCGTCGCTACCAGGTTCACCGGCGATTGCAGTTGCTGTTGGGAGCGGTGCTGTTCGTGGCGGTGTCGTTGTTTGAGGTCGACATGCGTTTGCACGGCGGGTTTTGGGCGATGTCGAAGAATCATTCGACTGAGATGCACGTGTTGCTGGGCGTGCACCTGTTTTTCGCGATTTCGACGGTCGTGTTGTGGGCGACGACGATTGGCCTGGCGCTTCGGCGTTTTCCGAGTCCGTCGGAGCCGGGTGCACACAGCCGGTTGCACCGCCGGTTGGGCTGGCTGTCGACATTGGACATCACTGCCACGTCGATCACCGGCCTGCTGGTGTATTACTTCGGTTTCGTGATCGAAGTGGTGTCGGACCGGGCGGGTTGAGTCGTCCGGGAGTCGGTTGTGTTGGCGGCGGTGTGTCGGCTTTGGGGAGTGGTGCCGTAGCGTCCCGAGCCGTTCATCTCGATTCTCGACAACTGCTCACTCAGCCCACGGGCCAGTTCACCGATCTGGCGGTTCACGTCTTCGTTGGTTTGTTCGAGCCCGCTGGAGACGAGTGTCACGATGCCTAGGAACAGGAGCATTTGTCCTCCGGTGGCAATCAACCAGGCGGTGGGTGTATTGAGCGGAGCGTGGCCGAATCCGTTCCAGACGATGAGCGCTCCGCCGGCGGTCAGCCCGAGGACCCCGACGTAGGCCAGCAGTTGTCCCCAGAGCGAGGTGGAGTGTGTCAGTCGGCTGGTGGTGGCCCCGGCGGGGATTTTGGCAGGTGATTCGGCAGGTGACTCGGCAGGTGACTCGGCAGGTGACTCGACTCGTGACTCGACTCGTGACTCGACTGGTGACTCGACTGGTGACTTGGCTGGTGACTTGGCTGGTGACTTGGCTGGTGACTTGGCTGGTGACTTGGCTGGGGCTGTCGAGTCGGTTGACGGCGACTGGTCGTGTTGAGGCGTGTCGGTGCGAGTGGGAACGTTGGAGGGTTGTGGTGGTTTCTGTTCCGAGTAGCCGGCGAGTGTGGCGGCGACTGTATCGAGCGGGTTGGGAGATGCGGGTGCGATTTCGGGTTGTGTCTGCCGGGTGGGGTGTGCGGCGTCGATTCGGTAGTTTGGCGTGTCGGGTTGTTTTGCAGTGGCGTTGTCTTTGGCGGGCGTGACGACTTGTAGCGGATCGTCGTTGTTCCAGCGGTTGAGCAAGTCCTGAGCCTGTTGTGTGGAGTCAGGGGGTGTGGCAGGCGGGGAGTTGGTTGGAGAGTCGGTTGGGGAGTCAGGTTGTTTGGGTGGTTGGACGAGTGTGGAGGCGCAGCGGGGGCATTGATCGGGTTGAGAATCGGAGTCGTGGCCCACAGTGGCCTGACAGGTCTCGCACCACATATTGGTGATCTACGTCGAGGGGGAGCGATTGGAGTGGCCGACATTCTAGGAATGCGGTTGTCCGACGCAAGATCGGTTCGCTTGTTGGGGCGATTCTATCGCGAACTGGCGAGTTGTTGGCCAGCGTGTTGACTATGGGACAAGCCCCGGATGGGGGGTGAAAACCCGTTGCCTTAGGTGAAGAATTCGCGGGCGTCTTCCATGAATTCCGGCTCGAGTGTTTTTAATTTCCCAACCGCCTCACCGAGGTCAACCGACGTGATGTGAGTGCCTCGGAGCGAAACCATCCGTCCGAAGCGTTGTTCGTGAGCGAGTCGTGTGGCGTGGATTCCGAGCCGTGTCCCGAGCACACGGTCGTAGGCACTGGGTGCTCCACCTCGTTGCAGGTGTCCGAGTGTGACGACGCGTGTTTCGATCCCGGTCCGTTGTTCGATCAGTTCGGCAATGATCTCGCCGACTCCACCGAGTTTGACGTGTCCGAATTCATCGAGGTCACCGTCCTGCGTGACGACTCCATCGGCCTGAGTCAGTTCGACACCTTCGCTGACGATCACGATGCCGTACATCTTGCCATTTTTTCGACGTGTCCTGAGCAGTTCGCACATGCGATCGAGGTCGGGTTTTTCTTCGGGGATCAGGAAGTAGTCGGCGGCTGTCGAGACTCCGGCGAAGCAGGTGATCCAGCCGGCGTGTCGTCCCATGGTCTCGATCACCATCACGCGTCGATGCGATTCGGCAGTGGTTCTGAGTCGATCGACGGCTTCCATGACGACATTGATCGAGGTATCGAAACCGAAGGTGACATCGGTACTGGAGAGGTCGTTATCGATGGTTTTGGGGATGCCGATGGTGTTGACGCCGTGAATGTCATTGAGTTGGTGAGCGACACCGAGCGTGTCGTCTCCGCCGATTGCGATCAGGGCATCGAGTTGGTGGGACCCGATCGTATCGAGGACGAGTTGAAGGGTTGCGTCGTCCTTGAAGGGGTTGGTGCGTGACGAGCCGAGGATTGTGCCACCTCGAGCGATGATGTCGTCGGTTCCGTCGGCGGTGAGATCGACGAAGAGGTTTTCGACGAGGCCGCGCCAGCCTTCGAGAAAACCGACGGTGGTCCCGCCTCGATTGGAGTTGGTCCGAACCACGGCTCGGATCACAGCATTCAGACCTGGGCAATCGCCTCCACCGGTCAACAGTCCAATCTTCATCGTTGTACTTCCCTTGCCCTGTCGGTGCCTGGTTTGCTGGTTTGCTGGTTTGCTGGTTTGCTGGTTTGCTGGTTTGCTGGTTTGCTGGTTTGCTGGTTTGCTGGTTTGCTGGCCGTCTACAGCAATTCTCGTTCGATGAACCCGGTATCGACGTGTCCTTCGACGAACGCCGTTTGGTTGAAGATTTTTTTGAGCAGTGGGATGGTGGTGTGGATGCCTTCGACGTGAAACTCGTCGAGTGCTCGTTTCATGCAGCGAATGGCTTCGTTGCGAGTGGGTCGGTGGACGATGAGTTTTCCGATCAGTGAGTCGTAGAACGGTGGGACCTTGTATCCGGCGTAGATGTGAGAATCGAAGCGAACGCCTCGGCCTCCGGGCACTTTCAGGCCGGTGATGGTCCCGGGCGAGCCTCGGAAGTCGTGTTCAGGGTCTTCGGCGTTGATTCGGACTTCGATCGAGGAGCCTTGGCAGGGGACATTGCGTTGTGAGATGCTGAGTTCCTGACCGGCGGCGATTCTGAGTTGTTGTTCGATCAGGTCGATGCCGGTGACCTGTTCGGTAACGGGGTGTTCGACCTGGATGCGGGCATTGACTTCGATGAAGTAGAACTGGTGTTGGCTATCGACGAGGAATTCGACGGTGCCGGCGTTGGTGTAGCCGGCGATCTGAACGAGTCGGATGGCTGCCTTGCAGATGTCTTCGCGGACGGACTGAGGCAAGTTGGGAGCCGGGCTTTCTTCGACGAGTTTCTGGTGTCGACGTTGCAGGCTGCAGTCTCGTTCCCAGAGGTGCACGACATTTCCATGCGTGTCGGCGAGGATCTGGACTTCGACGTGTCGTGGATTTTCGATGTATTTTTCGAGAAAGACACCGCCATTGTTGAAGGATTTTTCGGCTTCGGCGGCGGCGGCCAAGAGTGCACTTTTCAGCGAGATGTCATTGCGAGCAATCCTCATCCCTTTGCCGCCTCCACCTGCGGTCGCCTTGACCATCACCGGGTACCCGATCTCTTCGGCCACCCGCATCGCTTCGGCTTCGTTTTCGATCAGGCCTTCGCTGCCGGGCACTATGGCCACCTTGGCGTTTCGAGCGATGTTTCGAGCGGTGACCTTGTCACCGAGTTGTTTCATCGCTTCATGAGGCGGCCCGATGAACTCGATCTTGCAGCTACGGCAGACTTCGGCGAAGTGAGCATTTTCGGCGAGGAACCCGTAACCGGGGTGAATGGCCTGCACGTTGCCGATTTCGGCGGCGCTGATGATCCGGTTGATCATCAGGTAGCTTTCCGATGCGGCATTGCCTCCGATGCAATACGCTTCGTCGGCGAGTTGCAGGTAACTGGCATCGCGGTCGGCTTCGCTGAAGACCGCCACGGTTTCGATCCCCATTTCACGGCAGGTGCGGATGATCCGCAGGGCGATCTCGCCGCGATTGGCGACCAGGATGCGCTGAAACATGGGAGAAGTTTCCGAGGTGACGTCAGTAGAGTTCAGTGATTGTATTTGGAGGTCGAGGAGGAATCAGGCGGGTTGGATCCGGAAGAGTGGTTGTCCGAATTCGACGGCATCTCCATTTTCGACGAGCAGTTCGACGATGGTCCCGGCGGTTTCGGCGGGAATTTGGTTGAAGACTTTCATGGCTTCGACGATGCAGACGATTGTTTCGGGAGTCACGGCTTGGCCGACCTTGACGAACGGCGGGTCATCGGGCGCGACTGCTGCGTAGAAGGTCCCGACGGTGGGCGAGTCGATCGTGGGCAGTTGTGTGGCTGCGTCATTCTGAGCCACCGCGGCATCGTCGGATGCGGCTGATGATTCGGCGACCGGTGGGATCACGGTGACAGCTTCGGTCGGACCTTTGCGCAGCTTCCAGCTCTGATCGCCCTGAGTCAGGCTGATTTCACTCAGCCCGTGTTCGTTCATCAGGGCAACCAGTTCCCGGATCTTGTCGAGGTCGAATGTCTGTTCGTCTGCCATCGGCGAGTATTCCGCAGCGGAAGATGAGAATGAAAAAGGGAGTGTTTTTGAGAGGTGTGCGAGTTCGGTGTGTGGAGTTCAGTGAATATTGGTGAGTGAATCCTGGAAGCGTTTGGGCACGCTGGTCAGGACGTCTCGGCCATCTTGAGTCACGAGCACATCGTCTTCGATTCTCACGCCGCCCCATCCCGGCAGATAGATACCCGGTTCGACGGTGATCACCATGCCGGGCTGGAGGACACCTTGTGCGACGGGGCTGAGTCGAGGTTCTTCGTGGATGTCGAGGCCGATGCCATGCCCGAGTCCGTGTCCAAAGAACTTGCCGTAGCCGGCATTTTCGATAACCCGCCGAGCAGCTCGATCGACCGACTGGAGTGTGGCTCCGGGTCGGATGGCCCGGATACCCTGACGTTGGGCATTCAACACCACCCCGTAGATTTTCTCAAGTTTCGGTGGAATCTTTCTTTTGGCTGGGCTGGTGACCAGCACGCGTGTGAGGTCGCTGCGGTATCCGGAAGTGGTCCGGGCTCCCCAGTCGACGAGCACGAATCCGGCCTCACCGATTTTCGTCGATCCGGGTCGAGCGTGCGGGAGTGCTGCTCGGGGGCCGACGGCCACGATTGGTTCAAACGCCGGTCCTTGGGCTCCGAATCTTCGCATCAGGTGTTCGAGTTCGTGAGCGACCTGGAGTTCGGTCTTGTCGGCTTCGAGCACGGTGGCCATGGCCGCGAAGCCTCGTTCGGCCTGCCGAACGGCCGTGCGAATCTCGGCAATTTCCCCAGCGTCCTTGATGGCTCGGAGTTGATTCACGACGGTATCGACGGAGACGAGTTCGGTGGAAGACCGGGCACCGGCGACCGAGTCGCACAGGTTCTGCCAGGTGGCCATGCTGGTCGAGTGCGCTTCGACTCCGAGCGAATCGAGTTTGGCGGCTTGGACAACCTTGGCAACGGCCTGGTGCATGGTCCGCCTGGCGTCTCGGATTTCCACATCCAGCCCGTGACATTCTTCGGCAATCTGCACCGTATAGCGGGTATCGCTGATCAGGACGGCCAGCCCGGGTCCGATCAGCAGGCAACTGCTGTCTCCGGTGAACCCGGTCAACCAGGTCACATTGGTTTCGTCGGTGACCAGCAGCGCCGGCAGATCCAGTTTTCGGATCCGGGCGAGCAGGCTACGGCGTCGGCGGCTGAAACGGGCTTGGGTCATGGTGTCGTGCGGCGGAATTGGGTTGGGTGTTTGGGTTGGGTCGTCGAGGCAATTGAGCAATCTTAGTCTACGTTGGACACGGCGAATACCGTTATCGGCTGGCTGCTCGCGGTGTCGACGTGCGACTATGATGGTTAGAGCGGTTACGTGTTGTGGAGTTGGGGGAGTGGTTATGGATTCGGGCCATCAGACGGGGCATCTGCAGGACTTGCTGCAGGCCGTATTGCGTCGGGGTGAGCAGTCGGATTGGGACGAGTCGGATTGGGTTCGAGAGTTGGAGCAGTCGGGTCTGGCGTCGCATTTGTCAGTGAGCACGGCGTCGACGGCCCAACTCGAGTCGGCTCGGGTGGATCTGGACCGGTTGCCTCGTTGCGGGTATCCGGAGGTGGTGTATTCGGAGGGGAAGACGGTCGAGTCGGTGGTCGAGATTTTCGAGGCCTTGTCGGAGGCGGGCCAGGATTGTCTGGCGACTCGTGTGAGCGAGTCTCAGGGGGAGGCCTTGTTGTCTCGGTTCCCTGATGTCGAGTGGAACCGAGTGGCACGATGTGTGCGGTGGAACCGGGACGATGGTCCATCGAGTTCGGGTCGTGTGTTGGTATTGACTGCCGGCACGAGTGACCGGCCGGTGTCCGAGGAGGCGATCGAGACGTTGCGATGGATGCGATGCGGTGTGGAGCGGATCGAGGACGTCGGTGTTGCGGGTCCTCATCGGCTGCTCGAACAGCGTGACCGTCTGGTTTCAGCCGACGCGATCGTGGTGGCCGCCGGGATGGAGGGTGCGTTGCCGAGCGTGGTGGGTGGGTGGGTGTCGTGCCCGGTGGTGGCGGTTCCGACGAGTGTCGGCTACGGAGCGGCGTGGGGTGGTCTGGCCGCGTTGTTGGGGATGCTCAACAGTTGTGCGGCCAACGTCACGGTGGTGAACATCGACGCGGGGTTCAAGGCTGGTTTTGTCGCCGGCCTGATTGCTCGAGCGGCTTCCCGATCCCCAGGAACTTGAGCATGCAAACGCTGACGGGTCTACCCGAGTTCCCCGATCGTCCGTCGTCGGGACACAAGGGGACATTTGGCCAGGCATTGATCGCTGCGGGCAGTCGCGGGATGAGTGGTGCTGCAGTGCTGGCTGGCCTGGGAGCCTTGAGATCGGGAACCGGTCTGGTGCGGCTGGCGGTGCCAATGGGCGTGGAGAGGGTGGTGGCTTCGTACGAGCCGTCGTACTTGGTGTTGGGGTTGCCCGAGGACGAATTGGGTCGGACCGGTGGCGGTGCCATGTCGCGTTTGCTGAAGGCATCGGAGTCGGCGACAGCGGTGGCGATTGGTCCGGGTTGGGGTTCTAGTGATTCGCTGCAGGCGTTGGCCACTGGTTTGTTCGAGACGTTGGAGTGTCCGCTTGTGGTCGACGCCGACGGATTGAACGTGTTGGCCGAGTCCGGCGTACTGGATTCGGGTCGTTTGCCTCCGGGGGGCCGCGTGTTGACTCCTCACCCGGGCGAAATGGCTCGATTGGTGGGTCGAGATGTGTCGAGTGTGGAGTCGGACCGCGAGGGCATAGCGGGCGAGTTGTCTCGGCGGTCGGGTGCAGTGGTGGTATTGAAGGGTTCGGCCACGGTGATCACTGATGGGAGTCGATTGGTGGTCAACACGACGGGCAACAGCGGTTTGGCGACCGGTGGCAGCGGCGACGTGTTGACGGGTCTGGTGGTGGGCCTGTTGGCTCGGGGGATGACTCCATTCGACGCGGCTTGGCTGGGAGTGCATCTGCACGGTCTGGCGGCGGATCTGGCGGTCGTGGAATTGGGCGAATCGGGACTGATCGCTTCGGATCTCCCGGCCTGGATCCCCACGGCGTGGCGCGTTGCTGGAGGCGACGTGGGTGGGGCAGGTTGGTCGCCGGCCGGGTGAGTCGAGAATTGACGGTCCGGATTGATGGTCTCTATCATGGCCCTCTTCCCGGCCGCGTCTTGGTGCGTCTTTGGCCGATTTCTTATCTCGAGCGGTCCTGACAATGTTTGCCCGGCTGGCCGCAATCGTCGTTCGTTTCTGGCCGGTGTGGCTGGTCGGTTGGTTACTGTTGCTTGCGGTCAGTTCGTGGGCTGCTCCGGAACTCGACGACGTGGTCACGTCGGGCGAGTTCGCATTTCTACCGAGTGATTCTCCGAGTCGACGCGGCGAGGATTTGTTCGAGTTGG
Organism: Planctomycetota bacterium; assembly: GCA_963694825.1. Lineage (GTDB taxonomy): Bacteria > Planctomycetota > Planctomycetia > Planctomycetales > Planctomycetaceae > UBA8437. Next base: position 9,105 of record CAVOEV010000047.1, read on the forward strand.
CCTGGGGTGAGACGGTCCCGAGTCGCGTGGTGATCGTGGTCAGCTGCAAGGCGGACGGCGATCAGCTGGACGATCAGGACCGTCGATTCATTGACGAGGTCCTGGCCGGGGCGTTGCTGGAACTGGCCGAATCGCTGGGTGGTTTGGCGACCGAGGCTGACGACGGTTCTGTTGTGTCGTCGGGTGGTCGTTCGTTGATCCAAGACGTTCGCACGTTTCGCGATCGCAAGATTGGCAAGTTGCTTGAGAGTCGTGATGGTCGGGCGTCGTTGGTGATTGTGGAGTTGACGACGGAGTTCCTGAACCGTGAGAACCGTGAGACGATTGATGCGATCGAGCGATTGATCCGCAACGAGGTCGGTCAACCGGCGGGAACGATCTGGTCGGCCGATCGTCCGGTGTGGCAGCAGTCGGGACTGCAGCCGGGCATGATCCAGCAGCGACTGAGTGTGGCGACCAGTGGCGAAGCGACGGTTGGTCGTGACATGTTGCGAGCGAGTGACGAGAGTGCGGCTGCGACGGAATTCTGGACGGTGGTGCTGGTGATCGTGCTGCTGGTCTTGCTGTACCGTGCACCGTTGGTGGCATTGATTCCGATGGTGACCGTTGCTGTGGCGGTGCAGATTGCGATGAACCTGTTGCAACTGGGTGCGTTGTGGGGTGTTGTCAGCCTGTTCCGGGGCATCGAGGTCTACGTGACGGTGCTGTGTTACGGCGCGGGTGTGGACTACTGCTTTTTCCTGATTGCGAGATACCGTGAGGAGTTGTCGGCGCCGTCATTGGGGGAGGGGGATTCGGCGTTGCCGGATTCTCGCGTACCGGTTGCGACGGCATTGGAGCGAGCGGTGACCCGAGTCGGTTCGGCGTTGACGGCGAGTGCCGGCACGGTGATGTGTGGAATCGGGATGATGGTGTTTGCTCAGTTCGGAAAATTCCGTCAGGCGGGTGTGGGCATTTCGTTCGGGTTGGCAGTGGTGCTGGCGGCGTCGTTGACCTTTACACCGACGTTGCTGCGACTGGCCGATCGTTGGGCGTTTTGGCCACGTCGTCCTGGCGGAGTGGGTGCAGGGCGAAGTGGGTGGTTGGCCAGCGACGATCCGTTTCGCAGGTGGTTGCGCAGCAATCCGGTGCAGGCGGGTTGGGATCGACTGGCGGGTCTACTGGTGCGTTACCCAGCGAGGATCTGGCTGGTGAGCGTATTGCTGATGGCGCCGTGGGCTGCCTGGGGCGCCTGGCACTACACGTCGCTCAGCTACGGCCTGCTCTCGGATCTGCCTCAAGACAACGCCAGCGTACGGGGTGCCACGGAGGTGCAGAAGCACTTCCCGGCTGGCAACGCCGGGCCGGTGACATTGTTGCTGAAGAACAATTCGCTCGACTTCAATTCCACCGAGGGTCGGGAGTTCATCGAGCGGTTGAGCAGTTTTCTGGAAGCGGAGCGGGATCGCTTGAAACTGGCCGACGTCCGCAGTGTGACTCGGCCCTACGGTTTCTTGGGCGGAACCGGTCTGACCGGGAGCCGGATCGAACGTCGGATCCGGCGTCAGAGGATTCGACAGCACTACGTTGCGGAGTTGGCCGGGGGTGAGGGTGACGAGTCGATCGAACCGGACGCTTATGTGACTCGAGTCGACGTCGTCTTTGAAGACGATCCGTTTTCGCGTGACAGCATCCGCCAACTCAGCGATCTGGAAACGTCGGTGCTTCGTCACATCGCGACGGATCGTCCCACGCGGGACATCGAGTCGTCCGAGGCCGAGGATTCCGTTTTAGGAAGTCGCACGAGTTTGCTGTCGATTGGTTCGACGGCGAGCATTCGCGACTTGAAGGAGGTGACCGATTCGGACCAGATCCGGATCGACGTGTTGGTGTTGGCCGGTGTCTACGCGATCCTGGTGATCCTGTTGCGGCGTCCGGGGATTTCGCTGTACCTGATCATCGGGGTCTTTTTCAGTTACTTCGCCGCGTTGGGTGTGACGTTTGTTGTCTTCGAGTATGTGTTGGGGAGTCCGGAGGAGTTTGGGGGATTGGATTGGAAGGTTCCGATGTTCCTGTTCACGATCCTGATTGCTGTCGGCGAGGACTACAACATTTTCCTGATGACCCGGATCGAGGAGGAGCAGGCGAAGCACGGGTTGGTGGGTGGTGTGGTGGAGGCGTTGAAGAAGACGGGCAGTATCATTGCCGGATGCGGTGTGATTATGGCTGGCACGTTTTCGTCGTTGCTGGCTGGTTCGCTGGTCGGCATGCAGCAGCTGGGTTTTGCATTGGCGTTTGGCGTCGTGTTGGACACGATGATCGTGATGCCGATCCTGGTTCCGGCGTGGCTGATCCTGTTGTACGAGGGTCGGCTGGGCCCGTTGAGTCGTCTGGCGCTTCAGGGGCGGGGCGGCGTTGAGTCGAGTGAGACTTCCGGGGTGGCTGCCGAGCGGGAACCGGGTGATGGTGGATTGTCGGCGGGTCGGTAGGTGAAGACGACGGAGTACTTGGTGTCGCGGGTGAGGTTGGGACCGGCGGCGTGCAGGACGAGGCAGTGAAACAGCAGCACGTCACCGGGTTCGAGCGTGACGAGTTGTCGGCTTTCGAGCAGTCGGCGGTTGTTCTCGAGGTCGTTCCGGAAGAACTGTTGTTCGTCGAACCGTGTTGTGTCGAGCGTCAAGGCGTGGCTGCCGGGGACGACTTCCAGGGCGCCGTTTTCTGCGGTTTCGGGGCCGAGTGCCAGCCAGGCGCTGAACAGTTCGGGTCGCTGGAAGGACCAGTAGCGGAAGTCCTGGTGCCATTCGGTGCGGCTGGAGAACTGCGGTTGCTTGGTCATGACACAGTTGTGGTGAGCCATCGGGAGGACGAGGTCGTGTCCGAGCAGTGGTCTGAGGCAGTTGATCAGTTCAGGATTGGTGGCCCATTGGGCGAGCAATGGGTGTCGTTGGTAGGCCTGTCTGAGTCGTCTGATGGTGGTGCCACCGACGGCGTCTCGATCGGCGGGTGCCCCGGCGTACCCCAGGTCCGCTTCGTACTCGATCGGTCCACTCGGTCCACTCGGTTCACTCGGTTTATTGAGTTCGCCGTGGACGGTTTGGAGCAGTTGGGTGCAGGTTTCTGGCGAGGCGAGACGACGGATGACGAGGAATCCGTCACGAGCCAGATCGTGTTGTTCTTCGAGCGAGAGTGTGCGAGGGTTGTCTTCCACGGGTATTGGGCCGACGGGGGTCCCTGAAGGTGTTCGAGGGTCTCGCCACAAGGTGTCGGCAGTCTCTACAATGAACTGGTGGGCATCGGGCCACGGTTGGCTTGGTCGATCATATTAGCAGGTTCGACGATCGGGTTGTCGGGCGGGTGGAGAGATCGGGAGCAACGATGGCTGAATGGAATTCCTCTTGGATCCGCCGGACGGTTGTGTCGGTGGTGGTGATTGGCAGCTTGTTGCTGGGCAGCTTCACGGGTTTCGCCTTTCTGGCGTCGTCGCGGAGCAAGCCGCCCAGTCGGCAGGAGCAGGCTCGGGTCTACCAGGTCGACATGTACCGAGTGCAGTCTCGGCCACTGCAGCAGATCATGACAGCATTCGGGACGGCTCGCAGCGATCACCAGGTCGTGTTGGCGGCTCAGGTGGCGGGCGAGATCGTGTCGGTGCATTCTCAATTGCGAGTCGGTCTCAGGGTTCCGCCTCAGCAGTCCTCAGCCCAACCGGTGGTGTTGTTGGAGATTGATCCTCAGGCGTTTCAGCAAAAGGTGACTCAGGCCCGGCGGCGTCTGGAGGAGGACGAAGCGGAGTTGGCTCGTCATGCCCAGGACGCCAAGAACACACTGATTCTTCTCGGAAAATCTCGTGGGGATTTGTCCGAGTACCGCACCGAGTACGAGCGGGTTCGCGGTTTGCGGGCCAAGGGTGTGGCGACCGACAGCGACGTGACCAAGGTGACGTTGGAGTTGCGCAAGTACGAGGACCAGGTGATTTCTCTGGAGAATCGCAAGCGATTGTTGCCATTGGACGAGCAGAAGTTATTGAAGCGTCTCGCGGTCCATCAGTCGGATTTGTCACTGGCCGAACTCGAGCTGAAGCGAGCCACTGTGGTGGCTCCTTTTGGCGGCGTATTGGGCGACGTGCATGTCGAGCAGGGTCAGTACGTGCGACCGGGCGAAGCTTTGGTGCGGCTTGTGGACGACAGTCGGATCGAGATTCCGGTCTCCTTGGCCGCGACGGCCTACGAGCGGGTGCGTGGATTGCTCGAGTCGGGTTCGGGGCCATTGGTGGAGTTGGCGACCGAGGAGACTGGTGAGTCGAGTTGGAGTGGTCGAGTGGTGCGGTTGGCTCCGGAGGTTGACGAGCGGACTCGAACGGGTCGTGCCTTCGTGCTGGTCGACAATCACAAGCAGTCGCGGCCCTTAGTTCCCGGGACATTTGTGCACACAAGGATATCCGGCCAGGTGATTGCTCGGGCCGTCGTGATCCCTCGCGACGCGATCGCCGTCGACAAGCAGGGTCGTCAGTTCGTGTGGGTGGTGAAGCCAGCGGCGGTTGAGATCGAGTCGAGCGTATTGGGAGGCTTGTCGAAGGAGGATGCGGCGACTGAGGTGCGGACGATTGAGCGTCGAATCCTGGTGGATGGGACGGGGTCGAGGATCACAACTCTTCAGACGTTGGCATTGGTCGAAGCGGGAGTACTGAAGGAAGACGAGTTGATCGTGCTGACGAATCTGGATGTGCTTTCGGATGGGTCGCTGGTCAGTCTTCCGGGGCCCGACGACATCCGCACGCTCGATGCCGAACTGGCGTCTCAACCGGTCACCGTCCTACGTCGCATCGAGAGTGCGGATGCTGGGGACGACTCGGGCCGTAGTCTCGACTGAATCTTGTCTGACGCTCTGATGGGTGATTGGGCCGAGGTGCTTGCGATCGTCGATTGAGAGTCGCACAATGAGTGCCGCATCGACCTGTTGTGCCACTTTGGAGACTGCTCTCATGTCGCTCGTGAATCATGCTCAGCCGTCACAAGCCTCGTCATCGGCATCGATTCGCGTCTTGTGGCTGGCAGTGTGCTGCGTACTGGCCGGCGTGTTGTCGGGGCCGGGGTCGGTTGCTGCTGGTGAATTGCCCGAAGTGGTTTCGGTCGAGCGTCAGCCGTTGGTGGCGGCGACGAAGCGATTGGTCGAGGCGTTGAAGTACGCTGGGACGCCATTGCTGGAGTCGGATCTGTTGGCATTGAACAAGGCGTATGCGGACCCGAAGGCTGATTCGGCGATCCAACGGATCCAGTCGGTGTTGGACCGATACTGTCTGGTGGGCGTGCACATCAATGCCGAGAGTCGTGTGAAGGTGGCCGAGGGAGTGGCGAAGCGTCAGTTGATCCAGCAGGGCTGGCGGACGTTCCTGGTGAAGGTGCACAACGAGGCGGGTGTGACGGCGAGTTTGCAGACGGACAGTCCTCAGGCATTGCCAGTCTACATGCGAGGTCGAGGCACTCGTCAGCGTCCTTCGACGAAGGCGAAGTTGGTGCAGCAGTCGGACGTGGGGCAGCGGTTTCTGGACATTGCGTTGTTCAAGCGACAACCGTTGCGTCCGACTCTATCGGGCCTCGAACTCGAGTATCGCATCCTGCAGTTGTACAGCCGCGACGTTGGTCGTCGCGAAGCGAAGTTGTCGTTCCATGTCGGGCAGGGGACTCAGGACCTGGGTTTCCGCAGCGAGGTGGCGATTTTGTTCGAGTGCATTCCGGCGGTCGAGGTGTCGTTGGGGATCCGGGACATTGACGGCAGTCCGACGATGATGGCTTTGGTGATCCGCGACTTTCAGGGCCGCATTTATCCGAATCCTGCCCGCCGCATGGCTCCGGACTTCTTCTTCCACAACCAGGTCTACCGTGCAGACGGCGAGAGCGTGCATTTGCCACCGGGCGAGTACCGGGTCGAGGTCTCGCGAGGTCCGGAGTACGTGTCTCAGACGTACAGGCTGGTGGTGCCGAGTGGTGTAGCCAGTTTCAAGGCTGATTTTCGTCTGGAGCGTTGGATCCATCCGGCAACTCGCCGTTGGTTTTCCGGCGACCATCACGTCCACGCTGCCGGTTGTGCACATTACGACAGCCCGACCGAGGGAGTGACTCCGGCGGACATGATGCGTCATATTCTTGGCGAAGATCTCAACGTCGGCTGTGTGCTCTCGTGGGGCCCCTGCTGGTATTCTCAGAAACAGTACTTCGAAGGTCGCACGTCGTCGTTGTCTCGGCCGTTGAATCTGATGCGATACGATGTCGAAGTGAGCGGGTTCCCCAGTTCACACGCCGGGCACCTGTGCCTGTTGCGGCTGACCGAAGACGACTACCCGGGGGCGAAGCTGATCGAGGAGTGGCCCAGTTGGACTTTGCCGGTGCTCGAGTGGGGCAAGCGGCAGGGTGGGGTGGTTGGATACAGTCACAGCGGCTGGGGGTTGGCCTTGCCGGACTACACGCCCGACGGCAAGCGGGAATTCGTGAATTACCGTCGCGTGCCGATGGGTTGGACGGGGCGGGCCGCCGACACGTTGCCGGACTACGCGATGCCGCCATTCGACGGGATCGGAGCCAACGAGTTCATCGTGACAGTGGTTCACGACGTGTGCCATTTCATCTCGGCCGTCGACACGCCCAGTGTCTGGGAGCTGAACATTTGGTACCACACGCTCAACTGTGGTTTCCGTTCGAGGATCAGTGGAGAGACGGACTTTCCCTGCATTTATGGCGACAAGGTGGGGCTGGGCCGCGTTTACGTGAAGCTGGACAAGAACCAGCCATTGACCTTTGACAACTGGATCGCCGGAGTCCGTGACGGCCGCAGTTATTGTGGCGACGGGCGGTCGCACATTCTGGACTTCCGAGTCGACGACGTGGCGGTTGGTGAAGGGGGGTCTGGGGGTGCGATCAGCCAACTGAATTTGAAGAAACCTGGCAAGGTCAAGGTCCGCTTTGACGTGGCGGCTCGGTTGGAGCCGGTTCCGACTGCCCTGACCAAGTCGATTCGCGGTCGTCGTCTGGACCAGAAACCGTACTGGCACATCGAGCGTTCGAGGCTGGGGTCGGGGCGGACGGTGCCGGTCGAGGTGATCGTGAACGGCTATCCGGTTGCGAGGAAGGTGATCGAAGCGGACGGGACGACTCGGTCGTTGAAGTTCGACATTGAGTTGGAGCATTCGAGTTGGGTGGCGGTGCGGATTTTTCCGTCGGTGCACACCAATCCGGTGTTTGTCGAGATTGACGAGAAGCCGATTCGGGCCAGTCGCCGCAGTGCTCGTTGGTGCCGCAAGGCGGTGGACGTCTGTTGGGACCAGAAGAAGGGTCGGATCCGGGAGAGTGATCGCGGGGCGGCCGAGGTGGCCTACGACAAGGCCCGGAGCGTGTACGACTTGATCCTCGAACACAGCGTTGCCGACTGATCGGTTGCGAGGAGTCCGGGGTTGCTGGAGTTGGGGATTGCTAGTGGCTGTGAGAGAGGCAGGTGGAAGCGATGATTTGTATTTCGGTGACTCCCGTATCGAGACGTCTGGCGAAGGCCGACCTGCTCAACGCATCGCGTCAGTGTGACCTGATCGAGTTGTGTCTGGACCATCTGGTCAAGTCGCCGGACATTGCCGACTTGATTCAGTCGGTCGAGAAACCGATCCTGATCACCTGCCGGCGGTCTCAAGACGGCGGCCAGTGGACGGGAGACGAGTCGGAGCGGTTGCAGCTGTTGCGTCAGGCGATCGTGGCGGAGCCCGAGTGGATCGAGCTCGATCTGGACATCGCCCGCAAGGTGCCACGATACGGGACGACCAAGCGGGTAGTGTCTTTCACGAGTCTCTACGAGCCCCTGGGGACGACTCGAGACGAGATCGACTCGATCTTCGATTCGGCTCGCGAAGCGGATGCCGACGTGGTCAAGTTCACCTGGCCGACAAAGACACTCGAGGCGGCTTGGCCGTTGTTGTCGACGGTCAGTCAGAAGCGTGACTTGCCGGTGGTCGGCATGGGCCTGGGTCCCTGCGGCCTGACGTTTTCACTGTTGTGCCGCAAGTACGGGTCTCCGTGGATCTACGCGGCCTTGGAGCGAGGGATGGAGGCGTATGCGGGCCAGCCGACTGTGGGCGAGTTGGACGAGATCCATCGTTGGCGATCGATCGGTGCTGCGACGCGTTTCATTGGGATCGACGGATTTGATGCCGCGACGATGGAGCTGGTTGGTGTGTTCAACCGGGCAGCCGAGGCCGGTGGATTGGACGTTCGCTGGTTGCCGTTGGCGTGGGAGGACACGAGTCGTCTGAAGCGGATGCTGGAGTTGTTGAAGGTGGGTGGAGTGGTGGGACAGGCTGCGGGTGATTTTCGGCTGAGTGAACTGGCCGAGAGTCGTGAGGAGGCGTTGGGGGATGATGGCCCGGTGGACCTGTTGCTGCACCAGAAGGGTGTCTGGCGTGGTTTCGGGTGCTTGTGGCGTGCGGCTTTGCTGGCGTTGGAGTCGACGTTTGCGGATGGCGGCGAGCGTCCTCTGGACCGGCGAAACGTGTTGGTGATCGGCACCGGCCCACTGGCTCGGACGATGATCTTCGGAGTCACACGTCGGAAGGGATTGGTCAGCGTCGCCGGCGGCGACGATGTGACGGCTCGACAATTGGCTGCGGCGAGCGGTGCGAGGTTTGTTCCTTCTCAGAATCTCTACGACACGCTGGTGGATGTGGTGGTGTTGGCCGATCCGGAGTTGGAGCTGGGTCCTGGCCGAGGACAACTCAACCCGTCGTTCCTTCGGCCTCCGATGCGAGTCATCGACGTGGCGGCTGGTCGCGAGGACACCGAGGTGTTGATCGAAGCGAGGTCGCGGGGTTGCGAGGTGGTCGAGCCGGAGGTGGTCTGGCGTAGCTTGGCCGAGAGTTTGTACCGGTCGATTACTGGTGGAGAGGATCTGCCGGGCGAGCTGTTCGAGTAGGGTCCGCGGGTCAGTTCGTTGTTTTCTTGACCTTGAGCAGTCGTGCGACGATGAGGGTGAGGAACATGCCGGCGAAGGATCCGAGTGCTCCCATGCTGGCGGCGTCCTTGGCATCGGGCATTTTTGCGAACGCGACGCCACTGACGAACAGTGCGACGGTGAAGCCGACTCCGGCGGCGGTCCCGATGACGAGGACATCCTTTGCGGTCATTCCACGTGGCAGTGCCAGACCGCAGCAGCGGCCGAGCATGGCAAACAGCGTGATGCCGACGGGTTTGCCGATCAGCAGTGCGCCGAGCACCAGCCAAGTGGCTGCCCCCGCGCTTCCGAGTGCGACTCCGGCGTTGACCAGCCCGAAGGCTCCGAGGATCAGTTCGACGGGGTTGTGCCACCAGTGTTCGAAGGCATTGAGTGTGTCTTGGCGGCGCCCTTCTTCTTCGCGAAACAGTCCGATGTCGCGTTTGGCGTGTGGCATGGTGGGGATCACGGGGATCAGAGCGAGTGCGGGGTGCACGCCACCGATGTGAAACCCGTACCAGCTGATGATTCCCGGGACGAGGAGGTAGGGCCAGAAGGACTTGACGCCCTGTCGATTCAGCAGCAAGCCGATGGCGACGGCGGCCACGACGCAAGCCAGGAACCCCATCAGGTTGCCACCGGAGGAGTACACCGTGGCTAGGATAATCAGCCCGACGGCGTCATCGGCGACGGCGACGAGCAGCAGGAAGGGAATCGCCGGGTGTCCGGCTCCGAAGATGTACCGTGCAATCAGGAAGCTGAAGGCGATATCGGTGGCGCAGGGCACGGCCCAGCCGTCGACCAGGTCGGGTTCATTGAGTACGGCGCAACCGGCGACATAAAGGAGAGCCGGCCCGATTATTCCACCGGCGGTGGCCAACAGCGGCATCCCGGCTTTTCGGGGGCTGGAGAGGTGTCCACCGGGTAGCAGTGCTTCCCAGATTTCCTTCCCCGCGAGTGCGAAGAAGAAGCACATCAGGATGTGATTGACCAGGCCCTTGACCGTATTGGGCCCATGCGATTCCGACTCAGGATGCTCGGCAGGCTGATCCGATCCCGCTTCGAGATGTTCAGTGGTGTCGAACAGTGGTGCGTTGACGAATGAGCTATAGGAATCGAGATCGATGTTGGCCCACGTGAAGGCGACCAGCGTTCCTGCGATCAGGAACGCCGAGTAGTCGAAGAGTGTGCGGAGCGTTTTTCGTGGCACGGAGTCGGTCTGCTGGGTTACTCGTCGTCTCGGAGCGAGGTGAGCACTGTGTAGTCTTCGAGCGTCGTCGTGTCACCGACCTCTTCACGTCCCGCCGCAATGTCCCTGAGCAACCGTCTCATGATTTTCCCACTGCGAGTCTTGGGCACGGCGGCGGCGAAACGGATCTGGTCGGGCGTGGCGATGGCTCCGATTTGATTGCGGACATGCGCGATCAGTTCGGCTTTGAGTTCTTCGGATTGGTCTTCGACGGTCATCGTGACGAAGCAGCAGATGCCTTCGCCCTTGAGTTCGTGCGGGAATCCGACGACGGCGGCTTCGGCGACCTGCGGGTGTGCCACGAGTGCACTTTCGATTTCCATGGTGCTGAGTCGGTGTCCGGCGACGTTGAGTACGTCATCGACTCGGCCCATGATCCAGTAACATCCGTCTTCGTCTCTCCGGGCCCCGTCCCCGGCGAAGTACGAACCGGGTATTTCGCTGAAGTAGGTCTCTAGGAACCGATCGTGGTCACCGTAGAGCGTTCTGAGCATGGACGGCCAAGGCTGTTTCAGGACGAGCAGTCCACCGAGGTTGTCGTCCAGGCTTTCGCCATCCTTGGTCACGATATCGGGAACGACACCAGGCAGTGGCATGGTGCAGCTGCCCGGCTTGGTCGTGGTGACACCGGGTAGTGGGCTGAGCATGATGCTGCCGGTTTCGGTTTGCCACCAGGTGTCGACGATCGGGCATTTTTCGGCTCCGATCACTTTCCGGTACCACATCCAGGCCTCGGGGTTGATCGGTTCTCCGACGGTGCCCAGCAGTCTGAGGCTCGAGAGGTCGGCTTGTCCGGGCCAATCGTCGCCCCACTTGATGAAGGCTCGAATGGCGGTGGGTGCGGTGTAGAAGATCGAGACCTTGTACTTTTCGACGATATTCCAGAACCGTCCTTCATCGGGCCAGTTGGGAGCTCCTTCGTACATCACCGTGGTGGCTCCGTTGGCGAGCGGGCCGTAGACGATGTAGCTGTGGCCGGTGATCCAGCCGATATCGGCGGTGCACCAGTAGGTGTCGTCGTCCTTGAGGTCGAAGACCCAGCGTGAGGTCATCGTGGTGCCCAGCAGGTATCCGGCGGTGGTGTGCAGCACGCCCTTGGGTTTTCCGGTCGAGCCGGAGGTATAGAGAATGAAGAGTGGGTGTTCGGAGTCGAGCGGAGTCGCTTCGCATTCGCTCGACACGTTGTCCATCAGGTCGTGCCACCAGTAGTCGCGGTCGGGCACCATGTCGACGTCGTAGCCGGTTCGCCTGACGACGACGACTTTTTCGACGGATGGCGAGTTTTCGAGACTCTTGTCGACGGCCTGTTTCAGTGGCAGTTCCTTGCCTCGTCGCCAGCCGGCGTCGGCCGTGACGACGAGTTTGGCCTGAGCGTCGTTGTTGCGGTCGGCGACGGCCTCGGCACTGAAGCCTCCGAAGATGATCGAATGCACCGCTCCGATGCGGGCACAGGCGAGCATCGCGATCGCCAATTCGGGGATCATCGGCATATAGAGTGTCACTCGGTCGCCGGTTTCGACTCCGAGCTGCTTCAACACGTTGGCAAACCGGCAGACTTCGCGGTAGAGGTCCTGGTAGCGCAGGACTCGAGTGTCGCCCGGCTCCCCCTCCCAGATGATCGCCGCCTTGTTCTTTCGCCAGCTGTCGAGATGTCGGTCGAGGCAATTGTGGGTGACGTTGATCTTGCCGCCGGTGAACCACTTGGTGTCGGGCATGTCGCCTTCCGACACGGTCTCGAAGGGTTCAAACCAATCGAGATTTTCACGAGCCAATTCGCCCCAGAACCCATCCGGGTCGTCCTTGGCCCGTTGCCACATTTCCTGGTACTGCTCGAGGCTCGAGATATGCGCGTCGGCCGCGAAAGACTCGGACGGCGGGAATTGACGATCCTCCTTCAGGACGCTTTGAATCGCATCGCCACTCATCGGACCGAGCTCCTTAGTGTGTGTAGTTGTGTCTGCGTGTGTGGTTCTCTTACTGTTTGCCTTCGGCTCGATTGGACCACCACGGCTGCGAGACGCCTCCATCGATAGTCGTCGTGCTTCCGGTCATGTAGCTGGCTTGTGGTCCGAGGATGAAGGTGATGCTTTCGGCGATTTCTTCGGCGGTCCCCAACCGTTTCAGCGGCAGGTCGGCGGCACCGTCTTCGAGTTGTTCTTCGGTGAAGAACTTTCGTTCTCCGGGAGTGTCGATCCAGCCGGGGTGCACGATATTGACTCGGATGCGGTGTGGAGCGAGTTCCATCGAGGCGGTCCGGGCCATGTGATCGATGGCGGCCTTGGACATGTTGTAGGCCATCGAGGAGGGGATGGCGATCACGGCGTGTGGCGAGCTGACGATGACGACCGAGCCGCCATCTCCCTGTTTGACCATTTGTTGAGCGGAGGCTCTGAGCCCGTAGAACGCTCCCCACATCGAGACATCGATCGTGCGACGAAACCCGTCCATGTCGGCATCGATCATCAGTTCACGATCGCTGTAGGCGGCATTCGAGACAAACAGGTCGAGTCGGCCGAGTTCTTCGGTGGTGTGAGCCACCATGCCCTCGACCGCCTCCTGGTCGGACACATCGGCCTGCAGCAGCACGGCCCGCCGACCCAGCTTCTCGATTTCCTCGACCACCTCCATCGCCGCGTCGGTGTGCGAGCGGTAGTTGATACCGACGTCGGCTCCACTTCGAGCCAAGGCGATCGCCGTGGCTCGTCCGATCCCCAAGGATGCTCCGGTGACCAAGCCGACCTGTCCTTCAAACCTCATCATGGGAGTCTCAATTGCTCTCCGGAACTCGTTCCGATGTTCCTCATGGTGCAGGATCATGCAGGATCCTGCGGCCGGTTCTTCTCAAAAGGCCTCACGGCCGATCGAACCCCGTATCGGAAAGACAACTTGCCTACGACCGAATTTCAGTGGTCGGGTTGGAGTCGTCGGGTTGTGGCGATCGGTAGTCGGTTCAGCAGGAGAAGCTGGTTCCGCAGCCGCAGGATTGTTCTGCGTTGGGGTTGCTGAACGTGAAGCCACGTTTTTCGAGTCCGTCGTACCAGTCGATGGTGGTTCCATCGAGGAACAGCAGGCTCTTGCGGTCGACGGCGAGTCGGAGGCCGTGTTGTGTCGAGACTTCGTCTTGTGCTTCATCGACCTTGTCGTCAAAGGCCAGTTTGTATTCGAACCCGCTGCAGCCGCCGCCGGCCACTCCGATTCTCAGCACATGCTCGTCGACCGACAGACTTTTTTCTTCCAATGCTCGCGACATTTCGGCCGCGGCCTTTTCGGTAATCGTGATACTCATCGTTTCACCTCAGTTGTGTTCCGTCCGGGGCAACCAATCCGAGCAGCTACACGCTCGGGCCACTGCTGCTGAATTGTATCAATCCGAAAGGTTGGAAAATAGACCATTCGTTGTGGTTGTGGGTGGGAACTGGCGTCGAAGTCGGGGGGTGGTGCCGAATGATCCGGTCTTGCAGCGGCAGGTGCAAAACACTATCAAACCGCCCCTTCCTGCACCGAATTGCTCATGGCTTGGTACCAGCTTGGACACGGACGCCCGATCGGGTTGACCGTACGAATGCTGCTGCTGGC